>NZ_CBCRZG010000008.1:0-168377 GCF_965137015.1 Tsukamurella hominis | reverse complement strand
CGCGATGGGGTGGGTTGTGCGTCGGTGGACCTCCAGAGTGCTGCTGGTGCTCGCCTCGCTGACCGGGCTCGCCACCATGGGGATCGTCGTCGACGAGGACGACCTCGGTGGGTCCCTGTTCCTCGTGGGTGTGGTCCTGTTCGTCGCCGCCACGGTCCTGCACTGCCGCCGACCGTCGCGGCTGCCGACGCTCGCGATCTGCTACGCGGCGGGCCTCGCGCTGATCCTGCTCGTCATCCTGCTGGCGGTGACGATCGGGCCGCACCACGCAGGTACGGGCTGGCACTGGGGGTGGCGTGATGCAGCCGTGGGGATCGGGATGTCGTGCCTCATGGCCCTCGCGACCCTGATCTGGTGTCTCGGCACGGACCCGCCCGGCCGCGCGCTGCGCAGCGCGGCCATCCCGCTGATCGCGGGGATCGCCGCGAGCGCGGTCCCCGTCCCGGTGATCCACGACCGGGCGGCGGCCGTCGCGATGGTGGCGGCGCTCGTCGGGGTCGTTCTGTGCGAGGTCCGTCCCGCGCCCGACGGGTCGGAGCCGCCGCCCACCCGGTAATCGCTGGTGTTCGGCGCGGAGGGGTGCCACGCTCGGTGGGTGCTGAGCGACGAGCAGGTGGAGGACTTCGTCCGCGACGGATACGTCCCGATCCGCGGGGCGTTCAGCGCCGCGACGGCGGCCGCCGCCCGGGACGTCCTGTGGGCCGAGATGTCATCGTCGGGTATCGAAAGGGACGACCCGTCGACCTGGGACCGGCCCGTGATCAGGCTGGGCGAGCACGGCGAGGAGCCCTTCCGCGAGGCCGCGGCGTCGCCGCTCGTGGCGGAGGCGGCGGACCGTCTGGCCGGGGCCGGAAAATGGGCGCCGCGCGTCTCGATCGGAACCTTCCCGGTGCGCTTCCCGTGCGAGGACGGCCCCGGCGACGACGGCTGGCACGTGGACGCCAGCTTCCCCGGAGAGCAGCCGGAGGCCTTCCTGCACTGGCGGGTCAACGTGCGCAGCAAGGGCCGCGCGCTGCTCATGCTGTACCTGTTCTCCGACATCGGCGACGACGACGCCCCGACGAGGCTGCGCGTGGGCTCGCACCGGGCGATGGCGAAGATGCTGGAGCCCTACGGGGAGGAGGGGCGGAGATGGGCGCGCTCATCCCTGAGTTCGCCGCGACCGAGGGGTTGCCGGAGGCGGGGGCGACGGGCGCCGCCGGCGACGTCTACCTCTGCCACCCCTTCCTCGTGCACGCCGCGCAGGCCCTGCTGCCCGGTCCGGGACGCGGCGCCCGGTTCCTCGCGCAGCCCGCACTGCTCGGGGCGCCCGCCGACCTGGACCGGCCCGACGAGGAACTCACCCCGGTCGCGCGGGCGATCGTCCTGGGCCGCCGCGGGTAAGGATCACGCCGAGTGGATCGGTGGCGCTCGGCGTCCGCCGTGCGCAGGCTCGGTGGACCCGGCCGTGGGGCGTGCCGGGCGGTGGTGTGGCGCGCACCGTCGGAAACGGCGGGAGTAGGTTGGCAGCATGACCGAGGCCGGATTCGACCAGCGCACGTTCCGACATGTGATGGGGCAGTTCTGCACCGGCGTCACGATCATCGCGACGTCCGACGCCGAGGAGAAGCCGGTCGGCTTCGCGTGCCAGTCGTTCGCCGCGTTGTCGCTGGATCCGCCGCTGGTGCTGTTCTGCCCGATGAAGACCTCGCGGACGTGGAAGCACATCGAGGCGTCGGGGAAGTTCGCGGTCTCGGTGCTGGGGCAGGAGCAGGAGTCCGTGAGCGCCGCGTTCGGGCGGTCGGTGGACGACAAGTTCGAGGGCCTGCGGTGGACGCCCTCCCCGCTCGGCAACCCGACGATCGACGGCTCGCTGACGTGGATGGACTGCACGCTGGAGAACGTGCTCGACGGGGGAGACCACCACATCGCCATCGGCCGGGTGCATCACCTCGGCGACGTCGACGACGCGAAGCCGCTCCTCTTCTACCGCGGCGCGTACCTCTCCACGAACCACCCGCAGCAGCACCCCGCGGCCAGCCTGGAGTCGTTCCTCACCTGGGACTCCGGCGCCTGGCTCTGACGCTCAGGGGCCGGCTGCCGGTGTGGGGGCGCGTGTTGCCGTGAGAAGCCATGCGTCACGCGCATGTCTCGAATAACTGCACGTCAGGGCTGGTTTCGCCGCGCATGGCCATGCGTGGCACGCATAACCGCCGCCGAATGGCGCGAGGCCGCGGGTCGTCCCCCGCGCGACGCCGATCCGCGCGCCCTACGTTCGAACCCCCACGGGAAGTCGTGCTCGCGGTGGGGGAGCGGTTGACCCCTGCGCGGCGTTCGGTCCCCCGCCGGACGCCACTGAGGTTCCGCTGGGCGCGGACAACCGTGGTGCCGGGATATGCGTCGGACGCATGGCTCCGCGGAGCGACCCACGGCCAGCCCTACTGGCCGTAGGCGTACCGGAGGTCGGCGAAGACGAGGGTGCTGATCCGTCGGGCGACGTGGCGCGTGTACTCCGCCTCGGGGAGCGGAGCGGCGGCGTACAGGACCCACTGCACGTCGGAGCCGCCGTCGCGGGGTTCGAGGGTGAAGACGACGCGCAGGTCCGGGCGGTCGGGCCACAGCGAGGACCACTCGACGCGCGTCTCGCCGTCGGAGGACAGCACCGTCGGGGCGACCTCATCGCCCGTCAGGCGCAGCCAGTGCCGGACGGTGCGCGGAACCGGCGCGGCCAGGTCCTGGCACACGAACCGCGGCGGCGCCGGGAGGTTCCGGCGCCGCGACGCGATCTCGTGCGTATCCCGTGCGGTTACTGCCCGGCCTTGCCCTGCACGTCGAGGACGACCTCGAACTCGAGCAGGTCGGCGCCCGAGGCGACGGGCTTGCGGCCCTCGCCGCCGCCGGGGTTGCGCTCGCCGGCGTGGGCCTCGCGGGCCGGGCCGTCGCGCCAGGCGGCGAAGGCCTCCTCGGACTCCCACTGCGTGACCACGAAGTAGCGGTCGTCGCCCTTCACCGGGCGCAGCAACTGGAAGCCGAGGAAGCCGGGCGAGTTCTCGACCGCGTGCGCGCGCTGGGCGAACCGCTTCTCGAGCTCGGGGCCCGCGCCCTCGGGGATGTGGATGGCGTTGATCTTCACTACCGACATGACCCGACGATACCGTCGCCCGACCCGGTAGGTTGGGCCGCGTGGATGAGTGTGTGGGCCTGAGAGATTGGGGTGGCCGCGAAGGAGCCGGACCGATCGTGCTGCTGCACGGCCTCATGGGCCGCGGCCGCACCTGGCGCCGGCAGATCCCGTGGCTGCGCCGCTACGGCCGCGTTTTCACCTTCGACGCCGAATTCCACCGCGGCCCCGGCTTTCCCGTGCCGCCGGACGACATCAGCACCGAGCGCTTCGTCGCCGACGTCGCTGAGATCCTCACCTGCCTGGACCAGGGCCCGGCGACGCTGATCGGGCACTCCATGGGCGGCCTCCACGCCTGGTGCACCGCCGCCGCGTATCCAGAGCTCGTGCGCGCGCTCGTCGTCGAGGACATGTCGCCCGAGTTCACTGGCCAGTCCACCGACACCTGGGCGCCGTGGTTCGCCAGCTGGCCCGACCGCTTCGCCTCGCAGGCCGAGTGCGAGGCGCTGTTCGGGCCGGTCGCCGGGCGCTACTTCTACGAGGCCTTCGACGACGGTGCGCTGCACGGCGAGCTCGATGTCTTCCGCGCCATCGCCGACCACTGGGGCCCGCGCGACCACTGGCCGCAGTGGCGCGCCGTGCAGGCGCCCACCCTGCTCGTCGAGGCCGAGTTCACCGTCGTGCCGCCCGGGGTGGGGGAGCGCATGGTCCGCTCCTACACGGGACCCGACCTGCGCTACCTCAAGGTCGACGGTGCCGGCCACCTCGTCCACGACGACGCCCCCGGCGTGTACCGCGGCGCCGTCGAGGCGTTCCTCTCCGGGCTGGACTGACCGGTGCCCGAGGGCGACACCGTCCACAACCTGGCCGCGCGGCTGCGCCCGGTGCTGGAGGGAAAGATGCTCACCGCCTGCGACATCCGGGTGCCGCGGTACGCCGCCGTCGACCTGACGGGGCGGGAGGTGGGCGCCGTGACCGCGCGCGGCAAGCACCTGCTGATCGCGGCCGGGGGCGCCGTGGTCCACAGCCATCTCAAGATGGAGGGCGAGTGGCACGTGTACCGCCCCGGCGAGCGCTGGCGCCGGCCCGCGCACACCGCCCGCGCGGTGCTCGCCGTCGACGGGGCGCAGGTGGTCGGGTTCTCCCTGGGGATCCTCGAGATCCTCACGCCCGCCGAGGCCGACGGTGCCCTCGCCCGCCTCGGGCCCGATCCGCTCGGCCCCGACTGGGACGCCGGCCGCGCCGCGGCGAACCTCGCGGCCGAGCCGGAGCGCCCCGTCGGGCTCGCGCTGCTGGACCAGACCGTCCTCGCCGGGGTGGGCAACGTCTACCGCAACGAGCTCTGCTTCCTGCGCGGCGCGCATCCGGCGACGCCGGTCGGGGAGTGCGGCGACCCGCTCGCCTGGGCCGACGGTGCCGCGTGCCTGCTGCGGGCCAACCTCGGGCGCACGCGTCGGGTGACGACGGGCGTCGACCGGAACGGCATGCGCGCCTTCGTCTACGACCGCGCGCGGCGCCCCTGTCTGCGCTGCGGGACGGCGATCGTCGCGGGCTCCCTCGGCGGCCCGGGCGAGGCGGAGCGGGCGATCTGGTGGTGCCCGCGCTGCCAGCCAGAGCGCTCTAACTAACTAGTTGGTTGACAGTTGCTCGGATCGGCTCTACTCTTTCAACTAACCAGTTAGTTGAATCGAAGGAGAACGAGATGTACCAGGTCAGCGATCAGGCGGGACAGACCTTCGTGGTCACCGGGTCGAACAGCGGAACCGGCAAGGAGGCGGCAAAACGGCTCGCCGCGGCGGGCGCGACGGTGATCATGGCGGTCCGCACGCCGGAGAAGGGGGAGGCCGCGCGGCAGGAGATCCTCGCGCAGGTGCCCGGCGCCGACCTCGCGGTCCGGCGCCTCGACCTCGCGGACCTGGCGTCCGTGCGGGCCTTCGCCGACGGCATCGTCGCCGACGGCGTGGCGGTCGACGTCCTCGTCAACAACGCGGGTGTGATGACCCCGCCCGAGCGCTTCGAGACCGCCGACGGCTTCGAGCTGCAGTTCGGCTCGAACTTCCTCGGGCCGTTCGCGCTCACCAACCTTCTGCTGCCCGTGCTGTTGCAGTCCGCGGCGCCGCGCGTCACGACGATGAGCTCCGGCGTCGCCAACTTCGGCCGCATCGACTTCGACGATCCGCAGTCGCTGCGGAAGTATTCGCCGACGCGCGCCTACGGCCAGTCGAAGCTCGCCGACCTGCTCATGGCGAACCACCTCGCCGCCGAGAGCGAGCGCCGCGGCTGGGGCCTGCTCAGCGACGCCGCGCACCCCGGCTACACCCAGACCAACCTGCAGACCGCGGGCGCGAGCCTCGGTGCGGGCAGTGAGCGCGAGTCCGTGGTCACCCGCTTCGCCGGCCGCTTCCTGCCCTCGCAGCAGCCCGAGCAGGGCGCCGAGCCGCTGCTGCTCGCCGCGAGTGATCCGCACGCCCGGAACGGCGAGTACTACGGCCCCCAAGGGCGATTCGGCCTCGTCGGCGCGCCAGGCGTGACCAAGAAGAACGCGCGGATGCGGGACGCCGACGTCGCCGCGAAGCTGTGGAAGTACGCTGCCGAGGTGACCGGAACCGACCTGCCGCGCGATGCCGCCCGCGCCTAAGCAACAGCGCGACGCCGCCGCGACCCGCGCCCGGCTGCTCGACGCCGCGATCGTCGAGTTCGCCGAGCACGGGCTCGCCGGCGCGCGCGTCGACCGGATCGCCGCCGCGGCCGAGGCCAACAAGCAGCTGATCTACGCCTACTTCGGCAACAAGCGACAGCTCTTCGACGCCGTCATCGAGGGCCGCGTCGCGGAACTGCTGGAGACGGTGCCCTTCACCGCCGAGGACCTGCCCGGCTACGCCGTGCGGCTGCGCGGCTTCAACCGTGCGCACCCCGAGCTGATGCGGCTCGTGCTTTGGCACACCCTGGAGTGCCCGGGGGAGCTGCTGGAGCTGGAGTTCACGTCCGACTCGAACGCGAAGAAGATCGCCGCCCTCCGGGCCGCACAGGACGCGGGCACGGTCACCGCGGCGACGCCCGCGCCGACGCTGCTCCTCGAGGTGCTCGCGCTCGTTCACGGCGACATCCTCACCGGGGGCAGCGAGGCTGTCGAGGTCATGCTCGACGACGATGCCCTCGCCGCCGCGGTGCGACGGCTCACCGCGCCCTAGGCCCGGGTCTCGGGCGCGGTCTCAGTCGCGCGGCGGCAGCTCGCAGCCGTCGGGACCGCACGCCTCGGCGTCGTCGCCGCCGATGACGGTGAGCGGCTCCTCACCGCGGGCCTTCGTCAGCGCCTCGGTGAAGACCTCGGGCGGCTGGGCGCCGGAGACGGCGTACTTGCCGTCGAAGACGAAGAACGGGACGCCGCCGATGCCGATCCGCCGGGCGGTCTCCTCGTCGGCGCGGACGGCGTCCGCGTAGGCGGTCGGATCGTCGAGCACCGCGCGGGCGGCGGCACCGTCGAACCCCGCGGACTCGGCGATGGCGACGAGGCGGTCGCGGCTGCCGAAGGCGGGCGTGGGCTCGGCGAAGTTGGCCGCGTAGAGCGCGTCGAGGAGCGCCTCCTGCCGGCCGAGCTCGAGGGCCCAGTGGAGCAGGCGGTGCATGTCGAAGCTGTTGCCGCTGTCACGGCCGTCGACCTGGTAGGGCAGGCCCAGCTGCTGCGCCTGCGCGCCGAGCCCGCGCTCGTTCGCGGCCGCCTGCGCCTCGCTGATCCCGTACTTGGCCGCGATCCGCGGGATGACGGGCTCGGAATCGCCGGCGGTCGGGTCCAGCTCGTAGGAGCGGTGGATCACCTCGACCTGATCGCGCTGCGGGAACTCCGCGAGCGCCTCCTCGAAACGGGCCTTCCCGATGTAGCAGAAGGGGCAGTTGATATCGGTCCAGACGTCCACGCGCATGGAAGGTTCAACAGTCACCGGCTCGCTCGCATTCCGGATGATCACGCCGCGAGGGCGCGCTCACAGAGGTCGACGAGCGCGTCCTGCAACTCCGGGTCCGGGAGGTGGCCGAGCCCGCGCAGTGCGGGGCCGAGATCGCTGAGCTGCAGCCAGCCGGCGAGCCGGCGCGGCGCGGGGTCCGGCCCGAGGAGTAACGGGAGCGCGTCCACGGCGATGGCGTCGAGGTCTGCGGTGGTCGACATCGCGCGCCGGAGCGCGGGATCGCCTCCGATGCCGACGGTGCCGATGCGCCGGAAGGCGCGGATCGACTGCTCGACGTAGCCCGCGATGAGCGCGCTGCGGCGCGCGGCGGGGTCGGGGAGTGCTGCGGCGTCGTCCACGAGTGCGCGCAGCGCCTGCGCGTGCGGCGCGACGACGCCCCCGAGCAGGGCCTCCTTCGTGCGGAAGTAGTAGTAGACGTTCGCCTTCGTGACGCCGGCGCGGTCCGCGACCTGCTGCAGGGAGGTGCGGTCGAAGCCTCGCTCGGCGATCAGCGCCTCGGCCGCCGCCAGGATCGTCGCCCGGGTCCGCTCCGCCTGCTCCGCTCGCGTGCTCACGCCTCCGATGCTACCTTTGGTTAGCCAATCGGCTAACGAAAGCAGGGGGATCATGGCCACAGCGCTCGTCACCGGCGGAACCGGCTTCGTCGGGGGATGGACGATCGCGGCGCTCCTCGACCGCGGCGACACCGTACGCACGACGGTGCGCGACGCGGCGAAGGCGGGCGCCGTCCTCGCCCGGTTCCCGGATGCCGACGGGCGGCTCACCGTCGTGCAGGCGGACCTGCTCGGCGACGACGGCTGGGCCGAGGCGACCGCCGGGTGCGACGTCGTGCACCACGTCGCCTCGCCGCTCACCGCCACGCGCGACGAGGAACAGGTGATCCGCCCAGCGGTCGACGGGGTGCTTCGGGTGCTCAGGGCCGCACGGGATTCCGGCGTTCCCCGGGTGGTGGCGACGTCGTCGTGTGGCGCGGTCTACTACGGCCACCCGTCGCGGGCGACGCCCTTCGACGAGTCGGACTGGACGAACGTCGACGGCGGGCCGATGAGCGCGTACGTGAAGTCCAAGGCGCTCGCCGAGCGCGCCGCGTGGAACTTCATGGAACGCGAGGGCGGCGACCTGTCGCTCACGACGGTCTGTCCGACCGGCATCTTCGGGCCGGCCCGCTCCGCCGACGCGACCTCGTCGCTGCGGCTGATCGACGGCCTGCTGTCCGGCCGGCCCCCGGCCGTCCCGAACGTGCGGCTGAACGTCGTCGACGTGCGCGACGTCGTCGACCTGCACCTGCGGGCCGCCGCCGCCGAGGCGGCCGCGAACCGTCGCTACATCGCCGCGACGGAGGGCGTCATCTCCATGCTCGACATCGCCCGCGAACTGCGCGCCCGCCTCGGCGACCGCGCGAAGCGGGTGCCGGCCCGCGCGATCCCCGACGTGGTGCTTCGCCTCGTCGGGCGGTTCGACCCCGAGGTCGGCGACCTGGTGCCGCTCCTCGGGCAGACCCGCTCGGCGTCGAGCGCGCGGGCCCGCGACGAGCTCGGCTGGCGGCCCCGCGCCTGGCAGGACGCGGTGACCGCCTCCGCCCAGAGCCTGCTGGACCTCAGAGCGCGTAGGTGACGCCCGTGAGCTTCTCGGAGACGGCCCACAGCTCGGCCCACTTCGCCTGATCCTTCGAGACCGCGGTGCTGGAGCACTTGCCCACCGGGCCGCGGGACTGGAAGAGCTGCGTCGGCCCCCACCACGGGTGCGGGTCGAGGTCGCGATCGGTCGCGGCCAGGATGAGCGACTGCGCCGCCTTCTCCGGCGGATTGTTCAGCAGCGCCACGGCCGGCTTCATCACGAGATCCAGTGGGGTGTCCGTGCGGGCGAACAGGCCCGTCGGGGAGACGCCGGGGTGCACGTAGTACGCCCGCTTGGCCGAACCCGCGGCCTCGAACCGGCGCTGCAGCTCGCGCGCGAACATCATGTTCGCGAGCTTGCTCTGCCCGTACGCCTCGGTGCGCAGGTACTTCCGGTTCTCGTAGTTGGGGTCGTCCATGCGCCAGCGGTAGTTCTGCCGGTGCGCCACCGAGGAGACGGCGACCACGCGGTCCGTCAGCCGGTCGAGCAGCAGGCCGGTGAGGGCGAAGTGCCCGAGGTGGTTCACGCCGAACTGCATCTCGAAGCCCTGCTTCGTGCGGCGCAGGGGGATGTTCATGAGGCCGGCGTTGTTGACGAGCACGTCGACCTCGGCGGTGCGGTCGGCGAACGCCCGCACGGAGTCGAGGTCGGCCAGGTCCAGGGACTCGACGGTCACGTCGCCGTCGATGCCGTCGGCGATGCGCTGGGCGCCCGCGACGTCGCGGCACGCCATCACGACGCGGCCGCCCGTGGCGGCGAGACTGCGCGTCACGACCTCGCCGAGGCCGCCGTTCGCGCCGGTCAATACATAGGTGGTCATGGCGGCCAGCCTACGAGGCGGTCGCGGCGCGTGCCCCACGGCCGTACCGCTCCCGCGCCTGCCCGGGCGTGACGGTGCCCGCCGGCTCCTCGGTCTGGGCGAAGTGACGCCGCAGGATCCCGCCCGTCATGGGCGCGACCAGCCCGCCCAGCCGGACGGTGCCCGCGGCGTGCTGGGCCGAGGCGGCGCGCACCGCGAGCCGCACGGCGAGCGGATACGCCGCGTCGACGACGCCGGGCTGGTCGAAGCCGCCCATCTCACGCATCCAGGCCGGCAGGGTCGCGATCGTGGCGGGCGCGATGAGCGAGCCGCCGGCGCGCAGCTTCAGGCCGCGATCGCGCGGGCGCAGCAGGTAGTGCATCCCGCGTCGGGCTCGCTCGGTGAGCGCCAGCGTCGGCCGGACGCGCGCGAAGTACTCCCGCACCTCGTCGCGCGTGGTGGGCACGTCGGCCGGGTCGCAGGTCTGCAGCTCCGCGGCGACGACGCAGTCGCGCCAGTACCGCGCCTCCTCGTCGGCGGTGAGCGGCCCGGGACCGTACATCTCGTAGCACTTGAGCACGGAGTGCCAGCCGGTCACGTGGATCCACAGCTGCGAGGCCGGGTTGTTGGCGCTGTACCGCTTGCCGGTGACCGGCTCGATGCCGGTGGCCTTCCGGTGCACGTCCATGAGGTGCTCGGAGGCCTCGATCGCGGTCTTCGAATCCGCCGTGGCGACGAGCAGGAAGTAGGCGAGCGTCCGGTCGAGCCGGCCGAACGGGTCGGTGTAGATCCCCGCCGAGTCCGCGACCGCGGCGGTGAGGTTCGGGTCGAAGTGTTCCAGCACCACCGAGCGCTGGAAACCGATGAGTGCGGTGGGCGAGGCCCACACCTTCCACGTGGGCGAGTCCGGACCGAAGAATCCCTGGTCGGTGACGCGCAGCGGGCCGTCTGAGAGCTTCATGGCCCGAATCTATCACCGATTCCTACAGCTGTGAATAAAAATATCCGTCACCCCTCGCCGGCGAGCGCGAAGCGTCCGTCCCTCGTCTGTTCGATCAGCCCGTCCACCAGCAGAGAGTCCAGCGCGCGGTCGCGCTGCGCCGGATCCCGTTCCCACGCCAGGTCGAGCGCGGCGCGGGGGACAGCACCGTCGGCCCCGCGGAGCACGTCGAGCAGCCTGCCGCGCGCCTGTCGGTCGGTGCCCTCGTACTTCTGCACCTTCCGCGGCGCCACCGTGCCCGACGGTGCGCCGGCCGCGAGCCACGCGCAGTCGGCGTGGACCGGGCACTCGCCGCAGCGCGGCGACCGCGCCGTGCAGACCAGCGCGCCCAGCTCCATGAGCCCGGCCGACAGCCGCGTCCGGCGGTCCGCGGGCACGGTGCCCAGGGCCGCCGTCGCCGCTGCGAGGTCGCGCTTCGCCGACGGTGCCGCCGCGTCGGAGTCCCCGTCGGCGGCGCGGGCGAGGACCCGGCGCACGTTGATGTCCACCACCGGCACGTCCTGGCCGAAGGCGAAGCAGGCCACCGCGCGGGCGGTGTAGTCGCCCACACCGGGCAGCGACAGCAGCTCGTCGACGTCGGCGGGGACGGCACCGTCGAACCGCTCGACGAGGGCCTGCGCGCACGCGTGCAGCCGCATCGCCCGGCGCGGGTAGCCGAGCTTGCCCCAGGCGCGCACGGCGTCGGCGCCGGTGGCGGCGGCGAGATCGGCCGCCGTGGGCCAGCGCTCCATCCAGGCGCGCCAGACGGGCTCGACCCGCACCACGGGCGTCTGCTGCAGCATCACCTCGCTGACCAGGATCGCCCACGCGCCGACGTCGGGCGCGCGCCACGGGAGGTCGCGCTCCGCGGCGTCGAACCATCCGAGCACCGGTGTGAAATCCGGGACAGAATCGCCGCTGGTGTCTCGCGAAGGATGCACGACGTGCATTATGGACCCATGCCCACCTCGACTCCTCCCGGCGCCTGGCGCGCCCTCCGTGACGGCAACCGCCGCTTCGTCGAAGGCGCGCCTGCGCACCCGAATCAGGGCGCCAGCCGCGTGGCCGAGCTGACGGCCGGCCAGCAGCCGACCGCCGTGCTGTTCGGCTGCGGCGACTCCCGCGTCGCCGCCGAGGTGATCTTCGACCAGGGCCTCGGCGACATGTTCGTCGTGCGCACCGCCGGCCACATCATCGACGCCGCCGTGCTCGGCTCCATCGAGTACGCCATCGAGGTGCTCAAGGTGCCGCTCATCGCGATCCTCGGGCACGACAGCTGCGGCGCCGTCGCGGCCACCGTGAACTCGATCGACACCGGCACCATGCCCCCCGGCTACATCCGCGACATCGTCGAGCGGCTGACCCCGTCGGTGCTCGCCGGCCGCCGCGAGGGCCTCTCGGACGTCAACGACATCACCGCGCAGCACGTCATGGAGACCAGCTGGCTGCTGATCGAGCGCTCGCGGATCATCGCCAAGGGCGTCGAGGAGGGCCGGGTCGCGATCGTCGGCCTCACCTACGAGCTCGCCGAGGGCAAGGTGCACCTGCGCGGCTCCGTCGGCGACATCGGCGAGGCGGCCACGTCGCCGTTCCAGGCCGTCCGGCCGGAGTGATCCGTACCGATTCGTGACACGCCGCCGCAGGTCAGCGGCGTGAGCTCGGGGAAACGTTACGGTTGAGACGTGCTTGAACCCCACGGACCCCTGCCGCCCGAGATCTACTGGCGCCGCCGCGTGCTGGCCGCCGTCTTGGCGCTGTTCGCCGTGCTCGTGGTGGTACTCCTGATCGTCTTCGTCGGTGGCGGCAAGGACTCGTCGCAGAACGCGGCGGCGACCTCGTCGACGCCGGTCACCACGTCCGACCTGCCACCGTCGCAGGCGCCCGACGGTGCCGACCCCTCCGCCGGGAACAACAACGGCGGCGGCACGGGCGGGGCCGGCGGCTCGGGTGCGCCCCAGTCCGGCGCACCGGCTTCGGGTTCCGCTTCGGCCTCCGCCAGTTCCTCCGGCGGCGGAGTCCCGACGCCCGGCGCGGTCGTCGCCGGCGGCCCCTGCCCCGACGCCAACATCTCCGTCGTCGTCGGCGCCGACAAGCCGACGTACGCGCTCGGCGAGCAGCCGACCTTCGAGGCGACCGTGACCAACGCCGGCCCGGTGGCCTGCTCGCGCGACATCGGCTCCGGCCAGCAGCAGCTGATCGTGCTCACCCTCGACGGCAGCAAGCAGCTGTGGACCAACTTCGACTGCACCTTCCAGCCCGGCATCAAGAACGAGGTGCTGCAGCCCGGCCAGCAGCTGCGCTACAAGCTGCAGTGGGCCGGCACCACCTCCGCGCCCGGCTGCCAGGCCCAGCGCGTCCCCGTCGCGCCCGGCGCCTACCAGGTGGTCGCGCAGCTCGGCGCCAAGCGCAGCGCGCCGGTGACCTTCAACATCGTCCGGGCGGCTCCCACGCCGGAGGCCGGCGCGGACGCCGGGACGGGCACGGGCAACTGACCGCCCGGAACCCGTAGCGGTTCAGCCGGCACCGCGGCTCAGAAGCGCTCGACCGAGGCCTCGGCGAGGCGGGAGAGGCCCTCGCGGGCCTGCCGCGCACCGTCGGACCCGATACCGGGCACCGCCTGCAGGTCCGCGGCCGAGGCGGCGAGCAGCGTCTGCAGCGTGCCGAACGTCCCGACCAGCGCCTCCACCTGCGCGGCGCGCAGCCGCGGGATGGAGCCGAGTAGGCGGTGGCCGCGCGGCGAGACCGGCTCGTCCTGCGCCTCCACCGTCCCCGAGAAGCCCAGGGCCGCAGCGATGGTGGTGGCGGCGAGCAGATCGGCGTCGCTGAGCGCGTCGATGCGGGCGACGGCGGCGTCCACGGTGTCGTCGTCGCCGAGGTAGTCGCGCAGTACGGGCTCGCGCAGCGAGATGGACTCGCCCAACAGGTCTTCCAGCTGCAGCGCGATCTGCCGGCCCGAGGTGCCCAGCTCCAGCACGTGCTGCTCGATCTCGACAGCCAAGCGCCGCACCAGCTCCAGCCGCTGCACGACGAGCGCGACCTCGTGGACCGTCACCACGTCCTCGATCTCCGCGCGGGAGAGCTGGGCGAGCACCTCGTCGAGGCGGTGGGCGTACCGCTCCAGCGTCGCGATGGCGAGGTTGGCGCGGGAGAGGATGGGCGCCGCGTCGTCGACGAGGTGCCGCACCCCGCCGACGTAGGCGTGCACGATCGACATCGACGCGCTCACCGAGATCACGGGATAGCCGGTCTGGATCGCGGCCCGCTCGGCGGAACGGTGCCGCGTGCCCGACTCCTGCGTGGGGATCGCGGGATCCGGCACGAGCTGCACGTTCGCCCGCACGATCCGCGCGCCGTCGGTGGAGAGCACCACCGCGCCGTCCATCTTCGCCAGCTCCCGCAGCCGGGTGGGCGCGAACTCGACGTCCAGGTGGAAGCCGCCGTCGCAGATGCCCTCGACGGCGTCGTCGTACCCCAGCACGATGAGCGCGCCCGTGCGGCCGCGGAGGATCCGCTCGATCCCGTCGCGCAGCGGCGTGCCCGGGGCCACCCGGCGCACGGTGTCGCGCAGCGGCGCGTTCCCGACGAACGCGGCTTCGAGGTTCATAGCGGTAGGTTAGCGCTCCTTCTTGCCGCTGGGCGCGAGGGAGCCCAGACGGAGGGCGTCGGCCAGCGTCGCCGCCTCGCCGATGTGGATGCCGTCGACCTTGAGCTTCTGCCCGTCGGGCGAGGGCGGCACGATGGCGTGGGTGAAGCCGAGGCGGGCGGCCTCCGCGAGGCGCCGCTCCAGGCCGGTCACGCGCCGCACCTCACCGGCCAGGCCCACCTCGCCCAGCACGACGGTGTTCGGGCGCAGCGCCTTCTCCACCGCGCCGGACGCGACGGCCAGCGCCAGCGCCAGGTCGGCCGCCGGCTCGGTGATCTTCATGCCGCCGACCGTCGCCGCGTAGACGTCCTTCTGCGGCAGGTTGTCGATGCCGCCGTGCTTGGTCAGCACGGCCAGGATCATCGCCACCCGGGCCGAGTCCAGGCCCGAGACCGCCCGCCGCGGCGAGGGCAGGGGAGTCGGCGTCACGAGCGCCTGGAGCTCGCCCAGCATGGGCCGTTTGCCGTCGAGGCCGACGGTGACCGCGGTCCCGGCGGCCGCCTGGTCGCGGTGGTGCAGGAACAGGCCCGACGGGTCCGTGACCTCGACGATGCCGGACTCGCGCTGCTCGAAGCAGCCCACCTCGTCGGAGGCGCCGAAGCGGTTCTTGATGCCGCGCACCATGCGCAGCGTGGAGTGCTTGTCGCCCTCGAAGCTGAGCACCACGTCCACGAGGTGCTCCAGCGACCGGGGGCCGGCGACGGCGCCGTCCTTGGTGACGTGGCCGACGAGGATCACCGCGATGCCGGAGGCCTTCGCCAGCGACGTGAGCGTCGTCGTGATCGCGCGGACCTGGGTGACGCCGCCGTGCACCCCGTCGACGCCGGACGCCGAGAGGGTCTGCACCGAGTCGACCACCATGAGCGTCGGGGAGATCTGCTCGACGTGGCCCAGCACCGTGCCGAGGTCGGATTCCGCGGCGAGATACAGCTGATCGGAGAGGGCGCCGGTGCGCTCGGCGCGCAGCCGCACCTGGCCCGCGGACTCCTCGCCCGTGACGTACAGGGACTTCCCGCGGCCCGTCGTGGCCCAGCGGTGCACCACCTCGAGCAGCAGCGTCGACTTGCCGACGCCGGGCTCACCGGCGAGCAGGATCACAGAGCCGGGGACGATGCCGCCGCCGAGCACGCGGTCGAGCTCGCCGATGCCGACGGGCAGTGCGCGCGTCGAGTTGGGGTCGATCCTCGTGATCGGGACCGCGGGGGTCTTCGGGAGCGTCAACCCGACATTGGCCGCCGGGCCGGAGCCCGCGGCGCGGGCGGGCGCGCCCTCCTCCATCGTGGACCAGGCGCCGCACGACGGGCAGCGGCCGACCCACTTGGCCACGGTGTGGCCGCACTCGGTGCAGGTGTACTGCACCTTGGCTCGTGCCATGAAGTACCGAGGGGCCTAGTGGCCGCCGGTGCCCTCGCCCGCACCGTGCTCGCCACCCTCGGTGGGGGTGATGCCCGCGGCGGAGGCGGGGGCGGCGCCGGCGTCGATCGGGACGTCGATCGGCAGCGAGCCCGCCTTCTCGAGGTGGAACCAGAGCTTGTTGGTCAGGCCGGGGCGCCAGTTCGCGTCGACGGGGACGGAGACCGTGAGGCGGGTGATGCCGGCGGCCTTGGTGTCGCTGCCCGCGGGGGCGGTGCCGTACAGCGAGCCGCTGGCGGCGAGGGTGGTGTCACCGCTGATGGTGGCGAAGCGGCCCTTCTCGTCCGAGATGCCCTTGAGCTTGTCGGCCTGGTGCGGGTTCAGGTTGGTGAGCACGAAGGCGAGCTTGCCCTGGCTGCCCGACACCGGGAACAGGACGTGCACGTCGCTGAGGGCGATCTTCTGGTCCACGAAGGTCTGGTTGGCGCCGTTGATCGCGGCCACCTGGTTCGCGGTCTGCGAGATCTGGCCCGCGCCGCAGGCGGACACCGAGAGCAGGGCGCCGGCGGCGAGCAGGGCGCCCGCGACGGTGGTGGCGGTGCGGCGGGTCGAGACGGTGCGTGCGGACACGGTTCCTCCAGTTTCCTCCCCGTGCGCGGCGACACCCGCGTGCGGACGGTGCTGAGTATGTCACCACGCAGCGTAGTAGAAGGCGGGTCGGCCCGTGCCGCCGGGCGGCATCTACGGCGTAAGTACTACGCGCCGTCGTGTGCGCCGCCGGTTGCCGGAACCTGCGGAGAACATCCGCGGCTTCGTTTGTCAAGCCCGGGAGGAGTCCTGACCTGCGACGTTGCCTCGCAGCCCGAATTCGCCCCGTGTTATCCTGGTCATATCGAAAGGGGCAAGGATCAGATGATTTTCAAGGTCGGAGACACCGTTGTCTACCCCCATCACGGTGCCGCACTGATCGAAGCTATCGAGATCAAGACCATCGGTGGACGTGAGCGCGAGTACCTCGTGCTCAAGGTCGCACAGGGTGATCTGACGGTCAAGGTTCCCGCTGAGAACGCCGAGGTCGTCGGCGTTCGTGACGTGGTCGGCCAGGAGGGCCTGGACAAGGTCTTCCAGGTGCTGCGCGCGCCGCACACCGAGGAGCCCACGAACTGGTCGCGCCGGTACAAGGCGAACCTCGAGAAGCTCGCGTCGGGCGATGTGAACAAGGTGGCCGAGGTCGTTCGCGACCTGTGGCGTCGGGAGCAGGATCGCGGCCTCTCGGCCGGCGAGAAGCGCATGCTGACGAAGGCCCGCCAGATCCTCGTGGGTGAGCTCGCGCTCGCCGAGGCGACGGACGACGGCAACGCCGAGTCCCGCCTGGACGAGGCGCTGGCGGCGGCCTCCTGACCGTCGTCGCGCTGGTCCCCGCCGCTGGGCAGGGGACGCGCCTGGGGCTGAACGTCCCCAAGGCCTTCGTGACTCTGAAAGGCCGTTCGCTGCTCGCAAGGGCAGTGGACGGTCTTTTGGCGTCCGGCGTCGTCGACGAGGTCGTCGTCATGGTGCCGCCGGACATGATCGAGCGGGCGCGGGACCTGGTGCCGCGGGCGCGCATCGTCGTGGGCGGGGCGGAACGCACCGACTCCGTCCGCGCCGGCCTCGCCGCCGCGGGCGACGCCGAGCTGGTGCTCGTGCACGACGCCGCGCGGCCCCTGACGCCCGCCCCGATGATCGAGCGGGTGGTCGCCGCGCTGCGCGCCGGAGCCTCCGCGGTCATCCCCGTGCTCCCGGTCGCCGACACCATCAAGCGCGTCGGGCCCGACGGTGCCGTCGAGGCCACCGTCGACCGGGCCGACCTGCGGGCCGTGCAGACGCCCCAGGGTTTCACCGCCGCGGCGCTGCGCGCGGCCTACGACGCCGCGCCCGGCGAGCTCGCCACCGACGATGCGGGCCTCGTCGAGCGCGCGGGCGGCACCGTCGTCACCGTTCCCGGCGACCCCCTCGCCCTGAAGATCACCACCGCCTTCGACCTGCGGGTCGCGGAAGTCCTTGCGCAGGAGCAGAGATGATGATTCCCCGCGTCGGCATCGGCACCGACGTCCATCCCTTCGAGCCGGGCCGCGAGTGCTGGATGCTCGGCCTCCTCTTCGACGGTGACGGCTGCTCCGGCCACTCCGACGGCGACGTCGCCGTGCACGCCCTGTGCGACGCGCTGCTCTCCGCCGGCGGCCTCGGCGACCTGGGCACCGTCTTCGGCGTCGGGCGCTCCGACAACGTCGGCATCACGGGCGCGGAGATGCTCACGCACGTGCGGTCGCTCCTGACCGACGCCGGCTTCGCCGTCGGCAATGCCGCGGTGCAGCTGATCGGCAACCGGCCCAAGGTCGGGCCGCGGCGGGACGAGGCCCAGGAGGTGCTGAGCGGGCTGCTCGGCGCCCCGGTCTCCGTCTCCGCCACCACCACCGACGGCCTGGGCCTCACCGGCCGCGGCGAGGGCGTCGCCGCCATGGCGACGGCCCTGGTCTACTCCGCCGGCTGACCCGGGCGGCAGTTCGCGGGCGCTCGCCGGGGTGGGGCCGTGTGTCGATCTCGGGAGCTATGCGTCGCGCGCATGGCTTGAGTATCTGCAGGTCGGAGGTTTTCTCTGCCACCTGGCCATGCGCGGCACGCATGCCCCTCCGTCCGGAGGCGAGAAACACCGGTCCGCGACCGCCTGTGTCACTCGCGCCGCGTGATGGTCTCGGTGTGTGGCCCCGTCGGCTGTCGTCCCCCGCGCGGCGCCGATCTGCGGACCCCACGTTCGAACCCCCACCAGAAGCCGTGCTTGCGGTGGGGGATCGGCTGACCCCTGCGCGGCGTTCGGTCCCCCGTCTGAAGCCGAGCGCGTTTCGTGGGGGACCGGTTGACCCCCGCGCGACGTTCGGTCCCCCGCTGAACGCCATCACGGTCCCGCCCGCGTCGATCTGACCGTGCTGCGAGGGTATGCGTCACGCGCACGGCTGCGCAGAGCTACACACGAACAGCAGGAGTGCTGCCGTGGAGCTACGCCGCGAGCCGGCCGGCCCGCGCGCGACGCAGCGTCACCACGGTGTCGGTCGTGAGGAGGAGCAGCGCGACCCAGACGATGCCGAAGCCGATCCACCGCTCGGGGGAGACGTGCTCGCCCAGGAACAGCACCGCGCACAGCAGCTGCATGATGGGTGTCGCGAACTGGATCAGCCCGACCGTCACCAGCGGGATCCGGCGCGCGGCCGCGGCGAAGAGGAGCAGCGGCACCGCGGTGGCGACGCCCGCGAAGGCGAGCAGCGCGGCGTGCCCGGCGCCGTGGCGCGCGAAGTCGAGTCCGCCGCCCCACACGGCGATGCCCACGAGTACCGCCGCGGCGATCGGCGCGAGGATCGCGGTCTCCAGCGTCAGGCCCTGCAGCGCGTTCAGGTGCACGCCGACCTTGTTCTTCACCAGCCCGTAGAGGCCGAACGAGAAGGCCAGCGCCAGCGCCGTCACGGGGAACGTCCCGGCCACGACGGCCAGGTAGACGAAGGCCAGGACGCCGATGCCGACGGCCACCCACTGGAGCGGCCGCAGCCGCTCGCGCAGCACCACGACGCCGAGCGCCACCGTGACCAGCGGGTTGAGGAAGTAGCCGAGCGCCGCGTCCGACGTGTGGCCCGACGTGACCGCCACGATGTAGACGATCCAGTTGGTGGAGATGAGCAGGGCGGCGATCGTCACCCCGGCCAGCAGCCGCGGCTGGCGCAGCACCGGCCGGATCCAGCCGAGGTCGCGCAGGATCAACAGCGCGGCGCCGCACAGCACCAGCGTCCACAGAATCCGGTGCGCCAGGATCTCCCACGGCCCGGTGGGCCTGAGGGCGTCGAAGTAGAGGGGGAACAGGCCCCACAGCAGGTACGCGGCGATGCCCATGGCGGTGCCGCGGGTCACCTCGGAGACGTCGCGTTCGGGCACCGAATGATCCTACCTTTTCGGGCGCGCACCGTCGAAGCCCCTGACCTGCGAGGCGCGCGCACCGCGACCCGTAGAATCAGTCGACGTGACGCTGCGCCTTTACGACTCCCTGACCCGCGAGGTCCGTGACTTCGTGCCCCTCGTGGACGGCAAGGCGGGCATCTACCTCTGCGGCGCGACGGTCCAGGGCGTTCCCCACATCGGCCACATCCGCAGCGGCGTGGCCTTCGACGTGCTGCGGCGCTGGCTGATCGCGAAGGGCCTCGACGTGGCCTTCGTCCGCAACGTGACCGACATCGACGACAAGATCCTGCGCAAGGCCGCCGAGGCGGGCCGCCCCTGGTGGGAGTGGGCCGCGACGCACGAGCGCGAGTTCACCCGCGCCTACGACGCCCTGGGCGTGCTGCCCCCGTCCGCGGAACCGCGGGCCACCGGGTTCATCACCCAGATGGTCACGTACATGGAGCGGATGATCGAGCGCGGCCACGCCTACGCGGCGCCGTCGGGCGCGGGCAACGACGTGTACTTCTCCGTCCGCAGCCTCCCGACCTACGGCGAGCTGAGCCGGCAGAAGGTCGACGACGTGCAGCAGGGCGAGACCCTCGCCGAGGGCAAGCGCGACCCGCTGGACTTCACCCTGTGGAAGGCCGCGAAGCCGGGCGAGCCGAGCTGGCCCTCACCGTGGGGCGACGGGCGGCCGGGGTGGCACCTGGAGTGCTCGGCGATGGCGACGAGCTACCTGGGCGCCCAGTTCGACATCCACTGCGGCGGCATGGACCTGGTCTTCCCGCACCACGAGAACGAGATTGCGCAGGCGCACGGCGCGGGCGATCCGTTCGCGAACTACTGGCTGCACAACGGCTGGGTAACGATGTCGGGCGAGAAGATGAGCAAGTCGCTCGGCAACGTCGTCTCGATCCCGAACCTCCTCACGCAGTACCGCGCCGTCGAGCTGCGCTACTACCTCGGCTCGGCGCACTACCGGTCGATGCAGGAGTACTCCGCGGGCGCACTGGACGAGGCCGTCACGGCCTACGGCCGGATCGAGGCGTTCGTGCGGCGCACCGTCGAACGGGCGGGGGAGGTGCCCGTCGGGGAGTGGACCGACGGTTTCGCTGCCGCGCTCGACGACGATCTGGGCGTACCGTCGGCGTTGGCGGAGGTCCACGGCACGGTGCGGGCCGGGAACGCGGCGCTGGAGTCGGGGAACCTCGACGAGGCGCGGCGGCTCGCGGGCGCGGTGCGGGCCATGACGGCGATCCTCGGCGTCGATCCGCTGGACCCGCACTGGGTCACGGAGAACGCCGGCGACGGCCAGGCCATGGACGCGCTCGGCGTGCTGGTGCAGGCCGAGCTCGAGCGGCGTGCCGCCGCCCGGGCCGAGAAGAACTGGGCGGAGGCCGACGCGTCGCGCGACCGGCTGCACGCCGCGGGTATCGAGGTGACCGACGGTGCCGACGGCTCCGCCTGGACCCTGAAGACGAATAAGTAGGAGGCGGACTGATGGCAGGCAATTCGCAGCGCCGCGGCGCGGTCCGCAAGGCGGGCACCAAGAAGGGGCAGGTCCAGGGCTCGGGCGGCGTCCGGCGCCGCGGGCTCGAGGGGCGCGGCGCGACGCCGGCCGCCAAGGACCGCCCGTACCACCCCGCGCACAAGAAGGCGCGGGCCGCGGCGAAGGCGGCCACCACGCCGCAGCGCCGGCCGAAGGTCGCCGGCCGCGCCGCCGACGACGGCCCCGAGTACGTCCTCGGCCGCAACCCCGTCGTCGAGTGCCTCCGCGCGGGCGTCCCCGCGTCGGCGCTGTACGTCGCGATCGGCTCGCAGAACGATGAGCGGCTCACCGAGTCCGTGCAGATCGCGGCCGATACGGGCATCGCGATCCTCGAGGTGCAGAAGGGCGAGCTCGACCGGCTCAGCGACAACGGCCTGCACCAGGGTGTCGCCCTGCAGGTGCCGCCGTACCAGTACGCGCACCCGGAGGACCTCCTCGCCCGGGCGCGGGACCGCGGCGAGGCGCCGCTCATCGTCGCGCTCGACAACATCACCGACCCCCGCAACCTGGGCGCCGTCATCCGGTCGACGGCCGCGTTCGGCGGGCACGGCGTGGTCATCCCGGGTCGACGGTCCGCGGCCGTCACCGCCGTCACCTGGCGCACCTCCGCGGGCGCGGCGGCCCGGCTGCCCGTCGCGCAGGCGCCGAACCTCAACCGTGCGCTCGCCGAATACGCGGCCGCCGGCCTGCAGGTCGTGGGCCTCGACGCGGGCGGCGACGTGGATCTTGACGACTACCGCGCCGACACCGGCGTGGTCGTGGTCGTCGGCTCCGAGGGCAAGGGCCTCTCGCGACTGGTGCGGGAGAACTGCGACTCGATCCTGTCGATCCCGATCGCGTCGTCGGTCGAGTCGCTCAACGCCTCGGTCGCCGCGGGGGTCGTCCTGGCCGAGTTCGCCCGACAGCGCCGTCAGTAAAGGTCAAGTGCGTTAGCCTGAACCAATGACCTCACTCGAGGAGCGGCAGGAGTCGCGGCGCCGGCAGATGCTCGACGCCGGGATCGCGCTCCTCGGCGGTCCCGAGGCCGGGGCGCTCGGCGTCCGCGCCGTGTGCCGATCCACGAGCATCACCGAGCGCTACTTCTACGAGGCATTCGGCACGCGCGACGGCTTCGCGCACGCGATCTACGACGACGTCAGCAGCCGCGCGCAGGAGGTGCTGGTCCATGCGCTCGGGACGACCCGGGCCGACGCCGTGGCGACCGGGAATCCGGTGACCTCCGTCATGATGGCGGAGGGGGTCATCACCGCGTACGTCGAGTTCGTCGTCGACCAGCCGGAGATCGGCCGGGTGCTCCTGCTCGGGCCCTACCGCGAGGCGGTGCTCTCCGAGCGAGGCCTCAGCAGCATGCCCGGCTTCTTCAACGTGGTCGCCGGCGCGCTGCCGAACTCGGTCGACGCCACCACGCGCCGGCTCGTCGCCACCGGCCTCGTCGGCGCGCTGACCACGCTGTTCACCGAGTACATCGCCGGACGACTCGACGTCACGCGTGAGCGGCTCATCGGCCACTGCGTCCGCCTCGTCGCCACCGCGCCGCAGCGGTTCCAGGAGGCCTGAGGCGCTACGCGAACCGCGCGACCGTCACGCCGGCACCGTCGAGCACGGTGCGCAGGCGTCGCGCGACGGCGACGGCCGACGGGTTGTCGCCGTGCACGCACACCGAATCCGGCGTGAGCTCCACCTCGCTGCCGTCGATCGCCTCGACGGTGCCGTCGCCGACCATGCGCAGCACCCGCGCGGCGATCTCGTCGGGATCGTGCAGCACCGAGCCTTCCCGCGAGCGGGGGACGAGCGCACCGTCGGGCAGGTAGGCGCGGTCGGCGAAGGCCTCCCGCACCGTGCGCAGCCCGCGCTCGGCGGCGATGCGGAGGAAGGCGGAACCGGGGAGGCCGAGGACCGGCAGCTCCGGCGCGGCCGCGAGCACGCCCGCCACGACGGCCGCGGCCTGCGCCTCATCGGCGACGATCCGGTTGTAGAGCGCGCCGTGCGGCTTGACGTAGTCGACGGTGCCGCCGACACTCCGCGCGATCGCCTGCAGCGCGCCGATCTGGTAGATCACGTCGGCGGTGAGGTCCGCGGCGGGGACGTCCATGGAGCGGCGGCCGAAGCCCCGCAGGTCCGCATAGCCCACCTGGGCGCCGATCGCCACGCCCTTGGCCACCGCCGCGGCGCAGGTCTCGCGCAGCGTCGTCGGGTCGCCGGCGTGGAAGCCGCACGCGACGTTGGCCGAGGTCACCACGTCGAGCAGCGCGGCGTCGTCGCCGAGGCGCCAGGCCCCGTAGGACTCGCCGCAGTCGGCGTTGAGGTCGATTCTCACGACCTCGACGGTAGCGCGTGCTGGCAGTCGTGCGCGGGAGCGTCGACGGGCGCGACGGTGCCGCGGCGGCCGCGCTGCCCGAGCAGGCGGCAGACCATGTAGATCAGGAACGAGATCGACGTGACGAACACCGACACCGGCAGCGCGGGGGCCAGCGACAGGATGATGCCGCCGACGGCGGACACCAGCGCGAAGATCAGCGAGAGCACCGTCGCCCTACCGGGCGAGCTGGTGACCCGTGCGGCCGCGGCGGCCGGCGTGATGAGCAGGCTCATCACCAGCAGCGCCCCGACGATCTGCACGCCCTGCGCGGCCGCGGCGCCCACGAGCATCGCGAAGACCACCGACAGCGTCTTGACCGGGACGCCGTGCGCGGCGGCCACGTCGGGGTCGGTCGAGAGGAACAGCAGCGGCCGGTAGATGAACGCGAGGATCAGCAGCACCACGACGGTGGTGATCGCCATGAGCGTCACCCCGCTCATCCCGACGGCCACGATCTGACCGGTGAGCAGCGCGAACGCGGTGCCCTGCCTGCCCTCGTGCAGCGCCAGGAACAGCACCGACAGGCCCAGGCCGAAGGCCATGATCACGCCGATCACCGAGTCCCGCTCGCGCGCGTAGACGCCGAGCAGGCCGAACAGCAGGCCCGCGACGAGGGCGCCGAGCAGCGCGCCCGAGCCCACGCTCCAGCCCATGAGCAGCGCGAAGGCGGCGCCCGTGAGCGACAGCTCGGAGGTGCCGTGCACGCTGAACGCCATCTGTCGCGAGACGATGAGCGGGCCCATCACCCCGGCCAGCACGCCGAGCAGCGCCGCGGCGAGCAGCGCCTGCTGCACGAAGGGCTGCTGCAGCAGCTCCCAGGTGAGGGAGAAGTTCGTCAGATTCTCGAGCCGGTCCATCAGTGCTCCCCTCCCACCACGACCAGCCGGTCGCGCACGTGCAGCACGTCGACGGGGGTGCGGTACAGCCGGGTCAGCCGCTCGGAGGTCATCACCTCGGCGGTCGGCCCCACCTCGAACCGCCCGTCCACCAGGTAGAGGACGCGGTCGCAGTAGGGGAGCACCGGGTTGATCTCGTGCGTCACGAACAGCACGGCGGTGTCGTGCTCGCGGCGGCGGCGCTCGATGAGCGAGACGGCCAGCTGCTGGTTGCCCGGGTCGAGCGAGAGCAGCGGCTCGTCGCAGAGCAGGATCGTCGGGTCGGAGGCCAGGGCCTGCGCCACCCGCAGGCGCTGCTGCTCGCCGCCGGATAGGGAGCCGATGGGCGCCTCGGCGAAGGCCTCGGCGTCCACCTGCTTCAGGGCCGCGTCGACGGCGGACCGTCGGGCGGCGCGGTTTCGCAGGCCGAGGCCCCAGGCGGCACCGTCGAAGCCCAGGCCCACGAGGTCGCGCCCGCGCAGGGGCACGGCCCCGTCGAGCGCGCGCTGCTGCGGGATGTAGCCGATCCGGCCGTTCACGTCCACGGTGCCGGCGGAGAGGTGGCTCTGGCCGAGCAGGATGCGCAGCAGCGAGGTCTTGCCGGCGCCGTTCGGGCCGAGCACGGCCACGAACTCGCCGGGCGCGATGTCGAGGTCGAGCCCGTCCCAGAGGGTGCGGTCCCCGTAGCGCAGCCCGGCGTCCCGCAGGCGGATCACCGGGTCCGACGGTGCGCTCACGGGCGCGGCGCGAGCGCGTCGGAGAGCGCCTTGACGTTGCTCGCCTGCCACGCGACGTAGTCGTCGACGCCCGCGGGCAGCGACTCGGTGACCTTGACGACGGGCACGCCCGCGGTCTCGGCGGTCTTCGCGAGCGCGGCGGTGACGGGGCTCTCGGTCTGGCCGTTGAGCACCACGGCCCGTACCTGCTTGCCGCTGACCAGCGCGTTCGCGGCCGCGATCTCGGCGGGCGCCGGGTCGGTGCCGGACTCGATGGCCGCGGTGTAGCGCGCGGGGGCGGCGTCGGTCAGGCCCGCGAGCGTCAGCAGGTAGCCGGCGACGGGCTCGGTCGCGGCGATCTTGGCGCCGGGGTTGGCGTGGCCGATGGCGCGGGCCTGGCCGATGACGGTGTCGAGCTTCGTGGAGAAGGCCGCGGCGCGGCTCTCGTAGCCCTCGCGGTGCGCGGAGTCCTTCTCGGCGAGCGCCTTCGCGACGGCCGTCGCGACCTTCTGCATGGTGGGCAGGTCGTAGAAGACGTGCTCGTTCTCGCCCTTCGGGTCCTGTAGCGCGACCGCGTCGACCTTGGCCGCGGCGGCGCCCTCGGCGGCCTGCTCCATGTAGGCGTCGTAGTGGCCGCCGTTGAAGACGAGCACGGCGGCCTTCTTGACCTTGAGCGTGTCCTGGGCGGAGGGCTCGAACTCGTGCGGGTCGCCCGTCGGGTTGGCGAACAGCGAGGTCACCGTCGCGTCGCCGCCGGCGACGGCCTGGGCGACCGCGCCGTAGACGTCGGTCGAGGCCACGACGGCGGGCTTGCCGTCGCCCGTGTCCGAGGAGGACGTCCCGCACGCGGTGAGCGCGAGGGCCAGGGCGGCGACGGCGCCGGCGACCCGGGTGAGACGAAGGCGGTTGCGCACGGTCGAGCTCCTCTGACAGCAATGGGAATCGTTGTCATTTAGAGTAGCGGCGTCGCCGTTGCACTGTCGAATAGGCGGATGCGCATGTATCGGCGCATCCGGCGTGGTCAGGCCCCGGGGGTGCCGGCCGCTCCGGCGGCCTCGGCCTGGGCGGTGGCGGCGGCCTCCTCGGCGATGGCGCCGAACTGCGCACCCATGGCGGCGGAGAGGGCCTGCGCGGCGGAGAGCGGGCGGACCATCACCATGAAGTCGTCGATCTTGCCCTCGGCGTTGACGTGGATGAAGTCGCAGCCGGTGATCTTCTTGCCGTCGACGGCGGCCTCGAAGACGAGCGCGTGGTCGTCGCCGTCGTTGATCTCGCGCACGTAGCGGAAGTCCTCGAAGACGCGCAGAACGCCGCGCAGGATGGCCGCCGTGATGTGCCGGCCCTCGTAGGGCTTGAACGCGACGGGGCTGGTGAAGGTCACGTCGTCGGCGAGCAGGCCGTCGAAGGCCCCGCCGTCGCGGGCCTCGACGGCGGCACGGAACTCACGCATGGCAACTCCTAGTAAATTTGTTGAGTAGGCATCCACGAGTATAGGCAACTAGTTGACTAGAATGGAAGGCATGGCGCTGCGGCACGCGATCTCCTCGACCCTGCTGGTGTTGGGGGAGGCCTCCGGGTACGACCTCTCGAAGGAGTTCGACGGTGCCCGCGCGAACTTCTGGGTCGCCACGCCGCAGCAGCTCTATCGGGAGCTCGAGCGCATGGAGTCCGACGGGGCGATCGTCGCGCGGACCGTCGAACAGGAGAAGCGGCCCACCAAGCGCGTCTTCCGGCTCACCGACGCCGGTCGTAGCGAGCTCGCCGCCTTCACCGCGACCTCGCCGCGCGCGACGGCGATCCGCGACGAGTTGATGGTGCAGGTGCAGGCCGTCGAGGTCGGCGACCCGGCCGCCGTGTGCGATGCCGTGGCCGCGCTCCGCGACGCCGCTGCCGCCAAGCTCGCCTACTACGAGCGGATCGAGCGCACCTGGCTCGGCGGCCGCGGCCGCGACGAGCTGCTCGCGGACCCGCACCTCGGCGGCCCCTATCTCACGCTGCTGCGCGGCCTGTCCTTCGAGCGCGAGAACATCGCCTGGTGCGATCTCGCGCTGCCGGTGCTGCGCGCCCGGATCGCCTGACGCGCGGCGTTTCCCGGGCCGTGCGCCCGTCGCTGTGTCACGATGGCGAGGGAACGCTTCTGGGGAGGGGCTCGACATGAACGGTGACCGGGGACTGCGCGCACGCTTCAGCACGACGGCCGGGGGTGGGATCGCGCTGTGCGCGCTCCTCGCGACCGCGGCGTGCGATGGCGGCGGGACGACCACCACGACGGAGACGGTCACGGCGACGCCGGCCGCGTCCTCGGCGGGGAGCGCCGCGACCACGACGGGCGGAACGAGTGCGCCGGCCGCGGCTGCGACGGTAGGCGAGGTGCCGGGCAGCGCGGGCGCCGCGAAGGCCCTGCGGCCCTGGCTCGCCGACGTCGTGGCGAAGGACCTCGGTGCGCTCACCACGAAGTGCTGGACGCAGCCGCCGAGCGTCGTCGGCGAGATGTACGGCGATGCCGCGCGGATCACCGAGGCCGTCTCCAAGCCCGGCGTGCTGGGCCAGTTCGGCCCGTCGTGGAAGAGCGCGACCACTACCGTCCAACTGCGCCCGAGCGAGGTCGCGTCGTCCTACGGCTGCCCCGACGTCTACGCGGCGGGCGCCTCGATCCCGATCGAGAAGGCGCGGTACGCCGTCGTCCGATACCTGGGCCGACAGTTCGGGAAGCCGGTGAACGCGGCCGATGTCGAGGCGGACTATCCGCTGCTGTGCCAGGCCGGTGGCGGTGCCCCGGACCTGTCCGAGGCCACGGGTTTCGACGCCGGGCAGGTCGGTGCGCCGCGGGAGGTCAGGAACGCATCGACCACCGTGACCTCGGTGACCGCGCAGGTCGCGACCCGCTCGGGGATCCGGAAGGCCGCCAACTTCACGCTCGACACGGGCCCGAACGGCTACTGCATCAGGGCCCTGACCATCCGCTAACGCGGAATCCGGGCGCTGACACTCCGCTCGGCATTTTCGGTGGTTCCGCGGAAAGTTAACGAGTGATTCCTTAGGCTGCCTGCAGGAACAACCCGCGTACGGGTGCCATTGTCATCTGCATCCCGTTTCGGATCGCCCGGGACCTGCGGGAATGCGGAGGATGTATGAGGATCACCGGTGTCAGGGCCTCGGCCCCGCTGCGCTGCCTGCTGGCCGGCCTGCTCGTGGCGGTGGGGGTGGCGGGCGCGCCGGGCGTGGCGCAGGCCGACCCGTCGTACTTCCCCACGACCGGCAGGTGGGACAAGGCGGTGCCGCGCGCCGACTGCCGCGAGGGCGACCGCGTCGAAACGGGGATTCAGGGGGACGTCCCGCTCGAGGATCGCAAGAGTCGGCGCAGCACCAAGGGCTACAACTGCAACATCGACCTCGTCGGCCAGTACCAGGGCGACGGCGCGGGCATCGTCAGCCCGAGCTACAAGAACTGCTCCTACATCTCCACCACTTTCCCGACGAACTTCGCCGGAGGCCGTGGGCCCGGCGTGCGGGTCATCGACAACTCCGACCCGAGGAACCCGAGGCAGACGGCGGTCCTCAACGAGCTCGGCATGGTCACCGGGACGTGGGAATCGCTCAAGGTCAACGCGAAGCGGGGCCTGCTCGTCGGCACCTCCGTCCCGTTCCTGACGGGGTTCGGCTACATCGCGATCTACGACATCTCGAAGGACTGCTCGCGCCCGCGGCTGCTCAACCCGGGCCCCGGCTCGAACCTGGCGATGCCGATCCCGATCACCACCCACGAGGGCGACTTCTCGCCCGACGGGAGGACGTACTGGGCATCCGGGCCGATCGCGGGGCATCTCAGCGCCGTGGATATCACCGATCCCGCCAACCCGATGGTCGTCTGGTCGGGCATCACGGGGATCGAGGGGCACGGCATAGGCTTCTCGCCCGATGGTCGCCAGCTCTACGCATCCACGCTCGCCGGCATCACCGTGATCGACGTCTCGGCGATCCAGGACCGTCGGCCGCGCACCGTGGTCACGGCGCCGGTGCCGCACGTCGGGCGCAAGTTCTGGCTCGACGGGAACATCACGCAACACAGCATCTACGTCACCTACGGCGGCAGGCCCCACGTCTACGTCGTCGACGAGGCCGGATCGGGCGGTGTGAAACTGCTCGCTCTCACCGATCTCAAGGACCTCAAGCTCCGCAACCAGATCAAGCTCGAGATCAACCTGCCGAAGAACGCGACGAAGTGGGCGTCCAGTGCCACGTCGAACGGCGTCTTCGGCTACGACGCGCACTACTGCACCGTCGACCGGCCGGAGCAGCCGACGGCCATGGCGTGCGGCTGGATCCAGTCCGGGATCCGCGTCTTCGACATCCGCGACCCTGACCGGATCCGGGAGATCGCCTACTTCAACCCGCCGGCGCAGACGGGGAAGAATCTGCAACTACCGAACTCGACGCACGCCCTGCTCGGTTCGATCGTCGCGCCGCCGATCATGGGCACGCTGTCGATCGCGCGGTCGATCCTGCAGGGGCAGGCCCCGGTCAACGGGATCATCAACGACCAGAGCAGGCTCCTGGGCGCGGATCTCTCGGCCGACTGGTGCATGTCGCCGCCGGAGTTCCGCGGCAACGAGCTCATGGTCAGTTGCATGGACAACGGCTTCTTGCGCCTGCGCATCGACCCGAAGGTGTACTCGCCACGATGACGGGATTCACGGAACGGCGGTCCGTGCGCGCGGCCGCCGCAGTGCTGGCGATCGCCCTGGCGGTCGCGATCGGCGTCCTGATCGGGAGGGGCGCCCAGCCGGCGGAGCCCGAGCAGCAGCCGGGCGGGACGCAGCGGCTCAGCGCCGCCGACATCGGCTTCGCACAGGACATGATCGCGCACCATCAGCAGGCGCTGCAGATGGTCGAGTTGCTGGGGCCCGACCTCAGCGTGGACGTGCGGGGTATCGCGACGCAGATCCAGCTCTCGCAGAGCAGGGAGATCGGTGTGCTCATGGGCTGGCTCGAGGTGCTGGGGGAGCCGCTGCAGAACCCGAACCCGATGGCCTGGATGACGGACGAGCCCCCGGCATCGTCGACCCCGAGCGCACCGGGAGGGCACGCCGGCCACGCGATGCCCGCAACGACGTCGAACTCGGCGTCGCCTGCGCCGACGATGCAGCACGCCATGCCCGGGATGGCGACGAGCGAGGAGCTCACGGCGCTGACCACCGCGTCGGGTGTGCAGCAGGAGGTCCGGTTCCTGCAGCTGATGCTCCGCCACCACCAGGGCGGCGTCGACATGGCGGGGTACGCGCAACGCGGCGGCGACGCGCCGGCGGTCCGCCAGCGCGCCACGGCCATGGCCAAGGGACAGTCCGACGAGATCAGCATGATGCTGGTCCAGCTCACCGCGCGCAACGCGACCTCGCTGCCGTACCCCTGAAACCGGGAAAGCGATCAGCGCACGACGTGCGGCATGAGCGCGTCGGGCGGGACCACGCCGAACTTGCCGGCGTTGTAATCCTCGAGCGCCTGGATCAGCTCGGCCTTGGTGTTCATCACGAACGGGCCGTACTGGGCGACGGTCTCGCGGATCGGGCGGCCGCCCAGGATCAGCACCTCCATCGCGGGCCGGTGCGAGTCCTGCGACTCGTCGGCGGCCACGGTGATCCGGTCGCCGGGGCCGAGCTGCGCGAGCTGGCCCTGGTGGATCGGGTGCCCCACGGGCCCGACGGTGCCCTTGCCGCTCAGCACGTAGACCAGCGCGTTGAAGTCGCGGTTCCACGGCAGCGAGGCCTCGGCGCCGGGCGCGATGGTCGCGTGCACGAAGTTGATCGGGGTGCGGGTGGAGCCGGGGCCGGCGTGCCCGTCGACCTCGCCCGCGACGACGCGGATCAGCGCGCCGCCGTCCTGCGTGGTGACGAGCGTGGTCTGGCCGCCCTCGAGGTTCTGGTAGGCGGGCGTCGTGAACTTCTCCGACTTGGGGAGGTTCACCCACAGCTGGATGCCGTGGAAGGTGCCGCCCGACTCGACCAGTTCGGCCGGCGGGGTCTCGATGTGCAGGATGCCGGAGCCTGCGGTCATCCACTGGGTGGCGCCGTCCTGGATGAGTCCGCCGCCGCCGTGGCTGTCCTGGTGCTGGAACAGGCCGTCGATCATGTAGGTGACGGTCTCGAAGCCGCGGTGCGGGTGCCAGTTGGTGCCCTTGGGCTCGCCGGGCTCGTACTCGACCTCGCCCATCTGGTCCATGTGGATGAACGGGTCCAGGTCGCGCGGGTGCACGCCCGCGAAGGCGCGGACGACGGGGAAGCCTTCGCCCTCGTGGCCGCGGGGGCCGGTGGTGATCTTCCGGACGGGGCGCTGCGTGTCCGACGGTGCCGCCGCGGCGATGCGGGGCAGGGTCAGGGTGTCTGCGGTGACGGCGGGCATGTCGTCCTCCTCGATTGGCTGGTGACGCTGACACTACCATCAACCGGACTGCAGTCCGATTAATTCCAGCGGGTTGATGCGTCGAGGAATCGGCCGATTTTCTCGTGGGAGCTTGTATGCCCCGTGTGGCGCGGAAATCAGCCGGTTCTCCGACGGATACGCTCGGAGCCGTGACTCGATCAGTGGGCTTGGCCGTCTCGTACGACGGCACGGAGATCTTCTACGCCGACTACGCGGCAGCAGCGGGCAGTGATACCGGCGCTGCGAAGCCGGCGTTCCTGCTGGTCCACGGCTGGTCGGCGAGCTCGGACTCGTGGGGCGCGGCGTTCGTCGGTGAGCTCACCGCCGCCGGGCACCGCGTCGTCGCGGTGGACAACCGCGGCCACGGCCGCAGCTCGGTCCCGGACTCGGAGCACCCCTACTCCACGGAACGCTTCGCCGACGACCTCGCGGTGATCCGACGCGACCTGGGCCTGACCGACGTGATCCTCGTCGGCTGGTCCTACGGCGGCCTCGTCATCGCCGACCACCTCGCCACCCACGGCACGGACGGAGTCACGGCCGTCGGTCTCATCGGCGCCATCACCTCCATCGGCGGCTCCAAGGAGACCGGCCCGTTCCCCGGCGGCGTCACCGGCGAGTCCATGAACGCCGCCCTGCCGGCCGCCCTGTCTGCGCATGCCGGCAAGGCCATCACCGCGCTCGCGAAGCTGCGGATGCTGCCGCGCGGCTTCGACCAGGACGCACTCGGCCCCGTCGCCCAGCAGCAGTTCGGGATCGCGCTCTCGACGCCCCCGGCCGTGCGCGGCGGGCTGTTCCGGCGCACCGTCGACCACGACGCCGACCTCGCGGCCTGGACCTTCCCGGTCCTGGTGCAGCACGGCCGCGACGACGAGGTCGTGGCACCGTCGACCGCGGAGCACCACGCCCGGATCCTGCCGAACGCGACCCTGTCGTGGTGGGACGGCGGCGGACACGCCCCGTTCGTCGTCGACCCCGCCCGCAGCGCCCGCGAACTCCTCGAACTGGCGCGCTGATCGGCCGGGGTTAAGCTGGACGACGTGCCTACTGGGAAGTCCGCGGCCCCCGTGCCGCGCCGGATCGCGGTGCTGTCGGTGCACACGTCCCCGCTGGCCCAGCCCGGGACGGGCGACGCCGGCGGGATGAACGTCTACATCTGGCAGACCTCCCTCGAGCTCGCGAAGCGCGGCATCGAGGTCGAGATCTTCACCCGCGCCACCGCCTCCGCCGACCAGTCGATCGTCGAGGCCGCTCCCGGCATCCGCGTGCGCAACATCGTCGCCGGGCCCTTCGAGGGCCTGGACAAGACGGACCTGCCCGCGCAGCTGTGCGCCTTCGCCGCGGGGGTGCAGCGCGCCGAGGCCCGCGAGGAGCCCGGCTACTTCGACCTGATCCACTCGCACTACTGGCTCTCGGGCCAGGTCGGCTGGCTCGCGCGCGACCGCTGGGGCGTGCCGCTGGTGCACACCGCCCACACCCTCGCCGCGGTGAAGAACGACGCCCTCGCGGTCGGCGACACCGCGGAGCCGCAGGCCCGGCTCATCGGCGAGCAGCAGGTCTCCGACGAGGCCGACCGGCTCATCGTCAACACCGAGGTCGAGGCCGGTCAGCTGGCACGGATCCACGACGTGCCGCCCGGCCGCATCGACGTGGTCTACCCGGGCGCCGACCTGAACACCTACATCCCCGGCGACGGGGCCGCCGCGCGCGCCGAGCTCGGCATCGCGCCCGACGAGCTGGTGCTCACCTTCGTCGGCCGCATCCAGCCGCACAAGGCGCCCGACCTGCTGCTGCGCGCCGCCGCGCCGCTCATCCACGCGCACCCCGAGCGCCGCATCCGCGTGCTGGTCATCGGCGGACCGTCGGGCACGGGGCTCGAGCGCCCGGACGCGCTGATCGCGCTGGCCCGCGAGCTCGGCATCGAGCACGCGGTCACCTTCGGCCCGCCGCGCCCGCCCGCCGGGCTCGCCGAGGTCTACCGCGCCTCCGACGTGGTCGTCGTCCCCAGTTACTCCGAGTCCTTCGGCCTCGTCGCCGTCGAGGCGCAGGCGTGCGGCACGCCCGTCGTGGCCGCGAGGGTCGGCGGACTGCCGGTCGCCGTCGCCGACGGTGTCTCGGGACGCCTCGTCGACGGCCACGAGCCGCAGGTGTGGACCGCGGTGCTCGACGAGCTCACCGCGGACTCCGTTCTGCGACAGCGGCTTTCCGACGGTGCCGCCGCCCACGCCCGGCAGTTCTCGTGGGCGCGCACGGCCGACGGCCTCCTGGAGAGCTACGGGAAGGCGATGCAGGCGCGCAGCGAGGCGGCGCAGACGGTGCGCCGTCGGCGGCGCCGGACGGGAGCACGGGTATGACGATGATGACCCCGGAGCAGATCGAGAAGGCGCTCACCGAGCGGGAACTCGAGTTCACGCGCAAGGAGGAGTCGGGCAAGGACGTCGCCCACTTCGTGATCGAGCTGCCCGGCGAGAAGAAGCTGAAGACCACCACCCTGCTGACGCTGGGCACGCACGGGGCGCGGGTGGAGGCCTTCGTCTGCCGGCACGTCGACGAGAACTTCGAGGGCGTGTACCGCTATCTGCTGCAGCGCAACCGGCGCCTCTACGGAGTGGCGTACACCCTCGACAAGGCGGGCGACATCTACCTCACCGGCCGGTTCGCCGAGCTCACCGAGGACGAGTTGGACCGGATCCTCGGGCAGGTGCTCGAGGCCGCCGACGGTGACTTCAACATCCTGCTGGAGTTGGGCTTCTCCACCGCGATCCGCCGCGAGTTCGACTGGCGCGTCTCCCGCGGCGAACCGCTGTGGAATCTCAAGCCCTTCGAGCACCTGCTGCCAGAGTTTCCGGAGCTTCCGGAGCGCTGACCTCGTCGGCACCGTCGACGGCAGTGCGTGAGCGCGGGATCGCCAGGGCGACAACGGCCGCCACTGCGGCGACGACGCCGGCGATCACGAAGGTGCTGGTGAACGCGGACTCCGCGGGCAGCTCGACGGCGCGCGGAGTGCCGGCGCCCAGGGTGATGGTGGTGCGGGTCAGTACTGTCGCCATCACGGCCGAGGCGACCGCGGTGCCCATGGAGCGCATGAGCGAGTTGAGGCCGTTCGCGGCGGCGGACTCGGTCTCCGGGACGTTGCCCATGATCAGCGCGGGCATCGCCGAATAGGCCACGCCCACACCGCCGAAGACGATCATCGAGCCGAGCGACATCTTCCACGTCGCGTCGGTCAGGCCGAGCAGCGCGAAGTAGCCGCCGGCCGACATGGTGGCGCCGAGCGCGAGGGTCAGGCGCGCGCCGATCCGCCTGGTCAGCAGCGCGGAGACGGGGGAGAGCGCCATCATGACCAGGCCGCCGGGCACCATCCACAGGCCCGCGTTGAGCATGGTCAGGCCGAGTCCGTAGCCGGTGGCCTCGGGGATCTGCAGCAGCTGCGGCATCGTCAGCATGAGCGAGAACATCGCGAAGCCGACCATGATCGACGCGAGGTTGGTCAGCAGGATGGGGCGGCGCGCCGAGATCCGCAGGTCCACCAGGGATTCGCGGGTGCGCAGCTCCCACCAGCCCCACGCCAGCAGGACGAGCGCGCCGCCGACGGCGCAGCCGATCGTGGCCGCCGAGGTCCAGCCCCAGCTCTGCCCCTTGGTGATCGAAAGCAGCACGGAGACCAGGCCGACGCTGAGGCCGACGGTGCCGACCACGTCGAACTTGCCGGGGTTGAGGTTCGGCGATTCCGGGACCACGACGTACACCAGGCCGAGCGTGATGACGCCCAGCGCGAGCGAGAACCAGAACAGCGTGTGGTAGTCGAAGTGCTCGGAGATGTACGCGCCGAACGGGATACCGATCGCGCCGCCCACGCCGAGCATCGCCGACATGAGGGCGACGGCGCCGGGGATCTTCTTCGCGTGCAGTTCGTCGCGCATGAGCGAGATGCCCACGGGCACCAGGCCCATCGCGAAGCCCTGGAACGAGCGGCCCACGACGGTGAGCAGCAGCGTGTGCGAGAGCGCGCAGATCAGCGAGCCCGCGATGAGGCTCAGCAGGCTGGTGAGCAGGATGAGGCGCTTGCCGTACATGTCGCCGAGGCGGCCGGCGATCGGCATCGCGACCGACGAGGCCAGCAGCGTGGAGGTGATGACCCACGAGGCGTTGTCGGCGGAGGTGTTCAGCAGGTGCGGCAGTTGGCCGACGAGCGGCACCACCAGCGACTGCATGAGGGAGGCGAGGAGTCCGCCGAGGCACAGGACGGCGATGAGGATCCCGTCCGACGGGGCCCCGGCGCGGGTCTTTCGGAGCATGTCTGTCATGCCGCCCGACGGTAGTTGCAGAATACAACTCAAGCAACCGGATGCGGCGAGCGTCACCCCCGCCGGGGGCACTGTGACGTGCATTAATGTGGGGCCGCGAACCGCCACGAATGGGGCGTTCCGTCCCTAAGGTCGGGGTGTGAATTCCACGACGAAGCTCCGTGCCGGCACCGCACTGCTCCTGGCGGCGATCGTGGTGCCGATCCTCCTCGTCCTCACTCTCACCCTGCCGCAGTTCCGGCTCGACGCGCGGATCGTCCCGCTCGACGGTGCGCCGCACGCCGTCGAGCTCCCGGCCGGCGCCGAGTACGCGGTCCTCGCGGCCACGCGGACCAAGGAGGGCGCACCGTCGTGCGTGCTGACCGGGCCCGACGGTGCGCCGATCCCGCTGCGGGAGGCCTCCGGGGGTGTCACGGTGGAGAACCGGATGGTGATCCGCGTCTTCGACACGGGCACCGGCGCGGTCACGGCGACGTGCCCGCCGACCCCCGGCTACACCGAGGTCGCTCTCGGCAAGCGTCCCGACATGACGCGCCTGCTCGGCGGGATCTTCGGCGCCTTCGGCTTCGCCCTGCTGGTCGGCGGGCCGGGGCTGGTGCTGCTCATCGGTGGCCTGCGGGGGCGCTCCCGCGTCGCCTGAAGTTGGTTATGACCAGTTTCGCTGATCTGCGGGTATTCGGCGCGTGCGCCCTCTAGGATGGCCGCATGGAAATCGTGATCCGCCCGACTCCCGCCGACGTCGCAGTCACCGCCGCCGACATCGTGGCCGAGCACGTGCGCCGCGGCCCCGCGGTGCTGGGCCTGGCCACCGGTTCCACGCCGCTCGCCACGTATCAGGAGCTCATCCGCCGCCACCGCGACGAGGGACTGAGCTTCAAGGACTGCGTCTCCTTCAACCTCGACGAGTACGTCGGGCTGCCCAAGGGGCACCCCGAGAGCTACCGCGAGGTGATCCGCAAGGAGTTCACCGCGCACGTCGACATCCCCGACGCCAAGGTCGAGGGCCCGGACGGCACGGCCGCCGACATCGCCGCCGAGGCGAAGCGTTACGAGGACGCGATCAAGGCCGCGGGCGGCGTCGACGTCCAGTTGCTGGGCATCGGCACCGACGGGCACATCGGCTTCAACGAGCCGGTCTCGTCGCTGGCCTCGCGCACCCGGATCAAGACCCTGACCACGCAGACCCGCGAGGACAACGCGCGGTTCTTCGCCTCGATCGACGAGGTGCCGATCCACGTGCTCACGCAGGGGCTCGGCACCATCTCCGAGGCGGAGCACCTGCTGCTGCTCGCCACGGGCGAGGGCAAGGCCGAGGCGATCGCCGCCACCGTCGAGGGGCCGGTCGCCGCGATCAACCCCGCGTCGGTGCTCCAGTTCCACCCGCACGTCACCGTCGTCATCGACGAGGCCGCCGCGTCGCAGCTGCGGCTGAAGGACTACTACGTGCACGTGCTCGCCAACAAGCCGGCGAACCAGCCCTTCTAGGAGCTCAGGGCTCCTCGGGCCCGAAGAGGCCCGTCATCAGCGCCGCGAGACTCGCGGCGAAATCGTCGACGGTGGCGGTCTCCGCGTCCAGTTCCGCGCTCGCGCGCAGGTGCGGCACGGTGTCCCGCGGCATCGTCCCGACGATCTCGTCCATGCGCTCGTGGGTGAGCGGCGTCCCCTCCGCGCGCTGCCGCAGGTGCGAGAGCACGCTGCCGAGGGTGAGGCTCCACAGCGCGCGGTAGGCGGCGAGCGCGGCGGCGCGGTCGCCGGTGAGCTCGTACGCCGCGCCCATCACGGCGTCGGTGAGCAGGAGCGCGCCCCGGCCGATCCGTTGCGGCCGGATGAGCGCCTCCGGCACCCATGGGTGCGCCGTGAGCGACTCGTAGAGCGTCGTCATCGCCATCCGGATGCGGGTGCGCGGCTCCTCGGGGAAGGTGATCGCCGCGAAGGGCTCCGCGATCGCGTCGAGCGCCAGGGCGAGCAGGTTCTCCTTGTCGTCCACGTGCCGGTACAGGGCCATGGTGGTCACGCCCAGGTCGGCGGCGAGCGACTTCATCGTGAGCCCGTCGACGCCGGCCTCGTCGAGCACGACGAGGGCTCGCTCGACGATCCTCTCCCGCGTGATGCTGGGCGGGCGGCCGCGGCGCGGCGTGATCTGACGCATGCGCCCATTCTGTCGGAGGGGCCTTGTGAACGCTCCTCACTGAGGCTACCCTTCCAATTTATGTTACTAGATACACAAAAAACTCCGGTGCGGGCGGCGCTGCTCCTCGCCGCGCTCTCCCAGTTCCTCGTCGCCTTCGACGCCTCCGTCACCAACGTCGCGCTCCGGGCGATCCGCGACGACGTCCACTTCACTCCCCAGGGCCTGTCGTGGGTGGTCAACGCCTACGCGATCGTCTTCGGCGGGCTGCTCCTCCTCGCCGGCCGGCTCTCCGACCGGTTCGGTCCGCGCGCGCTGCTCCGTTTCGGCTTCGCGCTGTTCACCGTCGCCTCGCTCGCCGCGTACCTCTGTCACGAGCCCTGGCAGGTGATCGCGGTGCGGGTGCTGCAGGGGGTCGGCGCCGCCGCGATCGCGCCCGCGGCGATCACCTCCGTGGCGCTCACCTTCCGCGAGCCCGCGCAGCGTGCGAAGGGCTTCGCCGCCATCGCGATCGGCGCCTCGGTCGGCGGCGCCGCGGGGGTGGTGCTCTCCGGCGTCCTCACCGACGCCTTCGGCTGGCGCACCGTCATCGCCTGCGGTGCGGTGGTCTCCGCACTCGGCCTCGCGATGACCTACGCGGCCCCGGGGCCGGTGGCGGGGGCGGACCGTCGGACCGACTGGGCCGGCGGCGCGCTCGCCACCGCGGGCCTGACGGTGCTCGCCTACGGCATCGTGGCGGCCACCGACAACGGCTGGGGCAGCACGCGCACGCTGGGTTGGTTCGTCGTCGCCGCGGTGCTGTTGGCGGCCTTCGTGGCCGTCGAACGGCGAACGACGGTGCCGCTGGTCGACTTCCGCGTGCTCGGCCGGCGGGACGTGCTGGTGCCGTGCCTGGTCTTCGCCTTCGTGGTCGCCGGACAGTTCGGCGCCTTCTACTTCGTCTCGCTGTATCTGCAGATGGGCCTGGGGTATTCGGCCACCAAGACGGGACTGATGTTCCTGCCCTTCTCCTTCGGCATCGTGGTCGCGGTGCAGCTCGCGACGCGCCTCGTGCCGAGGATCGGTGCCCGCCGGGTGGTGGCGATCGGCACCGCGCTGGCGACTGTCGGCTTCCTGCTCTTCGCGCCGCTCCCCGCGGACGGCGGCTTCCTCACGGCGGTGCTCATCCCGTCGCTGGTGACCTCGGTGGGCATCGGGATGGTCTTCCTGCCGCTCCCGGGCGTGGCGACCGCGGCGGTGGCGCCGTCCGCCGCCGGCATGGTCTCGGGCGTGCTCAACACCTTCCGGCAGGTGGGCGGCGCCCTCGGTCTCGCGATCCTGGTCACCGTCTCCGCCGCGCTGAACGGCGACGGCGCCGTCCTCCCCGGCTATCGCGGCGCGCTGCTGGTGAGCGCCGGCCTCGTGGCAGCGGCCTTCGCCCTGGCGCTCCTCCTGCCCGCGAGGCAGGAATCCCCCGCTCGTTAGAATGGCGTAGTGAATACGCGGCAGCTCGGCTTCGGCGCCCTGGCCGGGCTCGCGGCCGCGATGGGGCTCGGGCGGTTCGTCTACACGCCGATCCTGCCGCTCATGCAGGAGCAGACCGGCATCTCGCCCGGCTCCACCGCGGTCGTCGCCACGTTCAACTACCTCGGCTACTTCCTCGGCGCCCTGGCGCTGGCGATGTGGCCGCGGCTGGCCCGCAGTAGGGGACTGCTGCGGGCCTCACTGCTCGCGCTCGTCGCCAGCGAGGTGGCGATGGTCCTGGCGGTGAGCGTGCCGCTGTGGTCCGGGGTGCGGCTGATCGCCGGACTCGCGAGCGCCGTCGTCTTCGTCTACTGCGCCGGCGCGGTCGCCGGGACCGCGGCGGCGGGCGTCGCCTTCTGCGGCGTGGGCGTCGGGATCGCCGCGTCGGGCGTGCTGGTGGTCGCGCTGGGGGAGGTCGTCGGCTGGCAGGTCCTGTGGTGGGTGGCCGCGGTGGCGACCGCGCTGTTCGGGCTGTGCGCGTGGCGGCTCCCGCCGGGCGCGTCCGGCCCCGTCGCCCGGCCCGACGGTGCCCCCGCGCCCCGGCCCGGCGTGGCCGGGTGGGCGCTCGGGATCAGCTACTTCCTCGAGGGGCTCGGCTACATCGTGCTCGGCACCTTCCTCGTCGCGGCCGTGGCCGTCGGCGGGCGGCCCTGGGAGGGGCCGGCGGCGTGGGTGATCGTCGGCCTGGCCGCCGCCGTCTCGCCGCTGATCTGGGCGCGGCTGCGGCGGTACCGCTCCGCGGAATCGCTCCTGGTGATCGCACTGCTCCTGCAGGTGGTCTCCGCGGTGCTGCCCGCGCTGGTGCACGGCCCCGCGGCGGCCGCCGTCTCGGCGGTCCTGTTCGGCGGCACCTTCATCGGCGCGGTGCAACTGTCGATGGAGGCGGGCGCGCGGATCGGCATTCCCCGGTCGGCCGCCGTGCTCACCGCGGGCTACGGGATCGGCCAGATCGTAGGGCCGCTCGTCGTCGCGCCGATGCTCGGCGACGGCTACGACGCGGCCTTCCTCACCGCCGGCGGCGTGCTCGTGGCCTCCGCGGCGCTGGCCGCGGTCGCGCGCTGGACGGCCCCGGATCGGGCCGCTACCCCTGGCGTCCGCTGACCTGTGCCGTGCAGCGGCGCGACCCTCCGATTCCGCGGGGGTCGCGCCGCTGGGGGACACGTTTCAGCGGGTACACCGAGTCCGCCGCACCGCGGGTGAGATCCGACGGTGTCGAAAGGCCGGCGTCAGGCCGGTACGAAGCCGAGCGTGGCGGGCGTGTTCTTGTCCCGAGGCGCGGTGTAGTAGACGTCCACCGTCTGACCGGGGAACACGCGGACCGGTAGGTACCGCCAGGTGAAGGTGACCGTGTCCGTGTTGCATGCGACGCGTAGCAATCGATCGCCCGCCTCCACGGTCAGCGTGTTCGTTCGCCACATCGTCGCCAGCGGCCACTGCGTGACCAGGCCGTCCACGGTGGCCCACACCTCGGGGCCGTTACCGCCCAGGTTGATGAGATCGGTCGGGTCGCGGTACCAGAGGAACTCGGCGATGCGGTCCACGAGGTCGAACCTCTGCCAGAACCCTCGCCGGCCGCGCTGGCAGTGGAGCCGGATCTGGCCAGTCGGGTGGCCGCCCTTCGCCGGATAGGGATGCATCGATTCTCCTGGTGGTCGGCACGGATCTTCTTGCCGACCTCCACGATTCCCGCGAGCCCTTGGTGCCGCCTTGCCCGGCGGTTGGCCCGCACGGTGGCGGTGCGGGCCGACCGCCGGAGTATCAGCGCTGCTGCAGCGTGCGCTGCGGCAGGCGGCTGCCCACGGCAGACAGAGCGGTCAGCTCGGAGAGCTGGTCCGCGGTGAGCGCGACGGCGGCGGCGCCGAGGTTGTCGCCGAGGTGCTTGCGCCGCGTGGTGCCCGGGATCGGCACGACGTCCTCGCCCTGCGCCAGCACCCACGCGAGCGCGACCTGCGCGGCGGTCACCGGCGCACCGTCGGCCCCGGCGCTGGAGGCGGTGAGGTCGGCGGCGATGGCGTCGATCCGGTCCACGAGCCGCAGATTCGCCTCGAGGTTCTCGCCCTGCCAGCGCGGGATCGTGTGGCGGAAGTCGTCGCCGCCGAGCGCCGCGGCAACGGCCTTGCGGTCCGCGGTCAGCAGGCCCCGGCCGAGCGGGCTGAACGGCACCAGGCCGGCGCCCACCTCGTGGGCGGCCTGCAGCGGCCCGTCCTCGACGTCGCGGGTGAAGATCGAGTACTCCGACTGCAGCGCGGCGATCGGGTGCACGGCCGCGGCCCTGCGGATGTCCTCCGCGGTCGCCTCGGACAGGCCCAGCGCGCGGACCTTGCCCGCCGCGACCTGCTCGGCCATCGCGCCCACAGTCTCCTCGACGGGCACCTGCGGGTCGACGCGGTGCAGGTAGTAGAGGTCGATCACGTCGACGCCGAGGCGGCGCAGCGAGCCGTCGACGCACCCCGCCACGCGCTCGGGGCGGCCGTCGAGCCCGACGGGCTTGGCGTTCTGGTCGTTGACGAAGCCGAACTTGGTGGCCAGCACGATCTCGTCGCGGTGCGCCTGCACGAAGGGGGCGAGGAACTCCTCGTTGGCGCCGTTGCCGTACATGTCGGCGGTGTCGTAGAGCGTCACGCCGGCGGCGAGGGCGGCCTCGAGCGTCGCGCGGGCCTCGTCGGGATCGGCCGAGCCGTAGGCGTGGCTCATGCCCATGCAGCCGAGGCCGAGGGCGGAGACGCGCAGGTCGCCGAGGGTGCGAGTGGGGAGCATGTCAGTCCTTCAGGTCGAGTTCGTGGGGTGCGACGGTGCCGGCCGCCGCGGTGTCCGGGGTGGTGGCCGGCGCACCGGCGACGCAGTCGCCGAGCCCACCGCCGTAGGTCGCGATCTTGTAGTCGATGACCGCGAGCGAGTACTGCAGCTCCTCGATCTGCGCGGCCGTGCGGGCACGGTGCGCCGTGAGGAGGGCGAGGCGGGCGGGGATCGTGGCGTCTCCGCCGTCCACGAGGTGGACGTACTCCGTGATGTCGGCGATCGGCATACCGGACAGGCGGAGCCGGGTCAGGAAGATGACCCGCGCGATCGCCTGCGGGCCGTAGCGACGGTGCCCGGCGCTGTCCCGGTCGACCGTCACCAGGCCGACCCGCTCGTAGTAGCGCAGTGTGTGGCCCGAGACGCCCACCAGCTCCGCCATCTCGGCGACGGTGAGCGGCCCCTCCTGCGCCGGCCCGGCGAGGATCTCCGCCGCGCTCGGCAGCGGCCCGCGGGAGCGGACGATGGATGCGAGTTCTTCCGTGTGTGCGACCACGTGAGCAACGCTAAGCCTTCGAGCGCACTCGAAGTCAACAGGAGTTCGGGGCGGATCAGACTTCGAGCGTGTCGACGTCGTATCGCCTGATCGTGGCGTCGCGAGTGACGAGGGTGAGTCGCTCGACCTTCGCCTGCGCGATCAGGATCCGGTCGAACGGGTCGCGGTGGATTTCGGGGAGCTCGGCGGCGGCGGTGGTGTGAACGTTGCGCACTGCCAGTTCGACGAGAGTCGCGAGCCCGGCCGCCAGCCCGCTCGGCACCTCGAGCTTGCCCCGCGCAGACTTGCGCAGGATCTCGTAGGTCGAGATAGGGCTGTAGTACACGGCGGTTTCGGTTTCGATCAGATCGATCACAGCGGGGCTCAGCTCGGATCGGTCGCCGCGCAGCCACCAGAGAACCACGTGCGTGTCGAGGAGGAGGCGCACCTAGGCGTCCTCGCCCCACTCGCGAGCGAGCTCGGCGTTGGTCTCCGGGCTGTCCCATCCTTCGTGCAGGACGATGGAATCCGCGAACATCCCGAAGCTCGATCGCCTGGCCGTCAGGTCGAGTGGCACGACCTTCGCGATAGGGTGCCCGGCCCGCTTGATGGTGATCTCCTCGCCGTTCTCGACGCGATCGAGCAGCTTCGAGAAGTGCGTCTTCGCTTCGTGGACGTTGTACTCGTTCGCGTCCGGATCCATCGTCGCCTCCAGGAGTGGACTAACCGAGTCCACTCTACTCTTCACTCCTGTTCGTGGGCGTCCACGCCTGGACGAAGCCCAGGTCGCCCAGGTCCTCGGCCGCGGCGATGAGTGAGTATCCGGTGGCGCCGTCGATCTCCTCGCGGAGGATGTCGGCGTGGCCGGCGTGGCGGGCGACCTCCTCGATCACGTGCAGCAGGATCCAGCGCACCGTCCACCCCTCGAAGCCCTCGGGGAACCACGGCGCGGGGCGCGCGGGTGCGACCGCGTCGAGATCCGCCTCGTCTGCGACGGCCAGGACGCGCGCAACGGCGGCGTCGTGGGCGGCGAGCAGGGTCGCGAGCGTCTCGCCCTCCCCGAGCCGGAAGTCGTCGCCCTCGGCCATGGCGTCCAGCCGGGGATCGGAGAACAGCTCCGGCGCGGCCTCTGCACGGGCGGACCAGGCGTTCACGGTGAGCGTGACGTGCTTGAGCAGCCCGCCTACGGTGAGCGCGCTGCGGGCGGGGGAGAGCCGGATCTGCGCCTCCGTGAGACCGAACGCGGTGTGCCGCAGGCCGTCGAGCTGCTGCGCGAGGAAGCCGCGGAGCCCGGCGCGCTCGGAATCGGCCGGGGGTGCCATGAAGGGCATGAAGAACTCCTGACGGGATCGAGGGGGCGTCCCCAGTCAAGCGCGGACCACTGACATCCGCCTCGATCGCGTCCTGCTGTGCGTACTCGGCGGCGAGCGCATCGGCGAGCGCGCGGGCGGCGATCTCCTCCTGGGCGACCTCCAGCCACACGCAGTGTTCGAACGGCTCGTACCCGTCGTCGCTGTACATCCGGCACCTCCGTGGAAGGATGCCTCCAGTCTAGCGCCGTTATTCGATCATAAGATCACGAATCAATAACGATCTCGAACGTCAATCGAACGAACGGCGACAGTCGCCGACGCTACGACCGCGCCGTCCAGCGGCCGTCCTGCCGCGCGATGGTGATCGGGTGGTCGAAGGCGTGACTGATCGCGTCGGTGGTCAGCACGTCGTCGACCGCGCCGGCCGCGGTGATCCGGCCGTCGCGGATCAGCACCGCGTGCGTGGTGGTCACCGGGATCTCCTCCAGGTGGTGGGTCACCAGGATCGAGGCGAGCTCGGGGTGGGCGCGCCGCGCACCGTCGACCGTGGTCAGGAGGCGTTCGCGGGCGGCGAGGTCGAGCCCCGTCGCCGGCTCGTCCAGCAGGAGGAGCGCCGGCTCGCCCATGAGCGCGCGGGCGATCAGCGCCCGCCCCCGCTCGCCCTGGGAGAGGGTGGGCCAGCGCGATTCCACGTGCCGCGCCATCCCCAGCGTCTCGACGAGCTCCTCCGCGCGGGCGCGCTGCGCGTTCGTCGGCGCCCACCGGGGCGGGAACTCGGGCGTGTTCGTCACGCCGGTGATCACGACATCGCGCACCGTGAGCGGCACGTCGAGGCGATGCCGCGGGTTCACGTGTCCGATGTGCGTGCGCAGCTCCCGCATGTCCACCCGGCCCAGGCGCTTGCCGAGCACGTCGACGGTGCCGCGGGTCGGGTGGGTGACCGCGCCGCACAGGCCGAGCAGCGTGGACTTCCCAGCGCCGTTCGCGCCCAGCAGGACCCAGTGCTCGCCCCGGCGTACGGTGAGGGAGACGTCGTCGAGGAGGTTGCGGCCGGTGCGGACCAGGTCCACGTGGTCGATGCTCAGCACGTGCGGATCGTTCGTCGCGGTATCAGTCACAGTCCACCTCTCCACTCAAATTGATTGGATGATTGTATGACTTCTCATCGGTGGGATCCATCCCAGTACCTCCGTTACGGCGACGAGCGCACCCGCCCGTTCCTCGACCTGCTCGCCCGCATCCCCGGCGATGCGCGCACCGTCGTCGACCTCGGCTGCGGCCCGGGCAACGACGTCGCGCCGCTGCGCGCCCGCTGGCCGGACGCTGCGATCCACGGCGTCGACTCCAGCGCGGAGATGATCGAGCGCGCCCGCGCCGACGTCGCCGATCCGCGCGCGACCTTCGCGGTCGGGGACGCCGCCGCGTGGCGCCCCGGCGGCGAGCGCCCCGACGTGATCGTCTCGAACGCCATGTACCAGTGGGTCGATCGGCACATCGACCTGCTGCCCGCCACCGCCGACGGTGCCGCCCGCGCCTTCGCCTTCCAGGTACCCGGCAACCAGGACGCGCCCTCGCACGCCCTCCTCTGGCGCCTGGCCGCGGAGTACGGCATCACCGACTTCCGCCGCATCGACGTGCGCGATCCCGCCGAATATCTTGCGGCGCTGCAGCGCCCAGGCTGGGCGGTCGACGCCTGGGAGACGACCTACCAACACGTGCTGCAGGGTCCCGACGCCGTCTTCGAGTGGATCTCCGGCACCGGCGCGCGCCCGGTGCTCGCGCGGCTCGACGGTGCCGAGCGCGCGGACTTCGTCGCCCGGTACAAGGCGGAGCTGAACACCGCCTACCCGCCCAAGGATTTCGGGACGGTGCTGCCGTTCCGCCGGATCTTCGCCGTGGCGACCCGCGATCAGGCGTCGAGCGCGTAGTCGCGGAACGCGCGCACCGCACGCGGCAGCGCCGTGTCGGGCCGCCAGATGAGCCCCACCTCACGGGTCGGCGCGGGCCCGGACATGGGCACCAGCACCAGACCGGGTGGCCACAGCGGGTCCTCGTCGACGGGCAGCAGCGCCACCCCGAGGCCCGCCGCGACGAGGCCGGCGACAGTGAAGGACTCGGACGACTCGAACGCGATCCGCGGTCGGAAACCCGCGGCGGCGCAGCGCTCTTCCAGGATGCGGCGCAGGCCGAACTCGGGGTGCATCGTGATGAAGTCCGCGTCGGCCGCCTCGGAAAGGTGCACGGACGGGCGCTCCGCCAGCGGGTGACCCGCGGGCACGGCCAGCGCCAGGCGCTGCACCGCGAGCAGCCCGAAGGCGACGGCGCTGGTGGCGGGCCGCGGCGAGACGATCGCGAGGTCGGCCTCGTCGGCGAGCACTCGGTCGGTGACCGTCCCAGCGGCGAACTGGGACAACTCGAAACTCACGCGCGGCTCCCGCTTCCGGAAGCCGGAGACGAGGCGCGGCACCAGCGCGACGCCGAAGGAGTGCAGGAAGGAGAGCCGGATCGTGCCCTGTGAGGGGCTGCGCAGGTCCGCGATCTGGGCCCGCGCCGCCTCCAGTTCGGCGTGCGCGCGGCGGGCGTGGTCGAGGTAGATCTCGCCGCTCGTGTTGAGCACGAGGCGCCCGTGCCGCCGGTCGAACAGCGGCGCCCCGATGTCCGCCTCCAGGCGCGCCAGGGTGCGCGAGAGCGTCGGCTGGGTGATCCGCAGCGCCGCCGCGGCGTCGGTCATGTGCTGGGTCTCGGCGAGTGTGATGAACCGCGCGAGGTCGTCCGACGTGCTCGGAACGGGCCTGCCAGCTGTGGTCATGCGTTCTTTCTATCAAGATCAGCAGATCCATGCATTTCACACATCGGCACCGCGGGGGCAGGGTGAGTCCCATGACCGCCACCGTCGAGACCGCCGAGACCGCGCCGCTCCGTGCCGGGACCCCCGCGTACCGTCGGACCACCCTGGCGCTGTTCGTGGCGGGACTGACGACCTTCGGTTCGATGTACTCCACCCAGGCCGTGCTGCCCGAGCTGACGCGGGTCTTCGGTTCGGCGCCGGCCGTCTCCGCGCTCGCGGTCTCCGTCACCACCGGGCTGCTCGCGCTCGCGATCATTCCCGTCAGCGCGCTGTCGGAGCGCTTCGGCCGGACCCGCGTGATGACGGTGTCGGCCGTCGCGGCCGTGCTGCTGGGCCTGGTCATCCCGCTCGCGCCCACGCTGCCGGTCCTGCTGATCCTCCGTGCGCTGCAGGGGATCACGCTCGCCGGCGTGCCCGCCGTCGCCATGGCCTACCTGGCCGAGGAGGTGGACGGGCGCGACCTCGGCGGGGCGATGGGGCGGTACGTCGCGGGCACGACGATCGGCGGCCTGCTCGGCCGCGTGGTGACGGCGGTCGGCCTCGACGTCATGGCCTGGCGCGGCGCCATGGAGCTCTTCGCCGTGGCCGCAGCGGTGCTCACGGTGGTGATGATCCGCACCCTGCCGGCATCGCGGTTCCACGTGCCGAAGCCGGTCTCGGTGGGAACGACGGTGCGCGGCATGCTCGGCCACCTCCGCCGGCCGGAGCTCGCGACGCTGTTCGTGCTCGCCTTCCTGCTGATGGGCGGCTTCGTCAGCGTCTACAACTTCCTCGGATTCCGTTTGCTCGCGGAGCCGTTCGTGTTCGCGCCGGGCGTCGTCGGGCTGGTCTTCCTCATCTACCTGGCGGGCACCGTCTCCTCCGGTGCGGCGGGCCGGCTCGCGGACCGGATCGGCCGGCGCCGGGTGCTGTCGACCTCCATCGCGACGATGGGCGCGGGTCTCGTGCTCACGCTGCCGGATTCGACGCCCGCCGTGCTGGCGGGGATGGTCGTCTTCACCGCGGGCTTCTTCGCGGCGCACAGCGTCGCGAGCGGCTGGGTCGGGCTGCTCGCGACCGAGCACCGCGCGGAGGCCTCCTCGGGGTACCTGTTCTGCTACTACGCCGGCTCGTCGGTGCTGGGGGCGTCGGGCGGGGCGGCGTTCGCCGCGCTGGGTTGGACCGGGCTGGTGATCGCGGTCTCGATCGCCGTCGCCGCGGCGTTCGTGCTGGTCATCGCGGTCCTTCCCGGTTCGGCCAGCGCGTCCGCGGAGGGCTGAGTAGCGTCGATGCCATGCGCATCGGAGTCCAACTTCAGCCCCAGCACTTCACCGAGTACCAGCAGCTCCGCGACGCCGTCGCCAAGCTCGAGGATCTGGGCGTCGACATCGTCTACAACTGGGACCACTTCTTCCCGCTCTCCGGCGACCCCGACGGCACGCACCTCGAGTGCTGGACGATGCTCGCCGCGTGGGCGGAGCAGACCTCGCGGATCGAGATCGGTGCGCTGGTCACCTGCAACAGCTACCGCAACCCCGACCTGCTCGCCGACATGGCGCGCACCGTCGACCACATCTCGAAGGGCCGACTGATCCTGGGCATCGGCTCCGGCTGGTTCCAGCGCGACTACGACGAGTACGGCTACGAGTTCGGCACCGCCGGCTCGCGCCTCGACGACCTCGGGAAGGCCCTGCCACGGATCACCGAGCGGTGGGCCAAGCTCAATCCGGCTCCCACGCGCGACATCCCGATCCTCATCGGCGGTGGCGGCGAGAAGAAGACGCTGCCGCTGGTGGCGCAGTACGCCTCGGTGTGGCACTACTTCGTGGACCTGGAGACCTACCGGCACAAGTCGGCCGTGCTCGCCGAGGCCTGCGCGAAGATCGGCCGCGACCCGAAGGAGATCGCGCACAACATCGCCATCCCGCGCGGCACCGGCCCCGACGACGCCCTCGCCTTCGCCGACCAGCTGGTCGCGGAGGGCGCCACGCAGTTCACCGCGGAGCTCTCCGCGCCCGGCTTCGACTACACCGTCATCGAGGCGCTGCTGCGCTGGCGGGACTCGCAGTAGGCGAGGCCTCCGCTCCCGGCGGTCCCGGGACGTGCGGCCCGACGAAGGTCCCTGGCGACGCGCCGCCGGACGGGGTGAGAGTGGGCGGCGGGCAACACTCCCGCCCCGACCCTAGGAGCACGTCATGGAACGATTCACCGCCGGCACCACCGTCCTCGATCGTGCGGAGGCGACCGAGCTGCTGCGCCGCAAGGACGTGGGGCGCATCGTGATCGCGCTCGGGGGCGAGGCCGAGATCTTCCCCGTGAACTACGTGCTCGGCGAGGGCTGCAACGTCCTGTTCCGGACCGGTCCGGGCAGCAAGCTCGCCTCGGCGGTCGTGGCGCGCGAGGTGGCCTTCGAGGTGGACGAGGTCGGCGGGGATCAGGCCTGGAGCGTCATCGTGCGCGGGCCCGCGCGCGTGCGCACGGACTCGTCGGCCCTGTCCGTCACGGACGCGCTCTCCTTGCGGCCCTTCATCGACGACGGCAAGTACGAGGTCGTGGAGGTCCTGGCGGAACGGGTCAGCGCCCGCGGCTTCGGACGCACCTGGTCCTGAACCGCCGGGACATCGCTCGGGACGTCCGCCGCTGCCGCGGGGGTCTCCCGCGGCCGACGATCGATCCATGGACGGTGGAACCGAGACGACCGCCACGGACGTGGCACCCGAACGGCGGCTGCGCGCCGCGCGCCCCGAACCCGCGCGCGGCAGGCCCGCCGGCGGCTGGATCCGCGACCTCGTGGTCACCACGGATCACAAGACGATCGGCGTCATGTACATCGTCACCTCGATGCTGTTCTTCTTCGCGGGCGGCCTCATGGCCCTGGTCATGCGGGGCGAGCTCGCGGAGCCCGGCCTGCAGTTCCTCTCCACGGAGCAGTTCAATCAGCTGTTCACGATGCACGGCACCGTGATGCTGCTGCTGTACGCGACCCCGATCGCGTTCGGCTTCGCCAATTACCTCGTGCCGCTGCAGATCGGCGCACCCGATGTCGCGTTCCCCCGCCTCAACGCGGTCGGCTACTGGCTGTACCTGTTCGGCGGCCTCACCGCGTCCGCGGGCTTCATGGTCCCCGGCGGCGCGGCCGACTTCGGCTGGACCGCGTACACCCCGCTGTCCGACGCCGCCCACAGTCCGGGCGTCGGCGGCGACCTGTGGTTGATGGGGCTCACGGTCGGTGGTCTCGGGACGATCCTCGCGTCGGTGAACATGGTCACCACCGTGCTCTGCCTGCGGGCGCCCGGGATGACGATGTTCCGGATGCCGATCTTCACGTGGAACATGTTCGTGGTGAGCGTGCTCGCACTGATGGTCTTCCCGTTGCTGGCGTCCGCGCTGGTCGGGCTGGAGGTGGACCGGCAGTTCGGTGCCCACCTGTTCGATCCCGCGAACGGCGGAGCGGTCCTGCGGCAGCACCTGTTCTGGTTCTTCGGCCACCCGGAGGTGTACGTGCTGGCCCTGCCGTTCTTCGGCATCGTCTCCGAGATCTTCCCGGTGTTCACCCGCAAGCCGATCTTCGGCTACAGCGGCCTCGTGATGGCGACGCTCGCGATCGCGGCGATCTCGATGGCGGTGTGGGCGCATCACATGTACGCGACCGGCGCGGTGCTGCTGCCCTTCTTCAGCTTCATGACGTTCCTGATCGCGGTGCCGACGGGCGTGAAGTTCTTCAACTGGATCGGCACGATGTGGAAGGGGAACATGACCTTCGAGTCGCCGATGCTGTTCTCGATCGGCTTCCTCGTGACCTTCCTCTTCGGTGGCCTCACCGGCGTGCTCCTCGCCTCCCCGCCGCTCGACTTCCACGTCTCGGACACCTACTTCGTGGTCGCCCACTTCCACTACACGCTGTTCGGCACCATCGTCTTCGCGGCGTTCGCGGGCATCTACTTCTGGTTCCCCAAGGCCACCGGACGCCTGCTGAACGAGCGACTGGCCCGATGGCACTTCTGGCTCACGTTCGTCGGCTTCCACACCACCTTCCTGGTCCAGCACTGGCTGGGCGCCGAGGGCATGCCGCGTCGCTACGCCGACTACCTCGACACGGACGGCTTCACGAGCCTGAACCGGATCTCGACGGTCGGTGCGTTCATCCTGGGCGCCTCGGTCCTGCCCTTCGTGTGGAACGTCTTCACGAGCTACCGCTACGGCGAGGTCGTCACGGTCGATGACCCGTGGGGCTTCGGCAACAGCCTGGAGTGGGCCACCAGCTGCCCCCCGCCGCGGCACAACTTCACCGAGCTGCCGCGCATCCGCTCCGAGCGCCCCGCGTTCGAGCTGCACTACCCGCACATGGTCGAGCGCATGCGGGCGGAGAAGCACACCGCGCGCTAGCGAGCCGGGGCGAGCGTCACGACGCCGCTCCACGGCGCGTCGCCAGGGGCGCGCGGGTCCGGTTGCGGTCCCGCGGCCAGGCGGTGCGCCTCGGGCGAGTCCAGGCGTCCGAGCTCCAGCGCGGCGACGAACAGCGAGTCGATCCGGTCGGCCGCCCAGCCCCGGTCCTCGAAGTGAGCGACCCCGTCGGCGGGGAGGAACCGCCAGGGCGCGCGATGCAGGATGCCCCGATTCCGCTCGGCCATCACCGATCCCACCCCGGCGGAGCTGAGGTCGAGGCACCAGCGATGCACTCCCGCCGCGCGCAGGACGTCCGCGAGGGCGTCGGCCTCGTCGGGGGAGAGGTACATCACCAGCCCCTCGGACAGGACCAGGATCCGACGGTCCGCGAGGCCGGCCAGGAGGTCCGCGAGGCCGTCGCCGGCCAGGTCCAGCGGCACTCGGCGTAGCCGGCAGCGCGGCGTCTCCGCGGCGAGGACCGCCGCCTTGTGTTCCAGGATCGCGGGGAGGTCGACCTCGATCCATTCCAGGTCGGCGGGCAGGTCGAGGCGGTACGGCCGGGCGTCGAGGCCCGCGCCCAGGTTGACGACGGTGTCGCAGCCGTCGGCGATCGCCGCGGCCACCGCCTCGTCGATCAGGACGGTCCGGGCGGTGAGGTACCAGCCGTCGCCGCCGCCCGCGGCCGGGGCGGCGCCCTCCGCGATCGCCGCGCCCTCGGCGCCCGCGAGCCGCGCGGCGAACGGGTCGTGGAACAGCGCGTCGGGGCGCGCCGATTCGGTGGCCCGATGGTGCGCGACCCAGCGCGCCGTGTCGTCGACGGTGCCGATCAGGTCGTCCATGTCATCCCCCTCTATAGAAGTAGAGTGCTCTAAGGTTATAGAGCATCGAGTGGATGGAGGGCAACCGTGGACGAGCGACGGATCGCGATCGGCGAGGCGGCGCTGGACCTCGCGGCCGACGGCGGCAACCGGGCGGTGACGCACGGCGCCGTCGACAAGCGGCTGGGGCTGCCCAAGGGGTCGACGTCGTACTACTGCCGCACCCGCTCCGATCTGCTGCGCACCGCGATCGAACACCTCCGGCAGCGGTCGCGGGCCGCCTTCGACGCCGACGTGCCGCGCACCGTCGACCGCGAGACCGCGGCGGACCTGACGGCGCGCCAGCTGCACCTCCTGCTCACGGACCGCCGGCGAGACGCCCTCGCCCGCTACGCGCTGGCGCCGGATGCGCTGGCCGAGGGGCTCGAGGCGGATCTCGCCACCTGCCTGTTCTCCGTGCCGCTCGCGAGCGGCCTGTTCGCGGCGCTCGGCACCGTCGACCCCGACCGGGCCGCGGCCGACCTGGTCAGCCTGCTCGAGGGCCTGCTCTTCGACCGCCTGTACGGCACCCGGTCGCTGGGGCCCGCGAAGACCGAGGCCGAGAGCCTCGCGGACCTGCGTGAGCCGATCCGGCGGGCGTTAAACTACGGCGCATGACCTACGGCACCCTGATCCTGCTCCGCCACGGCGAGAGCGAGTGGAACGCGTCCAACCAGTTCACCGGCTGGGTCGACGTGGCGCTGACCGAGAAGGGCCGCGGCGAGGCCGCGCGCGGCGGCGAGCTGCTCAAGGAGGCCGGGCTGCTGCCCGACGTCCTTTACACCTCGCTGCTGCGTCGCGCGATCACCACCGCGAACATCGCGCTGGACGCCGCCGACCGGCACTGGATCCCCGTGGTCCGCGACTGGCGCCTCAACGAGCGTCACTACGGCGCGCTGCAGGGCCTCAACAAGGCCGAGACCAAGGACAAGTACGGCGACGAGCAGTTCATGCTGTGGCGCCGCAGCTACGACACCCCGCCGCCCGCGATCGATCCGGAGAACGAGTACAGCCAGACCGGCGACCCGCGGTACGCGCACCTGCCGCAGGTGCCGCTCACCGAGTGCCTGCTCGACGTGGTCAAGCGCTTCATCCCCTACTACCAGGCCGTGATCGAGCCGCAGGTGGCGCAGGGGAAGACGGTGCTCGTGGCCGCGCACGGCAACTCGCTGCGCGCGCTGGTCAAGCACCTCGACGGGATCTCGGACGCCGACATCGCGGCGCTGAACATCCCCACCGGCATCCCGCTGACCTACTCGTTCAACGAGGACGGCACCGTCGCCAACCCGGGCGGCACCTACCTCGACCCCGAGGCTGCCGCCGCCGGCGCCGCCGCGGTCGCCAACCAGGGCGCCAAGTAGTCCCACGATCGACGACGGGGGCGGTACCGAGCGAATCGGTACCGCCCCCTAAGTTTCTCCTCAGCCTCCGGGGCCGCGCAGGGGATAGGTTGGATCACATGGCTGACGTGACTGTGACCCACTCCCCGGAACAGGAGCGCTACGTGCTCACCGTCGACGGCGAGCAGGCGGGCTATCTCGACTACGTGGACGAGGTGGACGTGCGCCTGCTCACGCACACCGTGGTCGACGCCGAGTACGGCGGCAACGGCTACGCGGCGGTGCTCACCAAGGCCGCCCTCGACGACGTCGTCGCGTCGGGGAAGAAGGCCCGCGCCGTGTGCTCCTACGTCGCGAACTACGTGACGAAGCACCCCGAGTACGCCTCCGTTGTCGAGGTGGCCGCCGACCGGTAACCCGTTGTTCACCAGTCGTTCCCGATGTGAAGAATCGCAGGAGAACCTGGGTACACTGACCGCGTGACTGTGGCCCTCTGTGTGGTGTCCGCCCTGGCGGGCGCCCTCATCGGATGGCTCGCGCGGCGCGTCCGGCAGCGGGTGATCACCGCCGAACCGGTCGGTCCGACGCGCATGACGGTGGCCGAGCTGCACCGCGCGGTGATCCGCGAATCGCCCACCGGACTGGTGGTCGTCGACGGCTTCCGCGACGTCATCGCGTGCAACGCGCGTGCCGAGGAGTTCTCCCTCGTCCGCGAGCAACTCCTCGACGACCGCGTCTGGCAGGCCGCCTCGCAGGTCCTCGAGACCGGTGCCCCGCGCACCGTCGAACTGACGGTGTCCCGCCGGTCCGACCGGGCGAGCATCGCGGTGCGGTGCCGGGTGGACCTCATCGTCGGGACCGAACCCGACGAGCGGTACGCCGTGGTCTACGCCGACGACGACACCGAGAACCAGCGCATGGAGGCCACCCGGCGCGACTTCGTGGCGAACGTCTCGCACGAGCTGAAGACCCCCGTCGGCGCGATCGGCCTGCTCGCCGAGGCGCTGCTCGAATCCGACGACGACCCGGAGGCGGTGCGGCACTTCGGCTCCCGCGTGCTCGTCGAGTCCACGCGCATGGGCAACATGGTCAACGAACTGATCGCCCTCTCCCGTCTGCAGGGCGCGGAGAAGCTGCCCGACCTCGGCAGCGTGGAGGTCGACGACGTGGTCGGCGAGGCCGTCGCCCGCGCCCAGGTCTCGGCCGAGGCTAACAACATCTCGCTCATCGTCGACGAGCCCTCCGGTCTGGAGATCCGCGGCGACGACACCCTCCTGCTGACGGCGCTGTCGAACCTCATCTCCAACGCGATCGCCTACTCGCCGCAGAACACCCAGGTCTCGATCAGCCGCCGCCTGCGCCCCGCCGCCGGGCCCGACGGTGCCTCGTCGGTCGAGATCGCGGTCACCGACCGGGGCATCGGCATCGCCCCCGAAGACCAGGAGCGCGTCTTCGAGCGCTTCTTCCGCGTCGACAAGGCGCGGTCCCGGATGACGGGCGGGACCGGACTCGGTCTCGCGATCGTCAAACACGTCGCCGCGAACCACGGCGGCACCATTAGGCTCTGGAGCAAACCGGGCATGGGTTCGACCTTCACGCTGGTGCTGCCGGCGCCGGTCGAGCCGGGCGCGGGTCCTGCAGAGCGCGATGACCACAGTGAGGATGTACTGCGGTGACACACGTACTGATCGTCGAGGACGAGGAATCGCTGGCCGACCCGCTGGCCTTCCTGCTGCGCAAGGAGGGCTTCGAGACCACCGTGGTCACGGACGGCGCCGAGGCCCTGCGGCACTTCGACTCCGCGGGCGCCGACATCGTCCTGCTCGACCTCATGCTGCCCGGCATGAGCGGCACCGACGTGTGCAAGCAGCTGCGCGCCCGGTCGTCCGTGCCGGTCATCATGGTGACCGCGCGCGACAGCGAGATCGACAAGGTGGTGGGCCTGGAACTGGGGGCCGACGACTACGTCACGAAGCCCTACTCCGCACGCGAGCTCATCGCCCGCATCCGCGCGGTGCTGCGCCGCGGCGCCGACACCGCCGCCGCGGACGGCCTCGACGACGGGGTGCTCGAGGGCGGCCCCGTCCGGATGGACGTCGAGCGGCACGTCGTGACCGTCGGGGGAGACGCGGTGACCCTGCCGCTCAAGGAGTTCGACCTGCTCGAGTACTTGCTGCGCAACAGCGGCCGCGTGCTCACCCGCGGGCAGCTCATCGACCGCGTCTGGGGCGCCGACTACGTGGGCGACACCAAGACCCTCGACGTGCACGTCAAGCGCCTGCGCAGCAAGATCGAGGCCGACCCGGCGAACCCGAAGCACCTGGTCACCGTCCGCGGCCTCGGCTACAAGCTCGAGCCCTAGCCCCGGCATCACCGTCGCGTTCCGCGGCGGTCCGGCGATTTACTGGTAAGACCACTTGACCACCGGACCGGGTGGCGCTACGGTTCCGGCATGGAACTGAGCCCGGTCACGAAGCGGTCCGCCGCCGACGAGGTGCACGAGCAGCTGCTGAACCAGCTGGTCAGCGGCGCCGCGCCGGTCGGCTCGCGGCTGCCCAGCGAGCGCAAGCTCGCGGAGGTCCTCGGCGTCTCGCGGCCCGTCGTCCGCGAGGCGATCGCCCGCCTCGCCACGTCGGGCCACGTCGAGGTCCGCCAGGGCGACGGTGCCGTCGTCAACGACATCACCCGCACGGGCGGGCTGGACCTGCTGCCGCACCTGCTCGTCGCCGCGCCCGACGGTGCCGTCGTCGACCCGTCCGTGGTCCGCAGCGTCCTCGAGGTGCGCGAGCACCTCGGGCCGTGGATCGCCGAGAAGGCCGCCGCCCGCTCGGCCGACGCGCTGACCGTCCCGCTCACCGCGGCGCTCGCCGCGATCGAGGGCGCCGGCTCCGGCCCGGAGCAGCAGGCCGCCGCCCTCGGCTACTGGGAGCAGCTCGTGCGCGGTGCCGACTCGATCGCGATGACCCTCATCTTCAACGGCATGCGCCGCGTGTACGAGCCGCTGCTCGGCGTGCTCGCCGACGCGGTCGCGGCCGCCGAACCCGCGGAGCGCTACCGCACCCTCACCGCCGCTGTCCTCGACGGCGACGCCGCCGCTGCCCGTACCGCCGCGCAGGCCGTCCTCGGCGGCGCCACCGGCGTGCTCGGCGGATTCCTCGACCGGATGGAGCAGTCATGACCACGACCGATCGCGCGGCCCGCCGCAGATTCTCACTCGGCGACGCCGGCCGCGAGTTCCTGCGCCATCCCACGCCGTGGATGATCCTGGCCTTCCTCGCCGGCACCGTCGCCGCGCGCATCGTCGTCGGCGGGGGAGGGCTCGCCGACCTGTGGGCGCCGCTCGTCTTCGCGGCCCTGTTCCCGTTCCTGGAGTGGGTGATCCACGTCTTCGTGCTGCACTGGCGGCCGCGGACCGTCGGGCCGATCACGCTGGACACGCTGCTCGCGCGCGACCACCGGCGGCACCACGCCGCGCCCCGCGACGTGGACCTGGTGTTCATCCCCACCCGCGCGCTGCCCTGGGTGATCGCCGGCCTGGGCGTCGCCGCGCCGCTCGGCGTGGGCGCCCTGATCGGCGCGCCGCTGCACGCGACGCTCACCTTCATGCTGGTCGAGGCGGTCTTCCTGCTCGGCTACGAGTGGATCCACTACCTCGTGCACACCGACTACAAGCCGCGCGGCCGCGCCTACAAGGCGGTCTGGCGCAGCCACCGGCTGCACCACTTCAAGAACGAGCACTACTGGTTCTCGGTCACCACCGCGGGGACCTCCGACCGGGTGCTGGGCACCTACCCGGACCCCGGCGCCGTCGACACCAGCCCGACCGCCAAGAATCTGCACGGCCTGGACGGGCTCGGTTAGAGCTCCACGTACTTCATGTCGTAGGACTGCCGCTCCGTCGCGGCCGCGGTGGCGGGGTGTACGGCGACCAGCTTGCCCTGGCGCGCCTCGCACTCGCGGGCCAGCGCGGCGTAGGCCTCCTCGCCCAGCAGCTCCGTGAGCTCGGGGGCGTAGCTCTGCCACACCTGCTGTGCGCCGACGTGCGCCTCGGGGGAGCCGGTGCAGTACCACTGCAGGTCGAGTCCGCCTGCGCCCCAACCCCGCCGGTCGTACTCGCCGATCGTGGTGCGCAGGATCTGTTCGCCGTCGGGCCGCTCGACCCACTCCTGGGTGCGCCGGACCGGCAGCTGCCAGCAGACGTCGGGCTTGACGGTGAGCGGTTCGACGCCGGTCCGCAGGGCCATCGCGTGCAGGGCGCAGCCCTCGCCGCCGGGGAATCCCGGCCGGTTCAGGAAGATGCACGCGCCCTCGTACCGGCGGGTGCGCAGCGCGGGCTCGTCGTCGAGGTCGTCCTCCTCGAGGTACCCCTTCTTCCCCAATCCCTTACTGCGGAACTGCCAGTCGTCGTCGGTGAGCTTCGCGACGGCCTTCTTCAGGCGCTTGCGGTCGTCGTTGTCGGAGAGGAAGGCGCCGTGGCTGCAGCAGCCGTCCGTGTCCCGGCCCGGCTCGATCCCGTGGCACGACGGGGTGCCGAACACGCACGTCCAGTGGGAGAGCAGCCAGGTCAGATCCGCCGCGATCAGATGGCTCGGGTCCGCGGGGTCGGTGAACTCCAGCCACTCGCGCGGGAAGTCCAGGGGGACTTCCGGGACGGGACGCCGCAGGCCGGGCATCGGAAGGTCGGTCACAGGGGCCACCGTAGTCGGGTCTAGATTGACGGGGTGAGATTGGGAGTCCTCGACATCGGGTCCAATACGGTGCACCTGCTCGTGGTCGACGCCCACTGGGGCGCGCACCCGACGCCGATGAGCTCGACCAAGGCCACGCTACGGCTCGCCGAGAAGATCGAGCCGAGCGGCCGCCTCAGCCGGGCCGGCGAGGACGCGCTCGTCGCATCCGTCGAGGAGTTCACGAAGATCGCGCGCAGCTCCGGCTGCTCCGAGGTGATGGCCTTCGCGACCTCCGCGGTCCGCGACGCCAGCAACACCGACACCGTCCTCGCGCACGTCAAGCAGGCCACCGGCGTCGACGTCGAGGTGCTCTCCGGCGCCGACGAGTCCCGCCTCACCGCGCTCGCGGTGCGCCGCTGGTACGGCTGGAGCGTGGGCCGCGTGCTCAACATCGACATCGGCGGCGGCTCGCTCGAGATGAGCAACGGCGTCGACGAGGAGCCGGACGTCGCGCTCTCGCTGCCGCTGGGCGCGGGCCGGATCACCCGCGAGTGGCTGCCCGACGATCCGCCCGGGCGCCGTCGCGTCGCCATGCTGCGGGACTGGCTCGACGCCGAGATCGCGCCCGCCGCCGCGCGGCTGCAGGCCGTCGGCACGCCCGACCTGGTCGCGGGCACGTCGAAGACGATGCGCACCCTCGCCCGCCTGACGGGCGCGGCGCCCTCCTCCGCCGGGCCGCGGGTCAAGCGCACGCTCACGGCGCGCGGACTGAGCCAGCTGATCGCCTTCATCAGCCGGATGACGGAGTCCGACCGCCGCGAGCTGGACGGGCTGAGCTCCGATCGCGCGGGCCAGATCGTGGCCGGCGCGCTGGTCGCCGAGGCCGCGATGCGGGCGATGAAGGTCGAGGAACTCGACATCTGCCCGTGGGCGCTGCGCGAGGGCGTGATCCTGCGCTATCTGGACACCCAGGCGGGGTTCACCCCGGAGAGCAGCGGTAAAGCCCATTAAAGGCGCGAAGTAACATAACGGACCGCCGCGTGTGCCGCCACGGTTGCGCGGCGGTGTACAAGTAGAATCTTCTGAGACCACACAGGGCGTGAGTGGCGGGTGTGAACTTTCCGGCACGCGCGGGGCCCACGAGGCCGACGAGCCACAGGACGGTGACGTGCATGAGCGAGGAGCGAAGGATTTCGCTGGCGGAGCTGCTCGCCAGGGACGGCGGCACTCCACCCCCACCCCCGGGCGGCCGCCGCCGGCGCCACCGCGGCGGCGAGAACTCGATCACCGTCGCCGAGCTGACCGGCGAGATCCCCGTCATCCGCGACGACCAGCCCGCGCCGGGCACCGAGGCCCCGGCCGAGCAGGCCGCGCCCGAAGCGCCGGCCGCCCCCGAAGCGCCCGCTGCGCAGGCTGTGCAGTCCGCGCCGGCCGCCCCGGCGCAGCCGTCCGCGTACGAGCCCGAGGTGGTGACCCCCGAGGCCGTCGAGCCCGAGGCCGCGGCGCCCGCCGCGCCCGAACCGGCCGCCCAGGCCGCCCAGGCCGCCCCGGCGGAGCCGGCCGACCAGGACGACCAGGACGACGACGAGCCGATCACCTCCTCCTTCCTCGCCGCCGCCGTGGCCGACCCCGGCCCCGTCGACGATCCTGCGCCGCAGGAGAGCGCGCCGCAGGAGCCCGAGGCGCCGGCGGCGGACGAGACGCCCGCGCAGCCCGAGGGCCGGCGCGGTGGGCTGCTCCGCTGGGGCCGTGGCTCCCGGGCGGCCGAGGCGCCGCAGGAGCCCGCGCAGGCCCCGGAGCCCGTGCCGGCGCCGGAGCCCGAGCCGGTCGCGGAGCCCGCCGCCGCGCAGGCCGCCGACGCCGCACAGGCGGAGGACGGCCGCGACTACGCGTGGTCGCGCTGGGATCAGGCGGAGGCGCCGATCATGGCCACCGCCGACTTCAACACCGCTCAGGTCCGCGAGCGCCAGTCCCGGTTCGCCGAGGTCGAGGCCGACGACACCGTCGACGTGAAGCCCGTCGCCGTGCCGGCCCCCGACGTGGACGCCCCCGTCGCGCCCGACACCGCGGCCCTGAGCGCTCAGCAGATCGAGGACGCGCGCGCCGAGGAGACCCCCGACTTCCTCGCGAAGCCGGGCACCGCCGACAGCGACGAGGACGCGGACGCCGACGAGAAGGACGCCGCGCCGGGCAAGGGGCGCGGCTGGGCGGCGCTCGCCGCCGAGGTCGTGCTCGGGCTCGCGGCCGGCGCCGGCCTCTTCTACGGCTTCTTCAAGCTGTGGAACTGGGGCGGCGGCTGGCCGACCATCGCGCTCACCGTCGTGCTGGCGTTCATCGTCATCATCGGCATCGTGACCTTCACGCACTACCTGCGCAAGACCACCGACTACCTGACGCTGGGGCTCGCGCTGTTCGTGGGCCTGGTGATCACCTTCGGCCCGCTGCTGATGGCGCTCGGCTCGAACTGAGTACGCTCGGCGTCGTGAGCGGGATACCGGTCGGACTGTCGACGGCTTCGGTCTACCCCGAGAAGCTCGAGGACGCCTTCCGGTACGCGGCGGAGACCGGCTACGACGGGGTCGAACTCATGGTCTGGCACGAGGGTGCCAGCCAGGACATCGCGAACGTGGCCGGGCTGTCCATGCGCTACGACGTGCCCGTGTTGTCCGTCCACGCGCCCTGCCTGCTCATCAGCCAGCGCGTGTGGGGCCCCGACCCCATGGCGAAGCTCGGCCGCGCGGTGACGGCCGCGGAGGACCTCGGCGCCGACACCGTCGTCGTGCACCCGCCGTTCCGCTGGCAGCGGCGCTACGCCGAGAACTTCGTGGACCTGGTCAGCGAGCTCGAGGACGACAGCCACGTCGCGATCGCCGTGGAGAACATGTTCCCGATGCGGCTCGACGCCTTCTTCGGGCGCCGGGGCGAATCCGTCGAGCGACTCAAGCGGCGCGGCCACCCGGGCACCGCGGTGTCGGCTTTCGCGCCGTCGATCGACCCGACGGACGTCGGCTACGCGAACTACACCCTGGACCTGTCGCACACCGCGACCGCGGGCGTCGACGCCCTCGAGCTCATGGACCGCATGGGCGACGGGCTGCGGCACCTGCACCTCACCGACGGCCTCGGCGCGGCCGTCGACGAGCACCTCGTGCCGGGTCACGGCACCCAGCCGGCCGCCGAGGTGTGCCGCCGGCTCGCCGTCTCGGGCTTCGACGGGCACGTGATCCTCGAGATCGCGACGGGCTCGGCGAAGACGCCCGAGGAGCGCCGTGCGATGCTCACGGAGGCGCTGGAATTCGCGCGGGAGCACCTGCGCGCCGACCCGGCCGCCTGACGTCGGGTACCCGCGCGGGTACCCCGGTAAAGGAGAGCGCACAGATGGCTTTGTTCGCGGACCTCGTCTCCGTCGCGAAGGCCCCCGGCGGGTACACCGCCGACATCGACCCCACCTGGTCGGTGGGCAGCAAGGTGCACGGCGGGGCCCTGCTCGCCGTGATCGCCTCGGCGGCGCAGGCCGCCTACCTCGACGACGGGGGCGACGCCGACGTCACGCCCGTCGTGATCTCCGCCGAGTACCTCGGCGCGCCCGATCCCGGCCACGTCGACCTGCGGACCGACGTGCGCAAGCGCGGCCGCACCACCTCGTTCGTCAACGTCGAGGCCGTGCAGGGCGACCGCGTCTACGTGCAGGCCGCCGTGACCCTCGCGCGCCGCGACGAGGGTGACGAGCGCTACACCGAGGCCCTCCCTCTCGACGCGATGCCGCCGACCCCGCCCGCCGACGCGCTGGCCTGGGACCCCGAGCATCCCGCCGCGAAGATCTTCAAGGTGGGCCGCGTGGCCGAGGTGCACTACGACGCGGAGACCCTGCCGGTGATCGAGGGCCGCACCGGGCCCGCCGAGACCCGCGGCTGGGTGCGGCTGCGCGAGGAGCCGCTCACGGGGCTGTTCGCGCTCCTCGCCACCGACATCTCGCTGCCCGTGGTCGCCAACCTCGGCGGCATCGGCTGGGCGCCCACCATCACGCTGACCGCGTCCGTCCGGCGCGAGCCCGTGAACGGCTGGCTGCGGTTCCGGGCGTCCGCGCCCGTCGTCGGGCAGCGGTGGTTCGAGGAGGACCACGTGCTGGTCGACGAGTCCGGGCACGTCGTCGCGACGTCCCGCCAGCTGGCGATGATGCCCCGCGGCCCCCGGACCCCCGAGCCCGAGAAGAACTGACGTCCCGGAAGAGGAGAACTGACATGGATGGTCGTATCGCGCTGATCGGCGGCGGGCGGATCGGCGAGGCCCTGCTGGGCGGCCTCATCGCCGCCGGGCACGCGCCCGAGGCGCTCACGGTCGCCGAGCCCCACGCCGGCCGCGGCGGGGAGCTCACGGAGCGCTACGGGGTCCGGGCGGTGACCACCGTCGCGGAGGCGGTCGACGGGGCGGACCTCGTGGTGATCGCCGTCAAGCCCGACGTGGTGACCGCGATCCTGCCCGACGTGTCCACCGCGCTGCGGCCGGGCGCGGTCGTGGCCTCGGTGGCCGCGGGCGTCCCCACGACCGTCTACGAGGCGGCCCTGCCCGCCGGGACGCCCGTCGTGCGGGTCATGCCGAACACGGCGATGCTCGTCGGCCGGTCGATGAGCGGGATCTCCGGCGGCCGGGAGGCGACGGAGGCGCACGTGACGCTCGTGCGGGAGGTCATGGACGCGGTGGGTAAGACCCTCGTCGTGCCCGAGGCGAAGCTCGACGCGCTCACCGCGCTGTCCGGCTCCGGGCCCGCCTACGCCTTCCTCGTCGCGGAGGCGATGATCGACGCCGGCGTGGATCTGGGGCTCACCCGGGACCAGGCGACGACCCTCGCCACGCACACGATCGCGGGCGCGGGTGCACTAATGGTTGAGACTTCCACGTCGCCCGTCGAGCTCCGGGCAGCGGTGACTTCTCCGGGCGGCACGACGGCCGCCGCAATCCGTGAGCTGGAGAAAAATGGCCTCCGACCTGCGTTTTACGCGGCGACACGGGCGTGCGCCGAGCGATCGGCCGAGCTCGGGCGCCTCGCCTAGAAGGTTCGGTTAGCTCACTCCCGTCGCATTATTCCCATTGGTACCGCTAAGCTGCTCGAAGCACGTGCGTGTCAGGTCCGCCGGAGGGGAAGCCGGCGGCGCGACATGTGCCGGAGGTTAGGGATTACATGGCGTCTGCAAACAAGAACACCAAGCCCGCCGAGATCGGTGCCGGAGCCCAGGCTCCCCAGGCAGCCGGCTCGTCGTTCCTGACGGTGGCCGAGGTCGCCACCCTCATGCGGGTGTCGAAGATGACGGTCTACCGCCTGGTGCACAACGGGGAGCTCCCCGCGGTGCGTGTGGGCCGGTCGTTCCGGGTCCACGAGAAGGCGGTCCACGACTACCTGCAGACCTCGTTCTTCGACGCGGGCTAGGCCCGTCGGAGAGGGTCGGCAGCAGCGGCGGCGCGGGCGGATTTCGCCTGGGCCGTCGCGACGGGTAAAGTAGAAGCCTGCTGCGTGGACGCGGGGGCTCTTCCGTACCCGGCCGCCGCGCACCGAACATGGCAATTCGATAGAGAGACGTGAGGAACCCATGGGTTCAGTGATCAAGAAGCGCCGCAAGCGCATGTCGAAGAAGAAGCACCGCAAGCTGCTCCGCCGCACTCGGGTGCAGCGTAGGAAGCTCGGCAAGTAGGCCTTCTGGTCACACTTTCATGAGAGCCCGCCCAGGATCTGGGCGGGCTTTCGTGTTTCCGGTTACCCTTCAGTAATGAGTGAGTCGGTCGTCACTGCGCCGCGCGTCGTCATGGTGACGGGCGCCTCCACGTTCGTGGGCGGCTACCTCGTGCGCCGGCTCGCGCAGCGCCCCGACATCGAGCGGGTGATCGGTGTGGACGCCGTGCCGCCGACCAAGGCGATGCACCGCCGGATGGAGCCCGCGGAGTTCATCCGCGTCGACTACCGCAGTCACATCTTCGGCAAGATCATGGCGACCAACGAGGTCGACACCGTCGTGCACTGCTCCACCTCGGTCACCGACAACCACTTCCCGTCCGGGTCCACGAAGGACGCGATCGTCTTCGGTTCCATGCGGGTCTTCGCCGCGTGCCAGAAGTCGGAGACGGTCAAGCGGGTCATCATGCGCTCGGCGACGCAGGTCTACGGCTCGCGCTCCCGCAACCCCGCGCTCATCACCGAGGACCTCGTCGGCGGCGCCGCCGCCAGCGGCCACCCGCGCGACCTGCTCGACGCCGAGGCCTACGCCCGCAGCATGGCCCGCCGTCGCACCGACATCGACCTCACGATCCTGCGCCTCGCGCCGATCCTGGGGCCCAACATCGAGACGCTGCTCGGCTCGCTGTTCGAGCGGCCGGTCGTGCCGTCGATCGTCGGCCGCGACGCCCGGCTGCAGCTGCTGCACCAGGACGACGCCCTGGGCGCGCTGGAGCACGCCGTGGTGGCCGGGAAGCCGGGCACGTACAACATCGCCGGCGACGGCGCGATCTCCATGTCGCAGGCCATCCGGCTCTCCGGCCGGTTGCCGCTGCCGGTGGTCAAGCCCGCGTTCGGGCCCGCCGTCGCGGCGATCCGTGGCCGGGGCCGCGGCCAGACGGACAAGGTGCAGCTCGCCTATCTGAGCTTCGGCAACGCCTTCGACACGACGCGCATGCGGAAGGAGCTCGGCTTCGAGCCGCGCTTCACCACACGGCAGGCGATGGAAGACGCCGCACGCCACGGCCGCACAGAACCTACAATCGGTGTGGATTCGATCGTGGCCGTCGAGCAGCGGGTCGCCTCGCTGGCACGACGGTTCGCGGGAATCGGCTCCGAGTACGGCACGGCTGGACGGTAGACACATGACCAACGCTTCAGGCTCACAGCACGCGAAGGTGCTGCAGCTGCCCGTGTCCATCGACACCGCTCGCACCGAGGGGCGCGAGCGCGCGCAGCAGCGGCACCCGTCCGCGCTGACCGGCACCCCGGCACCGTCGGCCCCGCGCCGCGAGGCCACGGTGCACGCTCTCAACCCCGACTACATCGCCGCCGCGCAGCCGGGCGAGCCCGGTCCGGGCTGGCGCGAGCGCGCCGCGGACTCGGTGGTCGACGGTGCCGCCTTCGTCCGCGAGCGGCTCACCGGCGACTACGACATCGATCCCTTCGGCTTCGATCCGCACCTGACCGACGCGCTCTTCCTGCCGGCGCTGCGGCCGGTCTACGACAAGTGGTTCCGGGTGGACACCACCGGCGCCGACAACCTGCCCCGCGAGGGCGGCGCGCTGCTCGTGGCGAACCACTCCGGCGTGATCCCGCTCGACGGGCTGATGTCGGCCGTCGCGGTGCACGACAACCACCCCGACCAGCGGCACCTGCGCCTGCTGGCCGCCGACCTGGCCTTCGAGTACCCGGTCATCGGCGAGGTCGCCCGCAAGATGGGCGCCACCGTCGCCTGCAACGCGGACGCCGAGGCGCTGCTCACCCGGGGTGAGCTCGTCGCCGTGTGGCCCGAGGGCTTCAAGGGCATCGGCAAGCTCTACCGCGACCGGTACAAGCTGCAGCGCTTCGGCCGCGGCGGCTTCGTGACCGCCGCGATCCGCGCCCAGGTCCCGATCATCCCGGTGTCCATCGTGGGCGCCGAGGAGACGTACCCGATGCTCGCCGACGTCAAGCCCGTCGCGCGACTGCTGGGCCTGCCCTACGCGCCGATCACGCCGCTCTTCCCGTGGCTCGGCCCGCTGGGCATGGTGCCGCTGCCGTCGAAGTGGCACATCGAGTTCGGCGAGCCCATCGCCACGGACCGCTTCACCGAGGCCGACGCCGACGATCCCATGGTGGTCTTCGAGCTCACCGACAACGTCCGCGAGACCATCCAGCAGTCCCTCTACCGCATCCTCGCGCGCCGGAAGAACATCTTCCAGGACTTCTGAGCGTCGGGCACCGTCGGCCGGTCCGACGGTGCGCCGCCCGCCCGGCGGGTGTGCCGTCGGCGCGTCGGGTTCGCGCGGCGCCAGTACTGCTTCGTGTTCGTCCCTCGCGCGGCGCCGAAAGGCGACTCCGACGTTCGTTCCCCCGTGAGACGCCGCTCGTGCGGTGGGGGAGCGGTCGTCTCCCACGCGGCGCCGATTCCCCCACGGCACACCGGCTACCGCCGGAGTTGCCTGCGGTTTCGGCGGCGGCGACCTGCGATCTCGTCGCCGAATCCGCTAGCAATCGCCGGTCCGGCGGCCGTCTCTCCGAACCGCGAGCCATCACCCGCCGGCGAACTGGCGTTGTTCAGTATCTGTATGGGCATCGCGATGACACCGACCGCGACGGCGGGCACCGTCGAACTCGAGGAACTAGTCGTCGCTGAAGTGCTTGATCAGCGCGGCGGCACCGCCGATGGCCGCACCGACGCCGATGGCGGTGGGGACGCCGATCTTGGCGGCCTTGCGGCCGGTGCGGTAGTCGCGGATCTCCCAGCCCCGCACCCGCGCGACGTCACGCAGGTCCGAATCCGGATTGATGGCGACGGCGGTGCCCACCAGGGAGAGCATCGGCACGTCGTTGTGCGAGTCGCTGTAGGCGGTGCAGCGCTTGAGGTTCAGGCCCTCGCGGATCGCCAGCGACCGGACGGCGTGCGCCTTGCCCAGGCCGTGCAGGATGTCGCCGACGAGCTTGCCCGTGAACACCCCGTCCTGCGACTCGGCGACGGTGCCGAGCGCGCCGGTGAGGCCCAGCCGGTCGGCGATGGTCTGCGCCAGCTCGACGGGGGTGGCCGTCACCAGCCACACCTGCTGCCCGGCGTCGAGGTGCATCTGCGCCAGCGCGCGGGTGCCCGGCCAGATCTTGTCGGCGATGATCTCGTCGTAGATCTCCTCGCCGACGGCCTTGAGCTCCTCGGTGGAACGGCCGGCGATGAAGGACAGCGCCTTCTCGCGCCCGGCGGCGACGTCCTCGCTGTTCTCCTTGCCCGTGAGCCGGAACTTGGCCTGCGCCCACACGGCCGAGGCCAGGTCGGAGTAGGAGAAGTAGTTGCGCGCGGCGAGGCCGCGGGCGAAGTGCACGATCGAGGCGCCCTGCACCATCGTGTTGTCGACGTCGAAGAAGGCGGCCGCGGTGAGGTCCGGCGGCACCTGGCCGTCCTCGCGGCCCTCCTTCTCGAGCAGCAGCGAATGGGCGGCGTCGGCGCTCGCCTCGCCCGCCGCGCTCTGCCGTTGTTCGTCGGCGCTGGCCTGGTCGGACAAGGGCACCTCCCCACTCGCGTGATCCCACGTGCGTGATCTCCCCTCAACCTTAGCGGCGCGCGCCGCCCTCGGGGTGGGACACTCGGCACATGTCCGTGATCACGCTGCTCACCAGGGAGGGGTGCGGGATGTGCGCCCGCGCCCACGACGAGCTCACCGCGCTCGTCGAGGAACTCCGCGCCGCCGACCGCCCCGTCGACTACCGGCAGCTCGACGTCGACGCGCCCGGCAACACCGAGTACCGCGGCGAGTACGGCGACATGCTGCCGGTGGTCCTGCTCGACGGCGAACAACACAGCTACTGGGAAGTGGATGTTCCGCAGCTCCGGGCGGATATCCTCGGGTGAACGACCCTCGCGGGTGACCCGCCGTCACCTGCACGGGTGAGGTGAGGCTGTGCGCGTTTTCCCATTTCAGGGGATGCGGGGTACCGTGCCTTAACGGGAAACTACGGACTGTAGTTCACCCGTCAAGATCTTCGAAGGAGCAGCGAGGGTGTCGGTTCTGCTGTTCGGCGCGTCGCACCGCAGCGCGCCGGTGTCGGTCCTCGAGAAACTGGCGATCACCGAGACCGATCGTCCCAAGGTGCTGGCGCAGCTCATGGAGTCGCCCCACATCGACGAGGTCATGGTCGTCACCACCTGCAACCGCGTCGAGATCTACGCCGTCGTCGAGGCCTTCCACCCCGCCCTGGAAGCCGTCTCCGACGTCCTCTCCGCCCGCTCCGGCCTCACCATCAACGAACTCAGCAAGCACGCCTTCGTGCGCTACTCCGAGGCGGCCGTCCAGCACCTGTTCTCCGTCGCCTCCGGCCTCGACTCGATGGTCGTCGGCGAGCAGCAGATCCTCGGCCAGATCCGTGGCGCCTACGCCGCCTCCGACGAGCACCAGGTCGCGGGCCGCGTGGTCCACGACCTCGCGCAGCGCGCCCTGCACGTGGGCAAGCGCGTGCACACCGACACCGGCATCGACAAGGCCGGCGCTTCCGTCGTCTCCGTCGCCCTCGACCGCGCGCAGGACATCCTCGGCGCGCAGGGCGGCTCGCTGCGCCGCGCCGTCGTCGTGGGCGCGGGTGCCATGGGCGGCCTCGGCGTCGCCCACCTGGCCCGTGCCGGCGCCGTCGACGTGACGGTCGCCAACCGCACCCAGGACAAGGCCGATCGCCTCGCGCAGGCCGCCCTCGACGGTGGCGTGGCCGCCGCCCGCGGCGTCGCCATGGACGACCTCGTGGTCGCCCTCGCCGACGCCGACGTGCTCATCGCCTGCACCGGCGCCGTCGGCAGCGTCGTCAGCCTCGCCGACGTGCACTCCGCGCTGGCGCAGCGCACCGTCGACACCGATCTCGTGGTGTGCGACCTCGGCCTGCCACGGGACGTCGACCCCGCCGTCGCCGGGCTGCCGGGCGTGGCCGTCATCGACATCGACGCCCTCTCCCGCGAGCCGGGCACGCAGGCCGCGGAGGAGGACGCCGAGAAGGCCCGCGGCATCGTCTCCGACGAGTTGGCCGAGTACCTCTCCGCGCAGCGCTCGGCCGAGGTCACCCCGACGGTGACGGCCCTGCGCCGGCGCGCCGCCGAGGTGGTGGAAGCCGAACTGCTGCGGCTGGATTCGCGTCTGCCGGGCCTCGAGGGCACGGACCGCGACGAGGTGGCGCAGACGGTGCGCCGCGTCGTCGACAAGCTCCTGCACGCCCCGACGGTGCGCGTCAAGCAACTGGCCGCCACCCCGGGCGGCGACTCCTACGCGGAGGCGCTGCGCGAGCTCTTCGAACTCAAGCCGGGCGCCACGGGCGCCGTCTCCGCGACCGAAGGATCCGACGACCGAAGTGTCTGAAGTGACCGCCACCCCGATTCCCGACCCCATCCGCATCGGTACCCGCGGCTCGCTGCTGGCGACCACGCAGGCCGGCACCGTGCGCGACGCACTGATCGCGGCGGGCCACCCGGCCGAGCTGGTCATCGTGACCACGCCGGGCGACCTGAGCTCCGATCCGGTCGAGAAGATCGGCGTCGGCGTCTTCACCTCCGCGCTGCGCGACGCACTCGCGAACCGCGAGGTCGACGTGGCCGTGCACTCCTACAAGGACCTGCCCACCGCGCCCGACGAGCGGCTCTCGATGCCCGCCGTGCCGCCCCGTGAGGACTCGCGCGACGCCCTCGTGGCGCGCGACGGCCTGGTGCTGGGGGAGCTGCCGGCGGGTTCCGTGGTCGGTACGTCCAGCCCGCGGCGAGCCACACAGCTTAACGCACTGGGTCTGGGTTTGGAAATCCGCCCCCTACGAGGCAACCTTGACTCTCGGTTACGCAAAGTAGCGGACGGCGAACTCGACGCGATCGTGGTCGCCCTCGCCGGACTCAAGCGGATCGGTCGCCACAACGAGGTGACGGAGGCGCTGGATCCGGTGCAGATGCTGCCGGCGCCCGCACAGGGCGCACTCGCGGTGGAGTGCCGACGCGACGATGCGGAACTGCATTCCGTGCTCTCCGGCCTGGACGATCCGGTCACGCGCGCGGCGGTCACCGCCGAGCGCGCCCTCCTCGCCGAGCTGGAAGCCGGATGTACCGCACCCGTCGGTGCGATCGCGGAAGTCGTCGAGTCCCTCGACGACGACGGTCGGATCTTCGAGGAGCTGTCGTTGCGCGGCATCGCGCTCGCGGCGGACGGCTCCGACTCGGTCCGCGCCTCCGTGGTCGGCCCGGTGGGCGACGCCGGCGCGCTGGGCATCGCGCTGGCACGGGAGCTGCTCGACCTGGGCGCACGCGACCTGCTCGCGTAGCACCCGCAACTACTGGGAGCCGATACATGAGCCGCACTGCACAGTCCGCGAAGGCCGACACGGCAGCCGACACCGACACGGTGTCCGCGCGCGTCGCCGCGAAGACGAACAAGCCCGCCCGGGGCCGGGCGGTGGCACCGGGCCGCATCACCTTCGTGGGGTCCGGCCCGGGCGATCCGGGGCTCCTCACGCTGCGTGCTGAGCAGACTATCGCGGGCGCCCGGACGGTCTACACCGACCCCGACGTTCCGCAGACCGTCGTGGACATGGTGGGCACCGCGCTGCCGGCCGAGCCCGTCGAGGCCGACGACGCCGCCGACGGCGCGACCGCGAAGGGCCGCAAGGGCGAGCCCGCCGTGCGCAATCCCGCCACCGTCGCGCCCGCGCTGGGCGAGCCCGCCGAGGTCGCGAAGACCCTGCTGGCGCAGGCCCGCCACGGCCTCGACGTCGTGCGCCTCGTCGCCGGCGATCCCCTGTCCTCCGACGCCGTGCTGGCCGAGGTGAACGCCGTCGCCCGCACCCAGATCGCCTTCGAGATCGTCCCGGGCCTGGCGCCCGCGACGGCCGTCCCCACCTACGCCGGCATGGCGCTCGGCTCGGCGCACACCGAGGCCGACGTGCGCGGCGAGGTCGACTGGGCGGCGCTGGCCGCGGCCCCGTCGCCCCTGGTCCTGAGCGCGACCGCCGAGCACCTCGCCGACACCGCCTCCGCGCTGGTCGAGAACGGCCTCGCGCCGCAGACCCCGGTGGCCGTCACCGCGCAGGGCTCCACCTGCAAGCAGAAGACCGTCGAGGCCACCCTCGCCACGCTGAACGAGGCCGGCGCGGGCCTGCCCGGCCCGCTCGTGGTCACCGTCGGCAAGGTCGTGGGCCAGCGGAACAAGCTCTCCTGGTGGGAGTCGCGCGCGCTGTACGGCTGGACCGTGCTCGTGCCCCGCACCAAGGATCAGGCCGCCGAGATGTCGAACCGGCTGCGCGCCCACGGGTCCATCCCGATGGAGGTCCCGACCATCGCCGTCGAGCCGCCCCGCAGCCCCGCGCAGATGGAGCGGGCGGTCAAGGGCCTGGTCGACGGCCGCTACCAGTGGGTGGTCTTCACCTCGACCAACGCCGTGCGCGCCGTGTGGGAGAAGTTCATCGAGTTCGGCCTGGACGCCCGCGCCTTCTCCGGCGTGAAGATCGCCTGCGTCGGCGAGCAGACCGCCGCCAAGGTCCGCGCCTTCGGCATCGAGCCGGAGCTGCTGCCCACGGGCGAGCAGTCCAGCCTGGGCATGCTCGAGGTCTTCCCGCCCTTCGACGACGTCTTCGACCCGGTCAACCGGGTCCTGCTGCCGCGCGCCGACATCGCCACCGAGACCCTCGCCGAGGGTCTGCGCGACCGCGGCTGGGAGATCGACGACGTGACCGCGTACCGCACGGTGCGCGCCGCGCCGCCGCCCGCCTCGACCCGCGAGATGATCAAGTCCGGCGACTTCGACGCGGTCTGCTTCACCTCCAGCTCGACGGTGCGCAACCTCGTCGGCATCGCCGGCAAGCCGCACGCCCGCACCATCGTCGCGTGCATCGGCCCGAAGACGGCCGAGACCGCGATCGAGTTCGGCCTGCGGGTGGACGTGCAGCCGGAGACCGCGTCGGTGGAGGATCTCGTCGAGGCCCTGGCCGCGCACGCGTCGCGGCTCCGCGCGGAGGGCGCCCTGCCCCCGCCGCGGAAGAAGCCGCGCCGCTCGCGGTCCTGACGCTTACGTAGGCTGGGAGGCATGACCTTTCCCCACGTGCGGCCGCGCCGGCTGCGCACCACGCCCGCCGTCCGGCGGCTCGTCGCCGAGGTGTCGGTGGAGCCGCGGCAGCTCGTGCTGCCGATGTTCGTGCGCGACGGGATCGACGCGCCGCTGCCGATCTCGTCGATGCCGGGCGTCGTCCAGCACACGCCCGATTCGTTGCGTGCCGCGGCCGAGGAGGCCGTCCGCGAGGGCGTCGGCGGGATCATGCTGTTCGGCGTCCCCGACGACGCCGACAAGGACGCCGAGGGCAGCGCGTCGTGGAACCCCGACGGGGTGCTCAACCGCGGCCTGCGGGCCCTCCGGGACGACCTGGGCGATGCGACGGTCATCATGGCGGACACGTGCCTGGACGAGTTCACCTCGCACGGGCACTGCGGCGTGCTCGACGGTGCCGGGCGCGTCGACAACGACGCCACCCTGGAGCGGTACGCCCTCATGGGCGTCGCGCAGGCCGACGCCGGGGCGCACATGCTCGGACCGTCGGGGATGATGGACGGCCAGATCGGCGTGCTGCGTTCCGCGCTGGATGCCGCTGGGCACCAGGACGTCTCGCTGTTCGCGTACACCGCGAAGTACGCGTCGCCGTTCTACGGCCCGTTCCGCGAGGCCGTCGGCTCGTCGCTGCAGGGCGATCGGCGGACGTACCAGCAGGATTCGGCGAACCGGCGGGAGTCGCTGCGCGAGCTCGAGCTGGACCTCGCCGAGGGCGCCGACATCGTGATGGTCAAGCCGGCGATGAGCTACCTCGACGTGCTCGCCGACGTGGCCGCCGCGTCGCCGGTTCCGGTGGGGGCGTACCAGATCTCGGGGGAGTACGCGATGATCACCGCCGCCGCCCAGAACGGCTGGATCGACCGCGACGCCGCGATCCGCGAGTCGCTGCTGTCGATCCGCCGCGCCGGCGCCGACATCGTGCTGACCTACTGGGCCGCCGAGGCCGCGGGGTGGCTGAAGAGGGGTACGTGGTGAGCATGCACCACCAGGGCCCCGTCTGGCCCGGCCCCGGCCCGCAGCCGCCCACCTGGCCGGCGCCGCCGCCCGTGCCGAAGCCCGAGCGCGGGCCGCGTCCCGACGACGTGAAGCTCTCCGTGCAGCTGTGGATCTTCGTCATCGTCGCGTCGGCGATCTCCCGCGTCGCGCAGGCGATCTCGACCCGCGGCTCCGACGAGCTGCGCGAGCAGTTCGACCGGATGCGCGAGGGCGACGGCATCATCGCCCGCACCTCCCGCGAGCAGTACAAGACCTTCGAGCAGTACGACACCACGACCTTCGTGCTCGCCATCGTCATGGTGGTGGTCGGCGTCGCCGTGGCGGCGGGCCTGGTCTACTTCCTGTGGCGCGGGCAGAGCTGGGCGCGGCTGGTGCTCCAGTTCGTCGCCGCGTTCGTCCTGGTGCAGGGCGTGCTCGCCTTCTTCTCCGGGAACGGCGCGGTCGCCGTCCCGGCCATCCTCGCGGCGATCGCCGTGGTGGGGGCCATGATCGCGGCCAACAGCCGCGACGCGCTCGAGTACTTCAAGCCGGGCTCCACGGCGGCCCGCCGGTGACCGCGCCCGTGGCTCCGCTCTACGCCGAGCGGGGCCTGTCGCGCATCTGGCTGGTGCTGGTGCCCCTGGCGACGGTGGCGATGATCCTCACCCAGTGGCTGCTCGCCGGCCGCACCTCCGAGTGGTGGATCTGGCTGCTCCTGGGCCTCGCGACGCAGGGCTTCGTCTGGCTGCAGGTGACCGCCGGCCGCACCCACGTCTCGATGGCGATCACGCCCGAGGAACTGCGCTGCGGCGAGGAGACGATCCCCGTCGCCGACATCGCGCGGATCCTGCCCGGCAAGTCCCCCGACCACCCGCGCAAGGCCAAGCCGGAGGACTTCCCGGCGTGGTCCTCGGCGCGCGCCATGGGGCGGCTGAGCACCGTGCCGCGGCGCCGCTACGGCATGGGCATCCAGCTGGCCGACGGTTCGACGGTGCAGGCCTGGGCCCGCAACGACTACGCGCTGCGCGCGGCCCTCGAGCCGCTGCTCGCCGCCCGGTCCGGGAGCTGATCCTCAGCCGATGAGGGCGGCGGCCGTGCGCTCGATCTGCGTCGCCGCCTCGTCGACGGTGCCGCGCGGCGCCAGCAGGTGGCTCACGGTGAGCCGCACGAACACTTCGACCGTCCCATCGTCGACGGCGGCACCGTCCGGCCGGGCGTCGAGCGCCGCGCGCACCGCGCCGATGGCCCGCCCGAGCACCGGCTCCGGGTCGGTGGTGAGCAGCGGCAGCAGCTCCGCGCCCGCGCCGGGGACGCCGGCCAGGATCGACTTGAGCAGCGTGTTGTCGGAGCCGTGCACGAGCGCGGCCCGGGCCCCCGCGCCCAGTCCCGCGACGGTCGTCTCGGCGGCCGTGATCGCGGCCGTCACCGCGTCGAGGTAGCGGTCCGCGTCGCGCTGGACCAGAGCCGTGGCCAGGTCCTGTTTGGCGCCGAGCTCCTTGTACAGCGCGGTGCGGCTCACGCCCACGCGCTTGGCGATGAGCGACATGTTCACGGCGTCCCAGCCCTGGTCGACGACCAGGGCGCGGGCCGCATCGAGCGCGCGGTCGCGCAGCAGCTGCTTGACCTCGGTGTGGAAGCTCGCGGGAGCGCTCATGTACTCAGCGTACATCTTGTAGACGATTGTCCGCATGGTTGACAGAACTGGCAGATGTGTAATCAAATGGAACACGACAGTGATTCATGTCACCTCGGCGACCGCCCCGTCGAGGAGGACCGAAGGAGACGCCATGTCCAGCTCAGCCGCACCGCAGAAGCCGTCGAAGTCGGGTACCGATTACGACGTCCTGGTGATCGGATCCGGCTTCGGCGGGTCCGTCACCGCCCTGCGCCTCACCGAGAAGGGCTACCGCGTGGGCGTCCTCGAGGCCGGTCGGCGATTCGCCGACGAGGACTTCGCGAAGACCAGCTGGGACCTGCGCAAGTTCGTCTGGATGCCGGCGCTCGGCCTGTACGGCATCCAGCGCATCCACATGCTGCGCGACTGCCTGATCCTGGCCGGGGCGGGCGTCGGCGGCGGCTCGCTGAACTACGCGAACACGCTGTACAAGCCGCCCGCTTCCTTCTTCGCCGACGAGCAGTGGGCCGGGATCACCGACTGGTTCGACGAGCTCTCGCCCTACTACGACCAGGGCCGCCGGATGCTGGGTGTGGTGCAGAACCCGCACCTGACGCCGGCCGACGAGATCGTCAAGCAGGTCGCCGACGACATGGGCGCGGGCGAGACGTTCATCCAGACCCCCGTCGGCGTGTACTTCGGCGAGCCCGGGAAGACCGTCCCCGACCCCTTCTTCGGCGGCGCCGGCCCCGACCGCACCGGCTGCATCGAGTGCGGCGAGTGCATGACCGGCTGCCGCCACGGCGCCAAGAACACGCTGGTCAAGAACTACCTCGGGCTAGCGGAGCGCGCGGGAGCCCAGGTGCACCCGCTCACGACGGTGACCGACCTGACCCGGCTCGTCGACGGCAGCTGGGCCGTCACGACGGTCCGATCGGGCGCGAAGCTCCGCAAGCGCCGCCGCACCTACACCGCCCGGCACGTGGTCTTCGCCGCCGGCACCTGGGGCACGCAGCAGCTGCTGCACCGGCTGCGCGACGAGGGCTCCCTGCCGGAGCTGTCCGACCGGGTGGGCGTGCTCACCCGGACCAACTCCGAGTCGATCCTCTCCGCGGTGCGCATGACGGTCGACAAGGAGCTCGACCTCACCCGCGGCGTCGCGATCACCAGCTCCTTCCACCCGAGCAGTGACACCCACGTCGAGCCGGTGCGCTACGGCAAGGGCTCCAACGCGATGGGCATGCTGCAGACGCTGATGACCGACGGTGGGGGCCGCACGCCGCGCTGGCTGAAGTTCCTCGGCACCGTCGTGCGGCATCCGCTGGCCTTCCTCCGCGTGCTGCTCGTGGGCGGCTGGAGCGAGCGGACGATCATCGCGCTGGTCATGCAGAACCTCGACAACTCGATCACCACGTTCACCAAGCGCGGCCTGTTCGGCCGGAAGATGTCGTCGCGGCAGGGCCACGGCGAGCCGAACCCCACCTGGATCCCGCTGGGCAACGAGGCGACGCGGCGCATCGCCGACAAGATCGGCGGCGCGCCCGCCGGCACGTGGGGCGAGGTCTTCAACATCCCCATGACCGCGCACTTCCTGGGCGGCTGCGCGATCGGCGCGGACCGGTCGACCGGCGTCATCGACCCGTACCACCGGGTGTACGGCTACCCGACGCTCAGCGTGGTCGACGGCTCCGCCGTCTCCGCGAACCTCGGTGTGAACCCGTCGCTGACCATCACCGCGCAGGCCGAGCGGGCCGCGGCGCTGTGGCCGAACAAGGGCGAGGCCGATCAGCGCGCCCCGCAGGGCGAGCCCTACCGCCGCATCGCGCCCGTCGCGCCGCGGCACCCGGTCGTGCCCGCCACCGCTCCGGGAGCCCTCCGCCTGCCGCTGTACGTGGTCTGAGTCACTGCCACGCCGGGCGGGTGTCGCCACGCAGGGCGGCGAGGCCGCGGCGTACCCGCTCGGTCTGCCGCACCGACATCGCCGGCAGCGCCTCGGGGTGGAACCACGCGATCTCGAGCGACTCGTCGTCGGCGACGTGCGCCTCGCCGGCGACGTAGCGGCACAGGAACAGGAGCGTGAGGTACTGCGCCACATCGCCGTTCGGGTAGTGGACGGGCTCGTCGGTGCGGACCGCGAGCAGGTCGAGCACCTCCGCCTCGACGCCCGCCTCCTCGCGGATCTCGCGGACGATGGCCTCGGCGGGCTGCTCACCCGGCTCGAGGATCCCCGCGATCGAGGCCCACTCGCCGGTGTCGGCGCGGCGGCCCAGCAGCACCTCGCCCGCCTCGTTCGCGACCACCGCGGCGACGCCGGGCAGCCAGAGCAGGTCGGTGCCGATCTTCTCGCGGATGCTGCGCACGTACTCGGGGATGGGCATGCTTGTGAGCGTACGTACCCGATCCAGGAGGCGCCGTGCTGCAGGAACTGATCGAGCGGGAGATCGCGCAGGGGCCGCTGCCGGGCGCGGTCGCGGCGTTCGACGACTCGGCGGGGCTGGAGGTCGCCGTCGGGGGCGAGCGGGCACCCGGTGTCCCGATGTCGCGCGACACCGTGTTCCGTATCGCGTCCATCGGCAAGCCGATCCTCGCCGCGGCGGCCCTCGTGCACGTCGAGCGCGGCACCGTCGGGCTCGACGATCCCGTCGCGCGCTGGCTGCCCGAGCTCGCCGAACCGCGCGTCCTCCGCGACCCGAGCGGCCCGCTCGACGACACCGTCCCGGCGGTCCGCCCCATCACCGTGCGGCACCTGCTCTCGTTCACCGGGGGCCTCGGCATGGTCTCCGACTTCGAGGCGCCGCTGATGCAGGAGCTGTTCGGCACGCTGCACCAGGGCCCCGCCGACCCGCTCGGCACCCCGCCGCCCGACGAGTGGCTCGCGGCCGCCGCGCGCCTGCCACTGGCGCACCAGCCGGGGGACGGGTGGACCTACAACACCGGCGCCGATCTCCTCGGCGTGCTGCTCGCCCGCGCCGCCGGGATCACCCTGGGTGAGGTGCTGCGCGACGCGGTGCTGGGGCCGCTGGGCATGGCCGACACCGCCTTCCGCGCGACCGAGGCGATGCGCCCGCGGCTCGGTGACGCCGTGATGTCGACACCGGAGGGGCTCGCGATCGTCGACCCCGCCGACGGCGCCTTCCTCGCCGAGCCGGTCTTCGAATCCGGTGGTGGCGGGCTGCTCTCCACCCTCGACGACCTTCTCCGCTTCGGCCGGATGCTCCGCGGCGCGGGGGAGTCCGACGGGGTCCGCGTGCTCAGCCCGGAGGCCGTGGCCGCGATGACGTCGGTGCAGGTGCCGCCCCAGCCGGGCGACGTCTTCCTCGACGGCGCCGCCTGGGGCTACGGCGGCGCGGTGGACGTCGACCGCGTGCACCCGTGGAGCGTCCCGGGGCGTTACGGCTGGGTCGGCGGCTCGGGCACGGCGTTCTACTTCTATCCGGATTCGGGCAGGATCGCGGTGTGGCTCGGGCAGTTGCAGCTCGCGGGTCCCGCGGAGGGCGGGCCGATCGAGCGGTTCTGTGCGGCCGCGATGGCGGATTGATACCCCTAGGGGGTATTGTGGACGGTGCGCGACGAGCGACGATCGCGTCAGTGTTGTAAGGAGCGAGATATGGCAGTGGAGAGCACCTACACCGTGACCGGCATGACCTGCGGGCACTGCGCGGCGTCGGTCAGGGAGGAGATCTCGGAGATCGGCGGCGTGACGAACGTGGACGTGAACGTCGAGACCGGTGCCGTCACCGTCGCCAGCGAGGCCGAGCTGACGCGCGACGCCGTCGAGGCCGCCGTCAAGGAGGCGGGCTACACGCTGGTCTGAGCGGTCCGCTTCGCGCGGATCGCCACCCCGACCGGCTACGGTGGGGGCATGTCTGAGCAGGGTTTCGGGGACTTCGAGTTCGAGCGCAAGTTCTTCGTGCGCGAGGTCCCCGAGGCCGCTGCTCTCGACCCCACGCCGACCCTCATCGTGCAGGCCTACCTGTTCGCCGCCGACGGCTACGCCGTCCGGGTCCGCGTGCAGGGGCCGGCGCCGGCGGAACTGACCGACGATCCCGGCGCGCTCGTCGACGCCCTCGACGGCGTGACCACCGGCACCATGACGGCCAAGGGGCCCGCCGTGAGCGGCACCCGGTACGAGGCCGAGCGCGAGCTCGACGCCCTCGTCGCCGGGCAGATCGTGCGCCGCGCCGAGCACGTCGTCGCCAAGGTCCGCTACTCCATGTGGCTCGGCGAGGACGGCTGGATCGTCGACGACTTCCTCGGCGCCAACGCCCCGCTCGTGATGGCGGAGGTGGAGCGCGGCGGCCCCGTCGTGGACCTCGCGATCCCCGACTTCTGCGTCACCGAGGTCTCCGAGGACGAGCGGTTCCGCAACGAATACCTCGCGCACGTACCCTTCGGCGGCTGGTCCGAGACCTACGCCCGCGAGCTGGCCCTCCTCGGCCCGCGCTTCGTGCACAGCCTGGGCGAGAACCGCCTCGGCGGCGTCTGAAACCCCTCCCGTCCTCAGGGTGGCGGAGATCTCCGTCTCCGGGCGGTTGACGCGCCCTGTATTAACACTGTTAACTTAACGTCGTTAATACAACTGGAAGGGGACGCACGATGATCGACGCACTCACCCGCTTCGTCGCGCGCCGCGCGAAGGCCGTGCTGCTGCTGGCCGTGATCCTGCTCGCCGCGCTGGGCCTCGCGGGCGCCGGCGTCGCCGACAAGCTGCAGGCCGGCGGCTACGTCGACCCGCAGGCCGAGGCCATGCAGACCTACGACCGCATGGCCGACGACTTCCACCGCGGCGGGCTGCCGCTGGTGCTCGCCGTCTCGATCCCCGAGGGCCAGGAGGCCGCCGCGGGCGCCTACGGCCGCGGCCTGGTCGATCGGCTCAAGGCCGACGGTCGCGTCGAGAGCGTGGTCGACGGCTTCAGCACGCCCACGCCGATGCTGCTCAGCGAGGACAAGCGCACCGCGCTCATCGTCGCCGCCATCGCGGGCGGCGAGTCGCAGGCCCCGCTCAACGCGAAGGCCATCGTCGGCGACCTGCCGCAGCCGCCCCCGTCGGTCACCATGACCCCCGGCGGCCAGGCCTACAGCTACGCGCAGATCAACGACCAGTCCTCGCGCGACCTGCTGCTCGCGGAGGCCGTCGCCATCCCCATCACCTTCCTCGTGCTGGTGTGGGTCTTCGGCGGGCTGGTCGCAGCCGCGATCCCCGTGCTCATCGGCATCGCCGCGATCATCGCGACCACCGGCATCCTGCGCGCGTTCACCACGTTCACGGACGTCTCGATCTTCGCGCTCAACCTCACCACCGCCATGGGGCTCGCGCTCGCGATCGACTACACGCTGCTGGTGATCTCCCGCTACCGCGAGGAGGTGGCCGCGGGAAGCGACCGCCCGGAAGCCCTGCGCCGCACCATGAACACCGCCGGCCGTACCGTGCTGTTCTCCGCGGTCATCGTCGGGCTCTCGCTCGCCGCGATGGCGATCTTCCCCATGTACTTCCTGCGCTCCTTCGCCTACGCGGGTGTCGCGGTGGTGGTCTTCGCGGCCCTGGCCACGCTGATCCTCACGCCCGCGATCCTCACGGTGCTCGGCGACCGCGTCGACGCGCTGAAGATCGGCCGCCGCCGCGCGGAACCGGCGCCGCAGGACAGCCTCTTCTACCGGCTCACCCGCGCGGTGCTGCGTCGCGCCGTGCCCATCGGCCTCGCGCTCGTCGCGCTCCTGCTGATCCTCGGAACCCCGTTCCTCAGCATCCATTTCGGCTTCCCCGACGACCGCGTGCTGCCGTCGTCGTCGAGCTCGCACCAGGTGGGCGACACCATCCGGTCCGACTTCGCCGAGGACGCCTCGGGGCAGGTCAGCGTCGTCCTCACCAGCACCGTCGACGACGGTGCCGTGGCCGACTACGCCGTGCGCCTCTCGCAGGTCCCGGACACCGGGGCCGTGGTGGCCCCGTCGGGCACGTACCTCGCCGGGCAGCGCGTTGCCGACGGTGACCCGACCGCCCGGGCCGCGAACGGGACGGCGCTGCTGCTGGTCTCGTCGAAGCTCGACCCGCTGTCGCAGGCCGCGTCCGACCAGCTCGACCGGCTGCACGAGGTGCAGGCTCCTGCGCCCCCGACCTTCGGCGGCTCCGCGCAGCTCAACCGCGACTCGGTGCAGTCGATCCTCGACACCCTCCCGACGGTCCTCGCCGTGATCGCGGTGACCACCTTCATCCTGCTGTTCCTGTTGACCGGCTCCCTCGTGCTGCCGCTCAAAGCGCTGGTGATGAACGTGATCTCGCTGTCGGCGGTGTTCGGCGCGCTGGTCGCGATCTTCCAGTGGGGCTGGCTCGGCGGGCTCGACACGACGGTGACCGGAGCGATCATCGCGAACATGCCGGTGCTCATGTTCTGCATCGCCTTCGGGCTCTCGATGGACTACGAGGTGTTCCTGCTCTCCCGCATCAAGGAGTTCTGGGACCACTCGGAGACGAAGGACCACGCCGCGAACGACGAGGCCGTGGCGATGGGCATCACCCGCACCGGCCGCGTGGTGACGGCCGCCGCGCTGCTCATGGCGATCGTCTTCGCCGCCATCGGATTCGCCGGCGTCTCCTTCATGAAGATGTTCGGCGTGGGCATGATGATCGCGGTGCTGCTGGACGCCACCCTGATCCGGATGCTCCTCGTGCCCGCGTTCATGCGCGTGGCGGGCGTGTGGAACTGGTGGGCGCCGGCTCCGATGAAGCGCCTGTACGACCGCGTCGGTCTGCGAGAATCGTAGGCACCATGGAGCAGGGACGACGGCGGCGCAACAAGCGCGGCGACGGGGAGCGGCTCGCCGCCGAGATCCTCGACGCCGCCACGGATCTGCTCATCGAGACGGGCAGCGCCGAGGCGGTCTCGATCCGGGCGGTGGCGCAGCGCGCCGGCGTCACGCCACCGTCGATCTACCTGCACTTCCCCGACAAGGACGCGCTGCTCACCGCCGTCGTCGCGCGGTACCTCGGGCAGCTCGATGACGCGCTCAGCGAGGCCGAGGCCGGCGCCCCGACCCCGCTCGACGCGGCGCGGGCGCAGGGCCTGGCCTACGTGCGCTTCGCCCTCGCCACGCCCGAGCTGTACCGGCTGGCGGCGATGACCCCGTCGGACGACGCCTCCGACGTGGACGTCGTGCTCACCACCGCGGCGTTCGCGCACCTCGAACAGAACGTGCGCGACCTGCAGGAGGAGGGCTACTACCCGCCCGGCGACCCGCAGCCCATCGCGCTGCGCATGCTCACCGTCGTGCACGGCGTCGCGTCGCTGCTCGTCGCGAAGCCCTTCCTGCCGTGGGGCGATCCGATCGAGTACGCCGACCGCGTGATCAGCGGCGCGTGCCTCGGCATCGCCCTCACCGCGGGCATGGACGAGTTGCCCGACGGTGCCGCCGCCCTCGCCCTGGTCCGGGAGCTCCGCGGCGGCTGAGTCACCGGTCGCTGTTCAGTGACAACGCCCGTGACCTGCCCGTTCGCAGCTGCAAGGGGCTTGACAAGCATTTGTATAGACAGCACTATACGAATGGCCGGGGTGATCCTCGTCACTGCCGCGCGGCAGTTCCGCTCAGAACGAAGGACCCCGATGGCGACGACGAACGCGAAGGCACCGCTGCGGGAACGCCGCACCATCGACGTGGTGCCCGACTCCGAGCGACACGGCACGCCCCGCAGCCAGTTCACGCTGTGGTTCGGGGCGAACCTGCAGATCACCGCCATCGTCGACGGTGCCCTCGCCGTCGTCTTCGGCGCCGACGCGCTCTGGGCGATCATCGGCGTGCTGATCGGCAACGTGCTCGGCGGCGCCGTGATGGCGCTGCACGCGGCACAGGGCCCGCGGCTGGGCCTGCCGCAGATGATCTCGAGCCGCGCGCAGTTCGGGGTGAAGGGCGCCGCGGTGCCGCTGGTGCTGGTGATCCTCATGTACCTGGGCTTCGCGGCCACGGGCACTGTGCTCTCCGGGCAGGCGATCAACCGCCTGATCGGGGTGGACGAGCCCGCCGTCGGGATCGTGATCTTCGGGGCCCTGACCGCGGTCGTCGCGGTGGTCGGCTACCGGCTGATCCACATTGTCGGCCGGATCGCCACCGTGGTCGGGATCGTGGGCATCGGGTACCTGATGGTGCGCCTGTTCTCCGCGTACGACGTGGGCGCCGTGGTGGGGGTGAAGGGCTTCGACATCGTCACGTTCCTCCTCGCGATCTCCCTCGGCGCGGGCTGGCAGCTCACGTTCGGGCCGTACGTCGCGGACTACTCGCGCTACCTGCCGCGGTCGACGCCGGAGCGCACCACCTTCTGGGCGACGTTCGCGGGCAGCGTGATCGGCTCGCAGATCTCGATGACCTTCGGCGCCCTCGTCGCGGCCTGCGCCTCGAAGGCCTTCCTCAGCAACCAGGTCGGCTTCCTGGGCGACTTGGCCGGCCCCGCCGCCGCGGCCGCCGTGGTCTATCTGGTGATCGTGGTGGGCAAGCTGACGGTCAACGTCCTCAACGCCTACGGCGGCTTCATGTCGGTGCTCACCACCGTCACCGCGTTCGGCGGCGGTTCGCGGATCTCGTCGCTCGCCCGCACGCTGTACATCGTCGGCTTCGTCGCCGTCTCCGTGATCATCGCGATCGCCGCGAGCGCCGACTTTCTGGAGAACTTCAAGAACTTCGTGCTGGTGCTGCTCATGGTGTTCACCCCGTGGAGCGCCATCAACCTGATCGACTACTACGTGATCTCCAAGGAGCGCATCGACATCCCCGCGCTCTACGACCCGGCCGGCCGGTACGGATCGTGGCAGTGGGCGGCGCTGTTCGCGTACGCCGCGGGCATCGTCATCCAGATCCCGTTCCTCGCGCAGAAGCTGTACACCGGGCCCGTCACGGACATGCTCGGCGGCGCGGACATCTCGTGGATCGTCGGGCTGCTCGGTACCGCGGCGATCTACTACCCGCTGGCCAAGAGCACCTCCCGCGCACCGGCCGAGATGATCTACCCCGCCTCCGACTCCTGACCCGGCGTCGGTCGCTCGGATCAGGGTGACCGCAACCGTTCTCTCGCCGGGCCGCGTGCCGCACTGTTCTCCTCACATTCCGAGGAGGAGACGATGATCGAGGTGCACAGCCTCACCAAGACCTACGGGACCGGCGCGGCGGCGACGCCCGTGCTGCGCGACGTGGGTTTCACCGTGGCCGCGGGCGAGATCTTCGCCGTCGTCGGCCCCAGCGGCGCCGGCAAGTCGACGCTCGCGCAGTGCCTGAACCTGCTGGAGCGGCCGACGAGCGGCACCGTCGTGATCGGCGGGCAGGACCTGACGGCGCTGCCGGAGGGGCAGCTGCGGGCGGCCCGCCGCCGGATCGGCACCGTCTTCCAAGCGTCCAGCCTGCTCCGCCGCCGCACCGCGGCCGAGAACGTCGCGCTGCCGCTGGAGTACCTGGGTGTCACCAAAGGGGAGACGCGGGCGCGCGTCGCCGAGCTGCTCGACCGGGTGGGGCTGGCGGACAAGGCCGGCCACTACCCGCACCAGCTCTCCGGCGGCCAGCGTCAGCGCGTCGGGATCGCCCGCGCGCTGGCGCTGCGGCCCAAGGTGCTCCTCTCCGACGAGGCCACGTCGGGCCTCGACCCGGAGGCCACCGCGCAGTACCTCGACCTGCTCCGCGACGTGCGCGACGAGCTGAACCTCGCCGTCGTGCTCATCACGCACGAGATGGACACCATCGTCCGCGTCGCCGACAGCGCCGCGCGCCTCGACCACGGGGTCCTCGCCGAGCAGGGCGCCCTCGTCGACCTGCTGACCGACCCGGAATCGGTGCTCGGCGAGGCCCTCCGCGCCGCCGGGCCCGCGGCGGCGGCGCCGTCCGGCCAGACGACGGTGCGCCTGACCTACGACACGACCGTGCCGGCCGATTGGCTCAGCCGCGTCACCCTCGAGACCGGGGCCGCGGTCGCGCTGCTCTCGGCGTCCGTGCAGGCCGTCGGGGGCGTCACCGTCGGAACGGTCACCGTCGGGATCGACGACGGTGACCTGACCCGCGTCCTGGATTCGGCGCGCGCCCTGGGGCTGCGCACCGACGCCGCCGCCCGCGAGGCGGTGGCCGCATGACCTACCTCGCCTCCGGGATCACGGTGCCGCTCAGCGACATCCCCGACCTGGTGCTGCCCGCGCTGCGCGACACGGTGATCATGGTGGGGCTCGTCATGGTGATCGTGCTCGTCGTGGGCGTGCCGCTGGGCGCCCTGGTGCACAACCTCGCGCCGGGCGGCCTGCTCGCGAGACCGGCGCTGCACCAACCCCTCACGTGGGTCATCAGCATCGGGCGTTCGCTGCCCTTCCTCGTGCTCATGACGGCGATCATCCCGTTCACCCGGTTCCTCACCGGCACCAACATCGGCATCGCCGCCGCGGTCGTCCCGATGTCCATCGCGGGCATCGCCTTCTTCGCCCGGATCGTCGAGAACAGCCTGCGCGCCCTACCGCCCGACGTGGTGACCGTGGCCAAGGCGTCGGGCGGTTCCAACGCCCAGATCATCTGGGGCGCACAGATCCCCGAGGCGCTGCCGGGCATCGTCGGCGGCCTCACCATCAACACCATCGCCATGATCGAGTACTCGACGATCGCCGGCACCATCGGCGCGGGCGGCCTCGGCTACGTCGCCGTGACCTACGGCTACCAGCGGTTCGACCACGGCGTCATGATCGCCACCATCCTCGTGCTCATCGTGGTGGTCACCGCGATCCAGCTCGCCGGCGACGCGCTCGTACGTCACCTCACCCCCGAACAGACCGTCCTCCGAAAGGCCCTCGCATGAGCGACACCGAAACCCCCACCCCGGCAGCGCCTCCCGCCGACGACGACCACGGTTTCACCACGCGCGGCTCGCGCCGGCCCCTCATCATCGGCGTCGTGATCCTCGTCGTGCTCGTGGTGGCCGGCTTCGTGGGCTGGCGCGCCTTCGGCGGCTCCGACGCGAAGACCGCCAACGAGACCGCCGGCGCCACCCTGCTCGTGGCCACCACCGAGGGCAACGCGGCGGAGCAGGCGCTCATCGAGTTCATCGCGAAGGACGTGGCGCCCCGCCACGGCATCACCGTCGCCTTCAAGGGCCTCGCCGACTCCACGACGATCAACCGCGCCGTCAGCGAGGGCGAGGTCGCGGCCACCGTCTACCAGCACAAGCTGTGGCTCGGGCAGGTGCTGCAGGCGAACCCGGACTTCCGCGAGGAGGCGGCGACGCCCGTCTTCCGGTGGGGCTTCGGGCTGTTCTCCGACAAGTACACCGACCCGCAGCAGCTGCCGCAGAACGCGAAGGTCTCGCTGTACTCCGACCCGGCCAACGAGGCCCAGGGGCTGTGGTTCCTCGAGCGGGCAGGGCTCATCACCCTCAAGCCGGGCGTCAACAAGTGGCAGGCCACCGTCAAGGACATCGCGACGAACCCGAAGAACCTGCAGTTCACCCTGCTCGACTTCGCCGCGCAGACCCGCGCGCTGCCCGACCTCGACGCCGCCGTCGGCTACACCGAGTACTACCTCGCCGCGGGCGTGAGCATCGAGAAGGAGATCTTCGCGCCGCCCGCCCCCGACGAGTTCGCCGGCCAGCTGACGATCGGCACCCGCTGGAAGGACACCGAGAACATCAAGAACCTCGTCGCGGCGTTCAAGGACCCGGCGGTGCAGGAGTTCCTGCGCACCGATCCGCGGGTGAAGGACATCCTGCTGCCGCTGTAGGTCAGGGCCGCGGGCGCTGCAGCCCCATCGCGGCCAGGCGCTCGTCGACGACGCCGTCCCCCAGCAGGTGGTCGGCGTCGCCGAGCAGCCGTGCGGCGCGGGAGGGATCGGGCCGCAGGCCGCCGTCGCCGGTGAGCAGCATGACGCCGGCGGTGAAGGCCGCCATACCGTGGTTCTGTTCCGCGGCGTGCAGGTACCAGCGCAGCGACTCCTCGGCGTCGCGGGCGAGGCCGTACCGGCCGGTGGCGTACGCGGCGCCGAGGTTGTAGGACGCCCGCGCGCTGCCCAGCTCGGCGGCGCGGCGGGTCCAGCGCAGCCCCTCCTGGTCGTCCTGCGGCGCACCGCGCCCCTGGTGCGCGCGGAGCGAGAGCTCGAAGGCACCGTCGGCGCTGCCCCTCCCGGCGGCCTCCGCGAAGAAGTCGCCGGCGGCCTCCTGGTTCTCGGGCACGCCGAAGCCGGCCTGCAGGAGGTGGCCCGCGTGGACGAGGGCATCGAGGCGGTCGGGGTGGGTGACCTGGAAGGCCTTGGCCTTCCGCCAGGCGGCGTGTGCGAGTTCGGTGCGGTCCGCCCGGTAGAGCGCGCGCGACAGTGCGTACGGCGCCTCGTCGACGCCGGTGGACTCGGCGTACCGGTACAGCTCGATCGCGCGGTCGTCGTCCTGGGGGAGCAGCGGCGACCGCCAGGTTCCGCCCGCCGCGTGCAGGGCCGCGAGCTCGAGGTAGGCGTCGCCCACGCCCGCGGCGCCCGCCCGCTCGAAGCCGGCGACCATCACCTGCGGTGCGTCGGGCGGCAGCAGCCCGAGCAGGTGCTCGTTCCGGACGAACGCCCCCGACAGCTCACGGGCGTGGTGCAACATCAGGCGCGGATCGGTGCGCGGGTCATCGAGCGCGCGGCGCAGGTCGACGTAGGACTGCGAGGCCATGGCGACACGCTACGCGGCGTCCGGCAGCGGCGACGGGAGTTCCCACGCCGCCTCGGCGTCGTGTTGCGCGAGGAGTTGCTCCAGCAGGGGAGGGCCGTGGGGGCCGTCGAGGATCGTGGCGATGTCGTCGTACGTCGTGCCGATGACGGTGCGGAACCGATCACGGAGATCCTGGGCTCGCCAGTGATCGGCGAACCGCGCCCGGTGACGGTGCCACGCCTCGAGGGCCTGGCTGTAGATCTCCTCGGTGTGGTGCGTGTGGTTCACCCGGTACTGCTGAGTCGGGTCGGCGGTTCGGCGCCACCCGGTGCGGCCCGCGAAGGGCCCGTCGAGGAGCGTGATCGTGCTCCAGCCGGGACGCCCCGAGGTATCCGTCGGAGGGACGACCCTGCCGTGGTGTTGATCGCACGCCAGTGTCAGCGCTGTGATGTCCGTGGAGCCGCCATCGGCCCACTCCGTGATGTGGTGGACCTGGCAGCGCGTCGCGGGCGCATCGCATCCCGGTGCGGTGCAGCCCTTCTCGGAGCCGTACAACGCGATCCGCTGGTCCATCGAAGCGAGTCTCTTCTCGCGCCCGAGGAACAGGGGGCGGCTGTGCAGGTCCAGCACCAGGACGTACTTCGGGTTCGCGCCCATCATGCGCAGGGCGTCGGCGACGGGCATCCGCCCACCGGTGGCGGTGGTAGCGATGCCCGTCTCCGACTCGAGCTGGTCGATGCCGAGGGTGATGATCGGGACGCACGGCACGCCGCGGTGCCGGCCGAGCGCGTCCGATCCGATCGCGGTGCGCAGGGCGTGGGCCAGGGCATCGTGGCTGCGTTGCGCGGCGGTCCGCTTGTCCCGCTTCGCCGCTGCGTGCACCGCGTCGGGATCGGAGGGGTCGACGGGAGCGTCCGCATCGGCGGGGTTGTTCACGCCCGGCCGGGCGAACTTCTCCAGTACGGCGTCGAGGAGCGCGCGAGCCTCGGGGGAGAGGTCGCCGGTGAGCGGGGACATCAGATCGCCGTCCTGTTCGCCGAGGTTCAAGCCGCGTGCGCGGGCGATGACCTCCTCCTTGGGCTCGGCACCGTCGGGGTCGATGAGGTCGATGGCGCGCCTGCCCACCTTGGCGATGTCCTCCGGGCTCGCGGACTTGGCTGCGGTGGTGAGGATCTCCTCCAGGACGGCTTCGTCCTTGATCTCGAGGCGCTTGCGGCAGGAATGGAAGACGTTCTCGATCACCGCCGCGTGTCGCTCAGAGATCTCGCCATGGCGCTGCGCCTCCGCGACGAGCGGGTAGCGCGGCTCCGGGGCGAGGCCGCGCTCATGCCTGGGAACGCGCGAGCGCGAGCCGTGGACCCGGTCGCGCGCCTCGCCGCCCGAGAGGTGGAGTCGCTGCACCAGGAGCTCCTTGAGGCCGGTGTAGCCCAACTCGTCCGGCACGCGGTGCTCCACCGCGGCCTGCGCCAGCCAGTTCTGCGCGTAGGTGACCTTGCGCGCCGCGGACTCCAGGGCGGGCAGCGCATCGGTGATCTCCTGCGAGGACAGCATCACGGGATCCGTCGCGGCGAGGCGTTCCGCGGCTTGTTCGAAGGAGGCGAGGGCGTCGTGGTAATCCGCCATACTGCAGGTAGTGGCGGTCATCGCGCCCTCCTCTCTGTGTCTCCATGCTACGCCCGCATTCGATATATGTCAATCACACAGCAACTGTGTTCGAGATCGACGGGCAATCGGTCGCGTGCGGCCACGCCGGGCCCAAGCGGCCGATAAGCGAGGTGGCGGATGATTCTGCGGTGCAGACCAGCAGGGAACCCCATCACGTGTGGACGCCCGGACCGGAGGAGGCGACGCGGGAAGCCCGCGCCATGGCACGGCTGTTCCTGCGCAGCCCGGCGTGGATCGTTATCGCCGTGCTGTGCGTGCTGTACGCCGTGGTCTCGACCGCGACGGGCCACGGCGACGTCGCGCACTACGCGTTCGCTGTGGTGCCGGTCGTGATTCCGGTCCTGATCTTCGCGCTCACGTGGTGGCGCCTGCGGAGTGTCTTCGTTCCCGGAGCACAGTGGACGTCCACGTTCGGCCCGGAGTCGATGACGATCACGTCGCCGCTCGGTCGGTCCGACCTGCTCTACTCGCAGATGCGACGGGTCCGCCGGCGAGGGGTGTTCGTGGTGATCGCACTCCGTCCCGCCGGCCGGCTCACGACCTACGGTGCGCTGGTCCCGCCGCCTGCGGAGGAGTTCCTGCGCAGCAGGATCGGCAGCGAACGGTGACGTCGCGCAGTGCCGTATGGGTGTGCCGGTTCACGGGCGCCTGAGGAGCGCGGTGGCCTGGGTGGGAGTCACCGTCGGGGCGCTACCGGACGGCGACGCTGTTGGCGGGGTCGAGCATCGGCACGTCGAGGGCGGCCGCGGGGATGCCGAAGGCGTCCACGAGCGACTCGGCGAGCGGGCGGGCCCTACCGCACAGCTCGTTCACGCCGCGCCGGATCGCCTTGGCGCGCTCCACCGAGATGTGCCGGTGCATGAGGTACCAGCCCAGGTCGCGCTCGAGCAGCGAGTACACGTACAGGTTGCGCATCAGCTTGAGCGCGTCGCGGGTCTCGCGGTCCTGGACGTCGGTGATCGCGTCGACGAAGGCCTCCAGCACGATCCGCTCGATGTGCGCGTCGCCGACCTTGATCAGGTGGTCCTGCGTCTCGGTGAAGACCTCGAGCGGGTCCTCGTCGGGCTCCTTCGCGCGCCGCATGCGGGCGGCGGCGGTGCGCAGCAGGTGGTCCTCGCGGTTCCGCAGGAGCCGCAGCTGCGTGCCCGGGTGGGTGAGTTCGCTCTCCTCGGTGTCCTCGTCCGAGTCGTCGAGCAGTGTCTGCACCACCTGGCGGGCGGCGGTCTTCTCCAGCACGACGTCCTTGGCCATGTTCGCCACGAAGCGCACCCAGCCCACCGCGTCGAGGCCCTGCACGTCGCCGGCGTAGGCGGTGAGCTGCTCCTTGGCGACCAGCTGGGTGAGCACCAGGTTGTCGCCCTCGAAGGTGGTGAAGACGTCGATATCGCCGCGCAGCAACGGGAGCCGGTTCTCCGAGAGGTAGCCGGCGCCGCCGCAGGCCTCGCGGGCCGCGCTGATCGCGTCCGACGCGAGGCGGGTGTGGCCGGCCTTGATCGCGGCGGCCTTGCCCTCGATCTCGCGGGCGTAGGCGGGGTCCACCGCGTCGGGATCGCCGGTCTGCAGCTCGTGCAGTTCCGCGGTGAGCTCGTTCTGCGCGATGGCGAAGGCGTAGGCCCGCGCGACCAGCGGCAGCAGCCGGCGCTGGTGCGTGCGGTAGTCGAGCAGCAGTAGCTCGTTGTCGCCGCCGGGCGCGTCGAACTGGCGGCGGACCAGCGCGTACTTGGTGGCGAGGGTGATGCCGAGCCGTCCGGCGGCGCCCGCCGCGGCGCCCACGGTGACGCGGCCGCGGATCAGGGTGCCGAGCATCGTGAAGAAGCGCTTGTTGTCGGATTCGATGGGGCTGGAATAGGTTCCGTCCTCCGCGACGTCCGCGTACCGGTTGAGCAACTCGCGCCGGGGGATGCGCACGCGGTCGAAGACGATGCGGCCGTTGTCCACGCCGGGGAGGCCGCCCTTGTAGCCGCAGTCGGAGGTGGTGACGCCGGGGAGGTCGTCGCCGTTCTCGTCGCGGATCGGCACCACGAAGCAGTGCACGCCCCGGCCGGTGGGCTCCTCGCCCGGGCCGCCGGTGATGAGCTGCGCGAACACGGAGGCCCAGCGCGCGTGCTTCCCGGCGCCGCCGATGTAGTCCTTGCGAGCACTGGAGGTGGGGGAGTGGATCTCGAACTCGCCCGTCTCCGGCAGGTAGGTGGCGGTGGTCTCCAGCTCCTGCACGTTGGAGCCGTGCCCGGTCTCGGTCATCGCGAAACAACCGAGCACGTCGAGGTCGATCAGGCCCTTGACGTACGTGTCGTGGTGGTAGTCGGTGCCCAGGTTCTCCACCGCGCCGCCGAACAGACCCCACTGCACGCCCGCCTTGACCATGAGCGAGAGGTCGCCGTAGCCGAGGGTCTCGATCGCGGTGACCGCGGCGCCCACGTCGCCGGTGCCGCCGTGCTCGGTCTTGAAGCCGTCGGCCGGGAAGCCCAGCGGCACCATCGCCTTCATCTGGCCGAGCATCAGCTCGCGGTACTCGTCCAGGCTCAGCCCCGCCTGCGGGACCACGTTCCCGTCCTGGATCTGCTCGCGCACCACGTCCCTCGTGGCGGCCCACCGGCCGTCGAGGATGGCGCGCAGCGCTGCGGTCAGTTCGGGCGACGATGCCGGCGAGGTCGGAGCACTCATGGCCTCAACCGTACCCAGCCCGGGCGATTCATGCCGTTTCCGAGAGGGGAATCACCGGGCGTTCGCGCAGCACGCCTCCGGCTCGTCCGCCCCGAGCGCCGCCCGCACGGACGCGGGCACCGGCAGATCCTGGCCGGGCGTCGGCTCGATCCGCGCATAGCCCTTCCGCAGCGGCAGCACGCCGGACCAGCCGCCCTCGGTCGACGAGGCTCCGCCGGTGCGCGCCTTGGCGATCCAGTTGTCGGCGGTGATCGGGAAGGTGAGCACGGTGGTCGCGGCGAGCTCCTTGCGGGTGTTGGCGCGCAGCTCCGCGCTGCGGCCCGGCAGTAGCGTGTCGGTGAACGCCTCGAGCAACTCCGCGCCGTCGACCGACTCCGTCGTGAGCGCGCCGCGCAGCACCGCCGAGCGGTAGTTCATCGAGTGGTCGAAGGCCGTGTCGGCCACGATCAGCGCGTCGACATGGGTCACGGTCAGAGTCGCCGGGGCACCCGCTGCGACGTGCCGCAGCGCGCCGGCCCCCGTCGAACCGTGGAGCACGATCCGGTCGCCGAGGCGGGCGTACGCGATCGGCACGGACCACGGCAGGCCGTCGGCCACCGTCGACAGCACCGCGACCACGCCCTCGTCCAGGATCTCGTCGAGGAGGCGGCGGTCGCCGCCGCGCTGGGGATACCGGGTGAGCTTGTCCATGCATCCATCCTGGGGCAGATACCGGTGCTGCAGAAGATCCAGAATTGGGAGATTTCGAGAACCAGTATTCTGGGGCGATGCCCCGCCCGCCCGCGTCCCTCCCCGACTTCTGGTCCGCGTTCGCGCACGGCGGCGCGCTCCCGAGCGGCGCGATCGTCGACGCGGTCATCGACGGCCTCGACGGCGGCGCCCTGCACCCCGGCGACGTGCTGCCCTCCTCGCGGGCGCTCGCCGCGGGACTGGGCATCGCCCGGAACACGGTGATCGCCGCCTACGACACCCTCGCCGCGATGGGCGTCACGGCCGCGGTCCCCGGCAGCGGCACCCGGATCGCCCCGGATACCGACCGGCTCGCGCACGCGATGCACGCCGCGCCCGCCCCGCGTCGCGACGAGGAGGCACCGTCGGACATCTGGGACACGAGCCTGGTGCCGGGCGTACCCGACGTGACCCTCATCGACGAGCGGCGGTGGCGCCGGTCCTGGCGGCACGCGACCGCGCTCCCGCCCACGACGTCGGCGGCGCCGCACGTCGCGGCGCTGCAGGAGGCCTTGGCCGTGCACCTGCGGCGGCGGCGCGCGGTGCGGGCCGCGCCCGGCGACCTGCGCGTGTTCCCGGGCGTGAATCCGGCCCTGACCGCGATCGCCGGGGAGCTCGGCACCCCGATCGCGGTGGAGACGCCCGGCTACCGGCGGGCCTTCGACGCCTTCCGCGCGACGGGCGGCGAGGTCGTGGGTGTGCCCGTCGACGCGGACGGACTGGTCGTCGATCGGCTGCCGCGCCGGCGGTGCCTCGTCTACACGACGCCGGCGCACCAGTACCCGACCGGCGTGCGGCTCTCGATGGCGCGGCGGCTCGATCTCGTGGACTGGGCGCGGGAGACGGGCAGCGTGATCGTCGAGGACGACTACGACGGCGAGTTCTCCTACGACGTGGCGCCGCTGCCCGCGCTGCAGACCCTCGCGCCCGACCACGTCGTCTACCTCGGCACCGCCTCGAAGGCGCTGACCCCGCAGCTGCGACTCGCGTGGGCCGCCGTACCGGAGTCGCTGCGCGGGCTGCCGCACGCGGGGCACGGCTCGAGCGCGGGCGTCGACGGCGCCGCGGCCTCGATGCTGGCCCACTTCCTCGACTCCGGCGCCTGGGACGCCCACGTAGCGCGGGCGGCCCGCACCTACGGCGCGCGGCGTGCCGCCGTCCGGCGGGCGCTCGCGGAGCATCTGCCGGACGCGCTCGTCCTCGGCGCCGACGCGGGGCTGCACCTCACCGTGGACCTGGGCTCCGATGCGGCGCTCGCCGCGGCGCGGGCGACGCTGACCCGGCACCGCTACCGCGTGTCGACCCTCGCCGAGCACGCCTTGACCGACGGCGACGTCGCCGACACCGCGCTCCTGCTGTCGTTCGCGCTGATCCCCGAGACGCGGGCCGCGGTGGTCATCGCGCTGCTGGGCGCCTGACGGCGCCAGACAGGGGCCGGCAGTACCCCCGATAAGCGCCCACTGCCACCGCCGCGCGGACGACGGCAGAGTGGTTCTCAGCAGCCCGGCCGGACGACCGGGACACCGCAAAGGAGAGGAACCATCATGGCCACCCAGTCCGTGAAGATCGCCAAGGGCACCATCGAGCTCGCCGGAAACCTGTTCACCCCGGACGACTTCGACGCCAACAGCACCTACCCCGCCCTCGTCGTCGTGCACCCCGGCGGCGGCGTCAAGGAGCAGACCGCCGGTCTGTACGCCGCGAAGCTGGCCGAGGCCGGGTTCGTGACCGTCGCCTACGACGCCTCCTTCCAGGGCGAGTCCGGCGGCGAGCCGCACTTCCTCGAGGACCCGGCCGCCCGCGTCAGCGACGTCAACGCCGTCGTGGACTTCCTGCAGACCCAGTCCTTCGTCGACCCCGAGCGGATCGGCGTGTGGGGCGTGTGCGCCGGCGGCGGCTACGCCGTGGCCGCCACCAAGGTGGACGCCCGCATCAAGGCGGTCGGCACCGTCAGCGCCGTGAACATCGGCTCCGCGTGGCGCAAGGGCTGGGACGGCAACGGCCGGGACGCGGACGTGCTCCCCACCCGTGACGCCGCGTCGGCGCAGCGCCAGGTCGAGGTCACCACCAAGGCCGAGCCCTTCACCGTCGGCTACGTGCCGACCGAGGTCACCCCCGAGGTCCCGCGCGACCTGGCCGAGGCCAGCGACTACTACCTGACGCCGCGCGCGCAGTACCCCACGGCCGAGAACAAGTACCTGCTGGGCCTGTCGATCCCCGCGATCATCGGCTTCGACGCCTTCGCCCTGGTCGAGGACCTGCTGACCCAGCCGGTGCTCGCGATCGCCGGCTCCGAGGCCGGCTCGCTGTGGCACTCGACCGAGCTGTACACCCGCGCCAAGGGCGACAAGAAGCTGCTCGTCGTGGACGGCTACGCCCACATGGACTTCTACGACGGCCCCGAGGCCACGACCCTCGCCGCCGCCGAGGCCGCGAAGTTCTTCAACGAGAAGCTGGCCGCGAAGTAACGGCTCCGCTCACGACGTGCGCCGCCGGTCGACCCCGAGTCGACCGGCGGCGCACGCTTGTTCCGGTGGGGCCGCGTCAGACCTGCTGCAGGCCGCGCACCCCGTCGCGGATGTCGAACGACGCCGCGGTCTGCACCGGTGCCCCGGGCTTCGAGACGTACGGCAGCACACGGTAATCCGCGCGGATGGTCTCGGGCGTGATCCGGGTGCTGACGTAGCCGCGCTGGTTGCGCAGCAGCCGGATGTGCGGGTTGTCGCGCAGCTGCGCCTTCTCCTTCTCGCTGTGGTCCGCGGAACCGTCGCCGCCGCTGGTGATCGACGTGGCCGTCAGCTCGGAGGCCACGACGGCGTCGCCGCGCCGGATGTCGTTGGCGTAGTGGGTGTGCACGTCGCCGGTGAGCACCACGGGGTTGCGGGTGCCCGCCGCCTGCCAGCCGTCCATCACCCGGTCGCGCGAACCGACGTAGCCGTCCCACGCGTCCGGGTTGTAGCCGGCGGCGTCGGTGGGGTCGTAGTCGATCGGGGCGAACATCACCTGCTGCCCCAGCACGTCCCAGCGCGCCCGCGAGGCGTGCAACCCGTCGAGCAGCCAGCGCTCCTGCTCCGCGCCGGTGAGGCTGCGCGCGGGATTCCGGTTCTCGGGGTCGGTGGCGGGCACCTTGTCGTTGCCCACCTGGTCGTCGCGGTACTGCCGGGTGTCCAGCATGTGGAAGGTGGCGAGGTCGCCCCACTGCACGCGCCGGTACAGGCGCAGCGACAGCCCGTTCGGCACCTGCGCGCGGCGCAGCGGCATGTTCTCGTAGTACGCCTGGAACGCCGCGCGGCGCCGCTCCAGGAAGTCGGGCTGAGGCTTCTCGGGCTTCTCGTAGACCTCGCCGGCCCAGTTGTTGTCGACCTCGTGGTCGTCCCACACGGCCACCCACGGCGCGGCGGCGTGCGCGAGCTGCAGGTCCGGATCGGACTTGTACTGCGCGTACCGCTGCCGGTAGTTCGCCAGCGTGACGGTCTCCGGGCCGCGGTGGTCGCGCACGTTCCCGGTCGTGAGCTCGTAGCCGCCGGCCGCGTACTCGTACTGGTAGTCGCCGAGATGCAGGATCAGCTGCGGGCGCTCCTCCGCGAGGTGCCGGTACGCCGTGAAGTAGCCGTGCTCGTACTGCGAGCAGCTGGCGAAGGCCATCGCCAGCGGCGTCATCGCACCGGGCTCCGGCGTGGTGTGCGTGCGACCGGTCCGCGACAGCGCGCCCTCGGCGCGGAAGCGGTAGAAGTACTCCCGCCCGGGGCGCAGGCCCGCCAGCTCGACGTGCACGCTGTGCCCCGCCTCGGGCGCCGCCGTCGCGTCGCCGCGCTGCACGACCTTCGTGAACCGCTCGTCCTCGGCCACCTCCCACTGCACGGGGAAGGTGCGCGCCGGGATCCCGCCCATGCCGTCGTCGGCGAGCGGATCGCGGGCGAGCCGGGTCCAGAGCACGGCACCGTCGGGCGTGGGATCGCCCGAGGCGACGCCGAGCGCGAAGAGATCGCCGCGCGGCGTGGCGCTGGGCGAGGCGCTCGGGGCGGGATCGCCGCCCGGTGCGCAGCCGGCGCCCGCGAGCGCCGCCGCGCCCGCGGTGCCGAGGAGGAAGATACGACGGGAAACGAAGGGTGAGGGCATGCCTGCACCGTGCCCCTTCGGGGTGACGTGGGCACGTCGCCGACATGAGCACCCGGTGAACGCGCCGCCGGGCGCGCGGCGCCGGCCCCGTCGGGCACGGCTCAGCGGCGGGCGGCCTCGAACGCGTCCCAGGCGCGACGGATCTCGGGGGAGGGGTCGTAGACGACGCGGTTGCGGTCGTCGATCACCAGCGTCGCGCGCGAGGTGCCGTTGTACGTCGGCCACTCGCCGGCCGGACGGCCCGTGCGGGCGAACGTGATCCAGTCGCGCTGCATCCCGTCGGAGACGCGCATCGCGATGCGGCGGTCGCCCAGCGCGCCGAGGACCCACCCCGTCGTGCCGTGGTAGACGCCGAACACCGCCATCAGCTCGGAGGCGTGCGTCGCGCCGTAGCCCAACAGGTCCAGCGTCTTCGGGGAGAAGTCGTAGCGGTAGAAGTACGTCGGCGCGTGCTTGGCGTGCGCCTGCGCGATCCGCAGTGACGGCGCCCAGAACATGAAGTCGCCGATGATCCGGTTCAGCGACGCGACGTCGGGGAAGCCCGGGTACGCCGCGGACAGCGCGGCGAAGGCCTCCGGCGTGCCGCCGACGGTGTGCGCGGCGCGCTCGGCCGACGGCTTGCCCATGCCGGGCATCTTCGTGAACAGTGTGGCCTCGGTGCGGTTGGTGCCGATGATGAGCGGCACCTGCGCGCCCCGTCCGGCCGCGATGGCGACCTCCGGATCCTCCGGGAGGTAGTCACCGTCGACCGTGGGGCCGAAGGGGACCACGCCCAGCTGCTCCCGGTTGAGCTCGCCCATGAGGCGGTTGCCGGCGCGGCCCAGCTCCTCGGAGGTGGCGGTGTCGATGTGCTCGGGGCCGCCGACGATCTCCACGAAGCGCTTGCCCCAGCCGCGCGCGGTGACCGCGTCGACGGTGAGCTCGGGGGCCGAGCTCTGCGCGATGGCGCGGTGGAACAGGCCCCGCGCGGCGGGCGTGGCGAGCAGCGTGGTGACGGCGTTGCCGCCGGCGCTCTCGCCGAAGATCGTGACGTTGCCCGGGTCGCCGCCGAAGGCCGCGATGTTGCGGTGCACCCACTGCAGGGCCGCGACCTGATCGCGCAGGCCGAGGTTGCCGTCGATCGGGCGCTCGTCGGTGGAGAAGTCCGTCAGGTCGAGATAGCCGAGGGCGCCCAGGCGGTAATTGATCGAGACGAAGACGACGTCGCCCCGCTCGACCAGCGAGTTGCCGTAGTACAGCGGCGTCGCCGAGCTGCCCATGAGGTAGGCGCCGCCGTGGATGAACACCATCACCGGGCGCGGCGTCGTGGCCTCCCGCGCGGGGGCGACCACGTTGAGGGTCAGCGAGTCCTCGCTGGTGGGCTGGTACTCGCGGAAGCCGACCAGCGTGTACTTCTTGTTCTGCGGCGCGGCGGCGCTGAACTCCGTCGCCGCGCGGACCCCGTCCCAGGGCTGCACCGGCTGCGGCGCCCGGTACCGCAGCGGCCCGACGGGCGGCTGCGCATAGGGGATGCCGCGGTAGGCGTGCACCGTCCGCTGGTCGCGGCCGGAGATCTCGCCGCTGTCGATGCGTACCCGCGGGCCGTCGGTCATGGTCAGCCTTCCTCGGTGCCCGCCGCGTCGACGGCCGCGACCAGCGCCGCCATGTCGCGTTCGAAGGCGCGGACGATCGGCCACGGGTCGGGCACCTGCTTCTTGCAGGCGATCACACCGATGTTCAGTGTGCCCTCCTGCGAGAAGACCGTCACGTTGAGGCCCGCGCCGTGGAAGACCGGGCCCAGCGGGTACATCGAGTGGATCCGCGCGCCCAGGAAGTACAGCGGGATGTCGGGGCCCGGCACGTTGGAGATCACCAGGTTGTAGATCACGGGGTGCAGCTCGGGCAGGTTGTTGTCGCCGTAGAGCCGGGCGCCGAGCTGCATGATCGACGCCGGCGCGAACTGTGCCCAGGAACGGAGCAGGTTGTCGTCCAGCTCGCCGTGGTGCTCCTTGCTCGTCGCGACCCGCTCGCGGATCGCCTCCAGTCGCGCGACGGGGGTGTCGACGTCCGTGGTCATCCGGGTGAACATGCCGGTGACCTTGTTGGTGCCCTCGGTGAGCGTCGCGCCGATCTCGGCCTCGTGCACCGAGACGGGGATCATCGCGACCAGCGGCTGCTCGGGGAGCTCGCCGCGGTCGTGCAGGAACTCGCGCATCGCGCCCGAGCAGGCCGCCAGCACCACGTCGTTGACCTTGACCCCGAAGTGGTCCTTGATCTTCTTCACGTCGGCCAGCGGCACGGAGGCGAAGGCGATGGCGCGGTGGCCGGTGATCGAGCTGTTGAGCGAGGTGCGGGGCGCGCTGAACGGGGCCGGCATGGCGGCGCCGCGGCGCGAGCGGGTCCACCAGCGCACGGGGACGGGCACGGTGCGCGGCAGCAGGGAGACCAGCGACAGCGGGCGGAGCAGGACGTTCTTCGCGCCGTCGGCGGCGAGCGCGAGCAGCGGCGCGCCGCCCGTCGACTTGTCCACCATCGCGGGATCGAGCGCGGGCGGTTCGGGGGTCAGCGAGCACAGCTGGGCCATGAGGCCGGCGCCGGTCACGCCGTCGACGCCCGCGTGGTGCATGCGCATCATGATCGCGATCCGCCCGTCGGCCAGGCCCTCGATGACCCACATCTCCCACAGGGGCTTGCTGCGGTCCAGCGCCTGGCCCGCGATGTGCGCGCAGAGATCGGCGAGCTCCTGCTCGCCGCCGGGCGCGGGGACCGCGATCCGGTGCACGTGCGCCTCGATGTCGAAGGACTCGTCCTCCACCCAGACGGGGTGGTCCAGGTTGGCCACGGAGTCGTGCAGCTTGCGCCGGAACGCGGGCATCGCCGTGATCCGCCGCGCGAGCTCGCTCCGCAGGTCCTCGAACCGGTACCCGCCCTCGACGGTGCCGGGGTCCAGCTCGAGCAGCCCGCTCACGTGCATGAGCTGGGATCGGGACTCCAGGTACAGGAAGGAGGCGTCCAGTCCGCTGAGTCGTTCCATGGCTCTACTCCTACCGTGCGCGGCGCGGCCCCGGAAGTGGAACCTGTTCCACTATAGGGTGCGGCCGCTACGACGCGGTCCATGACGCCAGCAGGCGGGCGCTGGCGTGGTAGTCGATCCGGCCCTCGGCGATGCCGATGACGAGGTCGTAGGCGGGGTCCTCCGGGGCGTCCAGCGTCACGCCGTTGAGGCCGTAGAAGACGACCGTCGCGAGCCAGCCGAGCCGCTTGTTCCCGTCGACGAGCGGGTGGTTGCGGACGATCGACTCCATGAGTGCGGCGGCCTGCTCGTCGAGCGTCGGGTACGCGTCGTCGCCGAACACCGAGGTCTGCGGGCGCAGCGCGGCCGACTCCAGAAGGCCGTGGTCCCGAACGCCGGGCAATCCGGCCTGGTCGATGATGGTGAGCAGGAGTTCCAGATCGAGGTGGACCGTCACTGCGCGAGCCGGTCGAGCAGCGGGCCGTACCGCGCGACCGCGTCCCGCGTGAGCCGGCGGACCTCGGAGTCGCGGTCCAAGCGCGCGGACTTCTCGCGGATCGCGCGGAGCGCCGCCTCCTGCTTGCTCACCCCCTCCGCCGCGGCGAGTGCGGTGAGGGCGGCGTCGTCGTCGTCGGTGAGGCGGAGCGTCATGGCCATACCCCGACGATACGCGCGGTGGTATCGAAGTGGTATCGCCTTTCGGGCGGCCCACCGGGGCGGTTTCCACTGAACTCCTACACCCTGTAGTTGACGAGTTGCGCTCGTTTGGGACACTGGAGGTCGTGAGTTCCCCCATCGCCCCCGGTAGCGACACAGCGGCCCCGGCCAGCGCGGCCCTCTTCGAGCGCGCGGCCCGCTCCATCCCCGGCGGGGTGAACTCCCCGGTGCGCGCCTTCTCCGCCGTCGGCGGCACCCCGCGATTCATCACCAGCGCCACGGGCTCGCAGCTCACCGACGCCGACGGCAACACCTACGTCGACCTCGTCTCCAGCTGGGGACCGATGATCCTGGGCCATGCGCACCCCGCCGTCGTCGACGCCGTGCAGCGCGCCGCCACCACCGGCCTGAGCTTCGGCGCCCCCACCGAGGCCGAGATCGCGCTGGCCGAGGAGATCATCGCCCGCGTGGCCCCCGTCGAGCGGGTGCGCCTGGTCAACTCCGGCACCGAGGCCACCATGAGCGCCGTGCGCCTGGCCCGCGGCGTCACCGGCCGCGCCAAGATCATCAAGTTCGCCGGCTGCTACCACGGCCACGTCGACGCGCTGCTCGCCGACGCCGGCTCCGGCGTCGCCACCCTGGGCCTGCCGACGAGCCCCGGCGTGACGGGCGCGCAGGCGGCCGACACCGTCGTCCTGCCCTACAACGACCTCGCCGCCGTGCGGGAGGCCTTCGCGCAGTACCCCGGGCAGATCGCCGCCGTGATCACCGAGGCCGCCGCCGGGAACATGGGCGCCGTCCCGCCGCAGCCGGGCTTCAACGAGGGCCTGCGCGAGATCACCCGGGCCGACGGTGCCCTGCTCATCCTCGACGAGGTCATGACGGGCTTCCGCGTCAGCAAGGCCGGCTGGTACGGCCTCGACCCCGTGGACGCCGACCTGTTCACCTTCGGCAAGGTCATGTCGGGCGGGCTGCCCGCCGCGGCCTTCGGCGGCTCCGCCGAGGTCATGGGGCATCTCGCGCCGCTCGGCCCCGTCTACCAGGCCGGCACGCTCTCGGGGAACCCCGTCGCCGTGGCCGCGGGCCTCGCGACGCTGCAGCACGCCACCGACGAGGTGTACGCCAAGCTCAACGCCAACTCGATCCGCCTCGGCGGGCTCATCGGCGACGCGCTCACCGCGGAGGGCGTGCGGCACCACGTCCAGTACGCGGGCAACCTCGTCTCCGTCTTCTTCACCGACGGGCCCGTCAAGGACTACGCGCAGGCCAAGGCCGCCGAGACCTTCCGCTTCGCGCCCTTCTTCCACGCCCTGCTCGAGCAGGGGATCTACCCGCCGCCCAGCGCCTTCGAGGCGTGGTTCGTCTCCGCCGCGCTCAGCGACGACGACTTCGCATCCATCGAGGCGGCGCTGCCCGCCGCCGCCCGCGCCGCCGCTGCGGCGACGCAGTAGGAGACCCAGATGACCCAGACGATCGTGCACGTCATGCGGCACGGCGAGGTGCACAACCCCGACGGCATCCTCTACGGCCGCCTGCCCGGGTTCCGCCTGTCCGACACGGGCCGGGCCCAGGCGCAGACGGTGGCCGACGCGCTCGCCGACCACGACATCACCGCCGTGTTCGCCTCGCCGCTGCAGCGCGCCCAGGAGACCGCGACGCCCATCGCCGCGTCGCACGGGCTGCCGATCATCACCGACGAGGAGCTCATCGAGGCCGGTAACCAGTTCGAGGGCCTCAAGGTGGCCGTCGGCGACGGTGCCCTGCGCCAGCCCAAGCACTGGGCCAAGCTGCGCGATCCGTTCACCCCGTCGTGGGGCGAGCCCTACCTGCAGATCGCGCACCGCATGGTCGGCGTCGTCGACATCGCGCGCGAGCGGGCCCGCGGCCACGAGGCCGTCCTGGTGAGCCACCAGCTGCCCGTCGTGACCCTGCGCCGCCACCTCGAGGGCAAGCGGCTCTGGCACGATCCGCGCAACCGGCAGTGCTCCCTCGCCTCGCTCACCAGCCTCGTCTACGACGGCGACGAGCTCGTCGACATCGTGTACTCCGAGCCGGCGGGCGCCACCGACCCGCTGGTGCGCGGCGCGTGAGGCTCGCCCGCCGCGCCGCAGCCCTCGTGGTCGCCGGCGCGGTCGCCTTCGGCGCGTCCGGCTGCGTCCAGCTCTCCGACCAGGCCGCCAAGGGCGGCGTGATCGCCCCCGGCGGCAAGGTCCGGCAGTTCTACGAGCCCGGGCAGCGCAGCACCGTCGAGAACCTGTCCGGCCGCAGCGTGACCGACCCGAACACCACGATCAAGCTCTCCGACTACGCCGGCAAGGTCGTCGTCATCAACGTGTGGGGCAGCTGGTGCGCCCCGTGCCGCCTCGAATCGCCCGAGCTGGAACGCACCTACGTCGCCACCAAGGACAAGGGCGTGCAGTTCCTCGGCATCAACCTGCGCGAGACCGCCGGCGACGACGCCGCCCGCGACTTCATCGGCTCGCAGGGCCTGACGTACCCGTCGATCTACGACCCGCCCGGTAAGACGCTGCTGGCCATCGGCGAGCAGTACCCGACCACCGTCGTGCCGATGACCTTCGTCCTCGACCGACAGCACCGCGTGGCCGCGTCCTACCTGACCACCGTCGGCGAGAAGGAACTCACGGACACCATCGAGAAGGTGCTGGGGGAGGGCTGATGGGAGAGGCCTTCGCCACCGCGGCCGTCTCGGGCCCGCTGCTGCTCGCGCTCGGCGCGTGCCTGCTCGCGGGGCTCGTCTCCTTCGCCTCGCCGTGCATCGTCCCGCTCGTGCCGGGCTACCTGTCGTACCTCGCGGGGCTCGTCGGGGCCGAGGCCCCGGCCGCCACCGTCGACGAGGCGAAGGCGGGCGCGCGGGCGGGCCGGTGGCGCGTCATGGGCGCCGCGATCCTCTTCGTCGCCGGGTTCACCGCCGTCTTCCTGCTGATGACGATGTCGGTCTTCGGGCTCGCCACGTCGATCCGGCTCAACGCCGACACCCTGATGCGGATCGGCGGCGTCGTCACCATCGTCATGGGCCTCGCCTTCATCGGCCTGGTCCCGATGCTCGAGCGCGACGTGCGGTTCGCGCCGCGGCAGTGGACCACCCTCGCGGGCGCGCCGCTGCTCGGCGGCGTCTTCGCGCTCGGCTGGACCCCGTGCATCGGCCCGACGCTGGCGGGGATCCTGTCCATCGTCGTCGGCACCGACGCCGAGCCCGCCCGCGGCGCGATCCTCATCGTGGCCTACTGCGCCGGACTCGGGCTGCCCTTCATCGTCCTGGCCCTCGGGTCGACGGTGGCCGTCCGCGCCGTCGGGTGGCTGCGCCGCAACTCGCGCCGCATCCAGATCTTCGGCGGCGTGCTGATGATCGCCGTCGGCGTCGCGCTGGTCACCGGCTATTGGGCCGAGTTCATCGACCTCGTCCGCCGCCTCTTCGTCTCGAACACAGTGATGCCGATCTGATGACTACCCCCGTCAAGCAGTCCCCGCCCCGCCGCGCCCTCGCCGCGGTCCGCAACACGTGGCGCTCGCTCACGTCGATGAAGACCGCGCTGGTCCTGCTCTTCCTGCTGGCCGTCGCCGCCATGCCCGGCGCGCTGCTGCCCCAGCGCGACGTCGACTCCGCCGCCACCGCGAAGTGGATCGACGACCACGGCACGCTCGGCGAGATCATGGACGAGCTGCAGTTCTTCGGCGTCTTCAAGTCGGTGTGGTTCACGTCGATCTACGCGCTGCTGTTCGTCTCGCTCGTCGGCTGCATCCTCCCGCGGACGGTCGAGCACTTCCGCGCCCTGCGGACGCCGCCCGTCGCGACCCCGCGCAACCTGTCGCGCCTCCCGCGGCACACCACCCGCGAGAGCGACCAGGATCCCGAGGCCGCCGCGCAGACGGTGCTCGCCGGCCTGCGCGGCTGGCGCAAGATCGCCCGTCCCGGCGGGGCGAACGAGGCCGAGGGCACCGTCACCGTCTCCGCCGAGAAGGGCTACCTCCGCGAGGCCGGCAACCTGGTCTTCCACATCTCGCTGGTGGGCATCCTCATCGCGATCGGCGTCGGCCAGCAGTTCTCCTACGAGGGCTCGCGCATCGTGATCGCGGGCGACGAGGGCTTCTGCAACACCTCGTCGAACTACGACAACTTCCGCGCCGGCAACCTCGTCGACGGGACCGGGCTCGCGCCCTTCTGCCTCAAGGCCGACGAGGTGCAGGCCACCTTCCTGCCGAACGCGCAGCCCGACATGTTCCGCACGCTCGCCTCGTACCAGGACCGCGAGGGCCTGCAGAACGACACCTGGAAGAAGTACGCCATCGAGGTGAACAAGCCGCTCCGCATGGAGGGCGTGCGCGTCTACATGCTGGGCCACGGCTACGCCGGCACGTTCACCGTGACCTACCCGAACGGCGCCGTCCGCACGCAGACCATGCAGTTCGCGCCGCAGGACAAGATCAACTTCCTCTCCTCCGGCGCGCTGCGCTTCGACCCGCCCGCCGAGCTGTACCGCACCGAGGACGAGCGACGCACCAAGCAGATCGGGATCGAGGGGCTGCTCGCCCCCACCAAGCAGCTCGACGGGACGCTGCTCACCTCGCGCTTCCCCGCGCCGAACGATCCGGCCGTCGCGGTGGACATCTACGAGGGCGACACCGGCCTCGACACCGGCAAGCCGCAGAACATCTTCTCGCTCAGCCGCGACCAGATCGACTCCGGCCGGCTGTCGAAGAAGGCGCGGGTGAACCTGACCGTCGGGCAGTCGACCACCATCGAGGACGGCACCCAGGTGCGGTTCGACGGGGTGACGAACTTCGCGGCCCTGCAGGTCAGCCACAACCCGGCGCAGAATTGGACGCTGGTCTTCGCGATCGGGATGCTGGGCGGGCTCATCGTCTCGCTCACCGTGCGGCGCCGGCGGGTGTTCGTGCGGCTGACCCCGCGCGAGGGCGGCGGTACCGTGATGGAGATCGCCGGACTGGCCCGCACCGACCAGGCCGGTTGGACCGAGGACTTCGAAGCACTGGCCGACCGCCTGGTCGGCTCCAACGGTGAGAAAGTGGCGTGAGCATGGGAACCGAGACCAACGTCGACCTGGCGAACTTCGCCGACGTGCTGTTCACCAGCGCCACCGGGATCTATGCGCTCGCGCTGGTCCTGATGGTCATCGAGCTCGCCACGTCGCGGGTGGACGCGACGGCCGCGCGCGACCGCAAGCGGGAGCTCGTCGCCGCGGGCGGCGGCCCGATCGCCACCGATTCCACTCCGGGCCGGGTAGTCGACGACGGCCCCCGGCGCACGAAGTCCGAGCGGATCGGCCGGATGGGCTACGCCCTCGTAGTCGCGGGCCTGCTCGTGCACGTCTCCTCGATCGTGCTGCGCGGCGTCGCCACCGGCCGCATGCCCTGGGGCAACATGTACGAATTCATGTCCATCATGTGCGCGGGCGCGGTCCTCGCCTCGCTCGTGCTGCTGCGCAAGCCCGAGGCCCGTCCGATCCTCGGCTTCGTGCTGGTCCCGATCCTGATCTTCATGTTCGTCGCCGAGGGCGTGCTGTACACGACCGCCGGCCCCGTGGTGCCCTCGCTGAAGTCCTACTGGCTCGCGATCCACGTCTCGATCGTGTCGATCGGCGCCGGCATCTTCCTGGTCTCCGGCGTCGCCAGCCTGCTGTACCTGATCCGCCGCCGGTTCGAGCTGCCCGACGGTTCCGTCACCGTGACCTCGGGGATCGGCGGCCGGCTACTGCAGGCCATCCCGTCCACGCAGGTGCTCGACCGCGTGGCGTACGGCACCGTGATCGTCGCCTTCCCGCTGTTCAGCGCGGGCGTGATCTGCGGCGCCGTGTGGGCCGAGGCGGCGTGGGGCCGCCCGTGGGGCTGGGACCCGAAGGAGACCACCTCGTTCATCGCGTGGGTCCTCTACGCGGCGTACCTGCACGCGCGGGCGACGTCGGTGTGGCGCAAGGCCGCGCCCTACCTGAACATCCTCGGCTTCGCCGTGATCGTCTTCAACCTCTTCATCATCAACTACTTCGCGACGGGCAGCCTGCACTCCTACGCCGGCTGAGTCCGCGCCGAGTACCCGCGTACGCGAAGGGCGCCGCCCCGCCGAGGATATCGGTGGAGCGGCGCCCTTCGTCGTGTGCGGGGGCTACGCCGTGGTGTTCTGGTTCAACAGAGCAAAGACTTCCGACGCGCGGAAGCGACGGTGCCCGCCGGGGGTCCGGACGGAGCCGAGGAGGCCTGCGCCTGCCCACCGGGTGACCGTTTTGGGGTTCACATTGAACAGTGCGGCCACCTGGCCTGGGGTCATGAGGCGCTCGGGCTGACGGGGAGCAGCGGCCCGGGGGTCCGCTGCGCGCTGGGCGAGGTTCGGGTGTGCCGTGGTCATGATGCCCAGTATGCAGCGATTTGCCCGAGTACTCGAACCTCTATCCGAGTGCCAAGAATTGGTAAAGTCGTATTTCGGACGAGGGGTAGGCTCATGGTCATGACCGATACGGGTGCGGCCAAGAAGGCCCTGGCACGCGACATCTTTTTCTATACGCTGTTCCGCCTGGGGCTCGTCGTCGCCGTGTTCGCGGTGCTCTACGGGATCGGGTACCTGTTCCTCGACGAGGTGCCGCCCGTTCCCGTCTTCCTGTTCGCCCTCGTGGTCTCGCTGCCGCTGTCGATGGTGCTCGGCAAGAAGCTGCGCACCCGGGTGAACGAGAGCGCCGCCGTCATCGACGAGGCGCGCAAGGCGAAGCGCGACGACTTCCGTCGGCGGCTGCAGGGCGTGGACGAGTGACGACCGTCGTTCACGACCGGTCCGCGGACCGGTCCTGGGTGGACAACGCCGTCAGGCTGATCGAGGCCGACGCGCGCCGCAGCGCCGACACGCACCTGCTGCGCTTCCCGCTGGGGGAGTGGGCGCGGGGCGCCGGGATCGACCTGTATCTCAAGGACGAGACCACGCACATCACGGGCAGCCTGAAGCACCGTCTGGCCCGGTCCCTGTTCCTGTACTCGCTGTGCAACGGGTGGGTGCGCGAGGGCACGACGGTGATCGAGGCCTCGTCGGGCTCGACGGCGGTGTCCGAGGCCTACTTCGCGAAGCTGCTGGGCCTGCCCTTCGTCGCGGTGATGACGCGCTCGACGTCGCCGGCGAAGGTGGCGCTGATCGAGCGCGAGGGCGGCACGTGCCACTTCGTGGACCGCGCCGACGAGGTGTACACCGAGGCCGCGCGGCTCGCCGAGGAGCGGGGCGGCCACTACATGGACCAGTTCACGCACGCCGAGTGCGCGACGGACTGGCGCGGCAACAACAACATCGCCGAGTCGATCTTCTCCCAGCTGTCCCTCGAGGAGCACCCCGAGCCGGCCTGGATCGTGGTCGGCGCGGGCACCGGCGGCACGTCGGCGACCATCGGCCGCTACATCCGCTACCGCCGCCACGCGACCCGCCTGTGCGTGGTGGACCCGGAGAACTCCAGCTTCCTGCCCGGCTACGTCGCCGGGGACTGCACGGTGCAGACGGGGCAGTCCTCGCGGATCGAGGGCATCGGCCGTCCGCGCGTGGAGCCGTCGTTCATCCCGGAGATCGTCGACCGGATGGTGGGCGTGCCCGATGCCGGCTCGATCGCCGCGGCGCGCATCGCCTCGTCGATGCTCGGCCGCCGCGTGGGCGGCTCCACCGGTACCAACCTCTGGGGCGCCTTCGGTGTGATCGCCGAGATGCTGCAGGCGGGCCGGTCCGGCAGCGTCGTCACCCTCCTCGCCGACGACGGTGACCGGTACCTCGACACCTACTTCGACGACGCCTGGGTGCAGTCGAGCGGCTTCGACCTCATCCCGCCCACGCTCACCGTCGAGCGCTTCCTCGCCGACGGGTCCTGGCGGGAGTAGGGCGCGCCGTCCGCGGTCGTTAGGGGTCAGGACGGGAAGGAGATCCCGGTCATGCCCTCCGAGATCCGCCACATGCGGCGGGCCTCCTCCTCGCTGCGGATCCTGCTGTAGAGAGGCTGCTCGGCGGGCGGGCCCCCGAGGTGCATGAAGCCCTTGGGGCCGTACAACCTGCCCGCCGCGTCCGGCGTCGTCGCGGCGAGAAGGGCGGGGAGGGCGGCGGTCTCCGCGGTCCCGACCACGATCCCCAGCGCCGACAACCGGCGGATGATCCGCACCCCGAGCGTGTCACCGTCGCGGCCGATCTCCGGGCGCGCCGCCAGGAGGCTGGTCGGGGCGACGCCGGGGTGGGACAGGTTGCTGGTGATGCCCCAGCCGCGCTCCCGGCTCACCCGGTCCAGCTCGAGGCCGAACAGGCCGAAGGCGATCTTGGACTGACTGTAGGCGCCGGAGCCGTTGTAGGACTGCTCCCAGTTCAGGTCGTCCCAGTTGATGGACCTCTCGTTGGCGGCGATGCTGATCTGCGACGTGACGCGGGCCCGCGACTCGCGAAGCAGCGGCAACAGGTGCGCGACCAGCGCGACGTGGCCGAGGTGGTTGGTCCCGAACTGGAGCTCGAAGCCGTCGGCGGTCGTCTGCCGGGTGGGCGGGGTCATCACGCCGGCGTTGTTGATGAGCAGGTCGATGGGGCGGCCGTCCTCGAGCAGGGTGCGGCCGAGCGCCTCCACCGACGCGAGGGACGACAGGTCGAGGGGGAGTGTGGAGACGGTCGTCGCCGGCGCCGCGGCGCCGATCGCGGCGACCGCAGCCTCGGCCTTCGCGGCGTTCCGTGCGGGCAGGACTACGTCCGCGCCGGCCGCGGCGAGGCGGCGCGCGATGCCGAGGCCGATGCCGTCGGTGCCGCCGGTCACGACGGCGCGCTTGCCGGTGAGATCGGGAAGGGGGAGGTCGATCGGTGCTCGGTTCATGGCTGCCAGCCTCGCAGTGCCGCGGATGCTCATCCAGGGACCGTCGATCCCCGGATGAGAGCGTCCAGCGGCGTCGCGATCGGTCCGGTCCCAGTACCGTCGTCGGCAGGAGGTGCGGATGATCGACCGGGAAGGGCTCGCGGAGTTCCTCCGCCGGCGGCGGGGGGCCCTGCAGCCGGAGGACGTGGGGCTCCCTCGAGGGCAGCGGCGGCGGACGCAGGGCCTGCGGCGGGAGGAGGTTGCGGCGCTGTGCCACATGTCGGTCGACTACTACACCCGGCTCGAACGGCAGCGCGGCCCGCACCCGTCGCCGCAGATGATCGCGGCCATCGCGCAGGGCCTGCACCTGAGCCTCGATGAGCGTGACCACCTCTTCCGGTTGGCGGGGCAGCACGCGCCGCCCCGGGGCGCGACGGGCGATCACATCGGTCCCGGGTTGGCCCGGGTGCTCGATCGTCTGTCCGACACCCCGGCGGAGATCGTCACCGAGCTCGGGGAGACCCTGCGTCAGACGCCGCTCTCGGTGGCCCTGACGGGTGACACCACCGGCTACACCGGCCCCGAGCGCAGCGTCGGGTACCGGTGGTTCACCGACCCGGCGAGCCGCGCGATCCACCATCCTGACGACCACGCGTTCCTGTCGTCGATGTTCGTCTCGGGCCTGCGTGGGGTGGCGGCGCTCCGGGGGCCCGGTTCCCGCGCGGCGGAGTACGCGGAACTGCTGCTCGAGCGCAGCGCGGAGTTCGCGGCGCTGTGGGAGGCGCATCCGGTGGGGATCCGCCCGAACGCGGTGAAGCGATTCATCCACCCGGAGGTCGGGGCGCTCGAGCTGGACTGCCAGCACCTCGTGGACCCGGAGCAGTCGCACCTGCTGCTCGTGTACACCGCGCAGCCCGGATCGGAGAGCTACGAGAAGCTGCAACTGCTCTCCGTCGTGGGCGCCGCGGCACGCGGCTAACTCACGCGCCCAGGAACAGCCCGACCGCGGCGCCGATGGACCAGACGAGCATGGCGAGGCCGGTCTGGGCGAGGGCGGGGATCAGGGCGGGGCCCTGGCCGCCGCGGGCGACGGGCAGAGCGGCGCGCACGGCGAGCGGGGCGGAGGCGAGGGAGAGGAGCGCCCACGGGGTGGCGACGGCGGCGAGGGCCAGGCCCAGCACCGTCGGCACGGCGACGAGGACCGAGAACAGGACGCGGGTGCGGGAGTCGCCGAGGCGGACGGCGAGGGTGATCTTGCCGGACTCGCGGTCGGTGGGGATGTCGCGCAGGTTGTTGGCGACGAGCACCGCCGAGCTGTACGAGCCCACCGCGCAGGCCGCGAGCCAGCCGGCGGCATCCACCCGCCCGGCCTGCACGAACTCGGTGCCCAGCACCGCGACCAGGCCGAAGAACACGAAGACCGCGATCTCGCCGAAGCCGAGGTAGCCGTAGGGCTTCTTCCCGCCGGTGTAGAACCACGCCCCGGCCACGCAGGCCAGGCCCACGAGGATCAGCCAGGGCGCCGAGGTCAGGGACAGCACCACACCGGCCACCCCGCCGACGCCGAAGCACGCGAACGCCGCGCGCTTGACCGCCGCGGGGGAGGCCAGCCCGGACCCGACGAGGCGCAGCGGCCCGACGCGGTCGTCGTCGGTGCCGCGGATGCCGTCGGAGTAGTCGTTGGCGAAGTTCACGCCCAGGATCAGCGACAGCGACACCACCAACGCCAGGAGTGCCTTCCACCAGACCGCCTCGCCGAGGAAGCCCGCCGCCCCCGTACCCGCGATCACCGGGGCGATCGCGTTCGGGAGCGTGCGGGGGCGGGCCCCTTCGAGCCACTGCGCTGCGGTTGCCATGCACCCAGCCTATGCAGTCGCTACAGAACCGAGGTGTCCAGGTCGAGCGTGGTGCGGTCGAGCTTCGCCAGCAGGTCGAACTCGGTGTGCGCCTTGGGCAGCTCGTACACGAAGAAGTACTGCGTGGCCGCCCGCTTGCCGCGGTAGAAGGCCTCGTCCTTCGCCGTGCCGTCCTCGGCGTACGTGGCGAGCGCCTGGTCCAGCCACAGCCACGCCACCACGACGTGGCCGAGGCCGTCGAGGTAGGAGGTGGCGTTCGCCAGCGACAGCGCGGGGTCCCCGGTGCCGCCGAGTGTCATCGTGACCTCGACGGCGCGCTGCGCGGCCGCCCGCAGCGCGGTCGCGTGCGGCGCCAGCTCCTCGACCTTGTCGGCGCGGGCGGCCGTCGCCTCGATCCGACCCAGCAGCGCGCCGAAGGCGGCGCCGCCGTGCTGCGGCACCTTGCGGCCCAGCAGATCCAGGCCGTGGATCGCCTTGGCGCCCTCGTGGATCGCGTTGAGCCGGTTGTCCCGGTACAGCTGCTCGACGTTGAACTCGCGCGTGTAGCCGTAGCCGCCGTGGATCTGGATGGCGTAGTCGTTGGCCTTGGTGGCCCACTCGCTGGGCCAGCTCTTGATGATCGGGGTGAGGAAGTCGAGGAGCTGCCCGGCGGCGGTCCGCTCCTCCTCCGTCTGCCCGGTGTCCGCGTCGTCGACGAGGCGCGCCCCGAACAGCGCGAGTGCCAGCCCGCCCTCGACGTAGCTCTTCTGCGCGAGCAGCATCCGGCGCACGTCGGGGTGCTCGATGATCGGGACCTGCGGCCCCGTCGGGGCGGTCACGGGCCGGCCCTGCACGCGGGTCTTCGCGTACTCCAGCGACTGCAGGTAGCCGGTGTAGCCGATCGACGACGACGCGAGGCCCACCGCGACGCGCGCCTCGTTCATCATCTGGAACATCTGGACCAGGCCGCGGTTCTCGGTGCCCACCAGGTAGCCGGTGGCGCCCTCGAGCGAGAGCAGGCAGTTGGTGGTGCCCTTGTTGCCCATCTTGTGGTTCAGGCTCACCAGGGTGACGGCGTTGCGCTCGCCGACGGACTGATCGTCGTTCACCAGGTACTTCGGCACGATGAACAGCGAGATGCCCTTGACGCCGTCCGGCGCGCCCGGGACCTTCGCGAGCACCAGGTGCACGATGTTCTCGGACATCTCGTGGTCGCCGCCGGTGATCCACATCTTGGTGCCGGTGATGGCGTAGCTGCCGTCCTCGCGGGGCTCGGCCTTGGCGCTGATGTCGGCGAGCGCGGAGCCGGCGTCGGGCTCCGAGAGGCACATGGTGCCGGTGAACCGGCCCTCGATCATCGGCTCGAGGAAGAGGCGCTTCTGCTCGTCGGTGCCGAAGGAGCGGATCACGTTGCCGTTGCCCAGGGTGAGGCCCGAGTAGACGGTGGTGGAGACGTTCGCGGCCTGCATCCACGCGAAGGCGGCCTTGCTGATCAGCGAGGGCAGGCCGATGCCGCCCTCCTCGGCGGGCAGCTCGCCGAAGGTCAGGCCCGAGGCCGCGATCGCGTCGAGCCCGGCCTTGGTCGCGGGCAGCGTCTTCGCGGTGCCGTCGGGCTGGATCGTCGGCTCGTGGGCGTCCGCGTCCTTGTAGTGGTTCGACAGCTTCTGCACGGCGATGTCGGCGGCCAGGTCGAGCGCGGCGTCGAAGGTCTCCTTCGAATGCTCCGCGAAGGCGTCGCGCTTGGTCAGCTCCTCCGCGTTCAGCCACTCGTAGAGCAGGAAGTCGACGTCGCGGGGGTTGAGCAGCGGGGTCTGCGCTGCGATGTTCTGCTTCACGGTTCTCCGATCCGGGCTGATACTGCGGAGCGATCTTACTCGGCGGTAACCTTACCCGAAATTCCTTCAACCATGAATATTTGTGACGTCCGTCAACCTGCGGTCAGCGTGCGCGCCACGCCGCCGACTGCTGCGCCGCGATCGACACCAGCCGGTCGAGGCCGAAGTTCACGTCGAGCAGGTGCGTGCCCATCAGTGGTAGCTCGTTGAGCGGCTGCGGCACCGTCAGCCGGATCCGGTACATGCTGTGCCGGTTGACCTCCGAGCAGCTTCCCACGCCGCGGCTCCTGCTCACCGTCCACGTGCTCGCCGACGTGGGCAGGGCTTCGGGGAACGTCGTGTAGTCCATGAGCACGGAGATGATCCCGAACGCGTAGCGCTCGCTCGGCACCGTCACGCCGACGGGACCGGAGTCGCCGGACAGCGGGCCGGGGTCGGTGCAGGCTACGTGCTTGCCCGCGCCCACGGGGAGCTCCATCGTCTGGGAGAGCAGGTCGAGGTCGGTGTTGCCGAACATCGAGATCACCGGCGCGGCGGTGTCGGTGGAGTACGCCACGACGCAGCCGAACTCGCCGCGGCGGGTGCATAGCGGGATGTTCCGGAAGTCGCCACCCGTCGTGCTTCCCGCCGCCGTGGTCACGTTGCCGCCCATCAGGAAGGCGCCGACGAGGCGGTTCCGGACCGCCGCGTTGCCGTCGATCTCCTCGCGGATCAGCTTGCGCAGCATCATCGTTCCCTGCGAATGCCCGATGAGCACCACGCCGCGGCCGCCGTTGTCGCGCGCCAGGTACTCGCGCCAGGCCGTCCGCACGGCGTCGTACGCGGTGTCCACGACCGGCCTCAGGTGCATCAGCATCGTGGGCGCGAGGCCCGTCAGCGTGATTTGCGGGTAGATCGGCGCAAACACCCGGCACATCGACCCGAACCGCGCCGCCTGGAACCGGGCGATCGAGTCCACCTCGGGCATGCGCACCGGGTTGGCGTTGAGCGCCACCTGATTCGTCACCGTCGGATAGACGTAGAAGCAGTCGACGGCCTTCTCGGCGTCGGTCACCTTCGGTGCCGGTGTGCTCTTCCCGGTGCCGAGGTCGGTGGTGTCGGTGGGGAGGGTGCACGGGTTCGCCGTGCCCGGCCGGCACATCCACGTCGTCGACGGTGCGCCCTGGGCCACACCCGCCGCCAGGCCCGCGCCGAGCGCGAGGGTCGCCGTTGTCGCTGCGAGTCGCCCGAGGGCGCGCCGGAGAATCATGCGGCGACGATATACCGAGAGTTTTGGAATTCGCTCAGTATTCGGAGAATCGGTCGACCAACGCCCGCCGGTCGACCTTGCCGGGCCCGCGCCGGGGCAGCGCGTCGAGGAGGTACAACGCCCGCGGGGCCGCCGTCCGGTCCAGCTCGGCCTCGACGGCCTCCCGCAGTAGCTCGACGGTGACGTCCGCCCCCGGCCCCGGCACGACCGCCGCGGCCACCCGCTGGCCGAGCCGCGGGTCGGGCTGGGCGAAGACGGCGACCTCGGTCACCCCGGGCACCCGCGCGAGTACGGCCTCCACGACCTGCGGGAGCACCGTCAGGCCGCCGGTGGAGATGGCCTCGTCGAGGCGGCCCGTGACGGCCAGGACGCCGTCCGTGAGCGTCCCCGCGTCGTCGGTGCGGAACCAGCCGCGCTCGGCGAAGGCGGGGTGCTCGGGGAGGTTCCGGTAGCCGAGTGCCACCGTCGGGCCGCCGAGGACGACGCGCGATGCCGGGCCGTCCAGGCGGATCTCGACGCCCGGGAGGGGCGCACCGTCGTACACGCAGCCCCCGGCGGTCTCGCTCATCCCGTACGTGCGGACCATGCGGACGCCGGCGGCGAGCGCCGCCTCGCGGACCGGGGCGGGACAGGCGGCGCCGCCGATGAGCACTCCGTCGAACCTGGCCAGGGCCTCCGTGGCGGACGGGTCGGCGAGGACTTTGACCAGCTGGGTCGGGACCAGGGAGACGTACCGACGGTCCGCGGTCATGCGCGCGTGGGCCGCGGCGAGGGCGGCGGGGTCGAAGCCCGCGCGCACGTCGAGCTGGGCGGGCGCGTGGCCGGCGGCGAGGGAGCGCAGCATCACCTGTACACCCGCGACGTGCTGCGGTGGCATGGCGAGCAACCACTGCCCGGGGCCGCCGAGCCGCGCGTGCGTCCCCGCGGCGCTGGCGGCGAGGGCCTCGCGGGTGAGCATCGCGCCCTTGGGGGTGCCGGTCGTGCCGGACGTGGCGACGACGAGGGCCACGCGCTCGTCGATCGGGGTGCCCGCGGCGAGCGCGACGGTGAGCCGCTCGGCCTCGCGCGGATCGTGCGCGGGCACCGGCAGCCACGCGGGCGCCGTGCCCTCCAACAGGGCGGTCAGCTGCGGCAGGGCGGATGCGACGGTGTCGATCCGCAGCGGTTCGAGGTTCACTCGCCGTGCGTCTTGGGGCAGCCGCCGGGGTTGAGCGGGGCGTCGTCGAAGGGCCAGCCCTTGCGCTCGAGGCGTTCGCGGACGCGGGTGATGTCCTTCTCGAGCGGCATCTCGTGGGTGTGGCCGCTGATGGCGACGCCCGCGTCGACGCGGGTGATGGGTTCGACGCCGTCGGGGGTGAGGTGCGCGTCGTCGATCAGTTCCCGCGTGACCTGCTTGACCTCCTCCTTGGTGAGCTGCCGATCGAGCAGCGCGAGGAGCGGCTGGTAGTCGGTGCTGGGCACGCCGTCGGGATAGCCGGCGCGCAGCCAATCGACGATCCTGGCCAGGAAGCCCGGACTCGAACTCATGAAGACCCCACCTCCGATGCGAGGGTGCGCCCGCGGGCGCGGTTGTGCCGTCGATACGGGCACCGATACGGGAACGGCCCCCTATCTGAACACCAGGATAGGGGGCCGCCCGCTGCTCGGGTGAGCGACAGCGAAGAGAACGTGTTTCAGCTGGCGAAACCGGTGAGCGGCCAGCCGCCCGCGGCCAGCTTGCTCGCGACGTGGCGCAGGTCCTCGTCGCTGGGCTCGGCCTGGGTCACCTTGGTGATCGCGGCCTCGATCTCGTCCTTGTGGACCTCGTCGGGGCGCTGGGCCAGGATGCGGCCGATCACCGCGTCGACCTCGGTCTCCGACAGCTGCTTGGTGAGCAGCGCGAGCAGGGGGAAGTAGTCCTTCGGCGGCACGCCCTCGGGGTAACCGGCGCGGAGCCAGTCGAGGACCTGCTGGAGGACGCTGTCCTGGGAGTTCTCGGTGGTCATGTGGTCGCCCCTACTTCTTCTTCTCGAACCACGGGTAGATGTTGTCGAACGTGAGCTCGTACTTGAAGCCCGATGCCACGATCATGGCGATGCCGAGGACGACCGCGGCGATGACGATGACGAACGCGATGGCGGCGAGCACGTTGCCGAGCGGGTTCGGCTGGTGGACGGTGCCGTCCTCCTGCTCGTGGCCGTTGCCGATCGCGAGACCCCGGACGCCGACGGCGAACAGGGCGGGCAGGCCGGCGCCGAGGATCAGGCCCACGAGGAGGACCTTCCAGACCGCGCTGAGGGCGAGGGAGATGGTTTCCATGTCTTAGACCTTCGCAATCTTCTCGTCGGCGGTCGGCGCGACCGCGTTGGTCTCGTCGTCCCACTCGGCGTTGACGTTGTTGGAGTCGACCTTCTGCTGCTGCGCCCGCCAGTACATGTAGCCGGAGAGGGCGCAGAGGATGGCGAAGGCGACGATCGGGCCGGCGAGGCCGGGGATCTTCGCGGCGACGAACCACATGATCGCGCCGACGACCGCCGCGGCGGGCAGGGTGATCAGCCACGCGGCGACCATGCGAACAGCGACGTTCCAGCGGACCTTGGCGCCCGGCTTGCCGACGCCCGAGCCGAGGATCGAGCCGGTGGCGACGTGCGTGGTCGAGAGGGCGAAGCCGAGGTGGCTCGAGGTCAGGATGATCGTGGCCGACGAGGCCTCGGCGGCCATGCCCTGCGGCGAGCTGATCTCGATCAGGCCCTTGCCCAGCGTGCGGATGATGCGCCAGCCGCCCAGGAAGGTACCCAGCGCGATCGCGGCGGCGGCGGAGAACTTCACCCACAGCGGGACGCCGTGGGTGTCGTTCCAGAACAGGAAGCCGCCGCTCTGCTCGGGGGAGCCGGCGCTGTAGCCGATGAGGGCGAGGGTGATGACGCCCATGGTCTTCTGCGCGTCGTTGGTGCCGTGCGCCAGCGAGACGAGCGAGGCGGTGCCGATCTGGCCCCAGCGGAAGCCCTCCTCGGTGAACCGCTCGGCGACGCCGGCGACGATCTTGAAGATGAGGTAGGTGCCGGCCGCGGCCACGAGGCCCGCGACGACCGGGGCGAACAGCGCCGGGAGGACGACCTTGCCGATGACACCGTCGAGCTTGCCGTGGCCGATCCACACCACGCCGCCCAGGCCGAGGGCGGCGATGGTGGCGCCGATCATGCCGCCGAACAGCGCGTGCGAGCTGGAGCTCGGCAGGCCGAGCAGCCAGGTCAGCAGGTTCCAGACGATGCCGCCGATGAGGCCGGCCAGCACGATGATGAGCAGCGCGCGCCCGTGGTTGGCGGTGAACTCCGCCTTGGGCGAGCCGTCCTTGTTCTGGATCTTGATCACCGCGTTGGTCACGGTGAGTGCGACCTCGACGGACAGGAAGGCGCCCACCAGGTTGAGGATCGCCGAGAGGCTGACCGCCGTCTTCGGCTTCAGGGCACCGGTCGCGATGGACGTGGCCATCGCGTTGCCCGTGTCGTGGAAGCCGTTGGTGAAGTCGAAGGCGAGGGCCGTCACGATCACCAACAGCAGGATGATGAGTTCGCTGTTCATGGTGAAAATACTGAGGCCGAGGGTCCCGTTCCACCAAACGGGTGAGACGGGTCCGACATCCTTCTGACCTGCAGGTTCTCGACCGTCCGGCGAGCGTTCACCCAATGTTCATTCAGGGCGCTCTCAGAATCCCCCGACCGTGTCCGGTTTGTGGCTGTTTTGCGGCAGTGCGCAGGCGGCCTGACGAGCCGTGACTACTATTTGCGCATGGCGTCTTTGGATATCCGCGTGTTGGGCCAGGTCTCGCTCTCCGTGGACGGCGCACCCAACGAGGTGTCGGGCGTGAAGCCGCGGTCGGTGCTCGCGCTGCTGGTGATGAACCGCGGCCGCGCCGTCACCGTCGACTCCCTGAGCGAGCAGGTGTGGGACGGCAATCCGCCCGCCTCCGCGCGCGCCAGCCTGCAGGTCTTCGTCAGCGGGCTGCGGAAGGCGCTCCGCGGCCCGGGCGCCGGTTCGGGCCTCGACGGCCTGCTCGTCACCTCCGGCTCCACCTACCGCCTCGACCTGGAACCCGAGCAGTCCGACATCGGCCGGTTCGACTCGGCTCGGCGCCGCGGCGCCGAGCTGGCCGCCGCCGGCCGCTACGACCAGGCCTCGCTGGCCTTCGCCTCCGCGCTGTCGGAGTTCCGCGGCGACGCCGTCGCCGACCTGCGGGGCCTGCAGTTCGCCGACAACTTCGCCATCGGCATGGCCGAGGAGCGCGCCGCGGTGCAGTCCGCGATGTACGACGCGGAGATCGCCGCCGGTCGTGCCGCGTCCGTCATCGGGGAGCTGCGGCGCCTCGTCTCCGAGCATCCGCTGCAGGAGCCGCTGTGGGGGCAGCTCATCACCGCGCTGTACGTCACGGGTCGCCAGGCGGATGCCCTCGAGGCCGCGCGGGAGCTGCGCCGCACCCTCGCCGACGAGCTGGGTGCGGACCCGACGCCGGCACTCGTCGAGCTGGAGGGCAAGGTGCTGCGGCAGGAGCAGTTGGCCTTCACCGTCGCGCGGCCCGCCGCGCAGCCGGGTGACGGGCGGGCCTTCGAGAAGACCGAGACCGACGTGACCATCGCCGGCGCGGGCCCCCGCGGCACGCTCACCGCCGAGGACGGCACGGAGTACCCGGTGCACGGCGAGGTCCGCCTCGGCCGCCTCCCCGACAACGACATCAGCATCGACGACACCAAGGTCTCCCGCGAGCACGCCGTGATCACCGGCTCCGTCAGCGGCTTCGCCGTCCGGGACCTGCAGTCGTCCAACGGCACCTACGTCGGGGAACGTCGCGTCGCCGGCCAGCTCCCGCTGTCCGACGGTGACGAACTCACCTTGGGCCGCAGCACCTTCCGCTTCCGGGTGATCGAGGAGTAGCACGGGTCGATCCGCGCGCTGTGCAATCGTGACCGCCCGGGCCGAAACGGACATTCGGTGGGATTCTGCGATCGGACATCGGCGTGTCGTCGCAGAGATGCACCGAAGGTTCGGCGCTACCGTGGGCGGATGATCAACGGGGCGCACATCATCCACTACTCCGCCGACGCGGACGCCGACCGCGCCTTCCTGCGCGAGGTCCTCGGCGTCGAGGGGGTGGACGCCGGCCAGGGCTGGTTGATCCTGCCGCTGCCCGCGTCGGAGGTCGCCGTGCACCCCACCGACGGCCCGCCGAAGCAGGAGCTGTACCTGATGTGCGACGACGTCGAGGCGGAGGTGGCGGCGCTGCGGGCGAAGGGCGTCGAGGCGGCGCCCATCACCGACCAGGGCTGGGGCCTGCTCACGTCGCTGACGCTCCCCGGCGGCGGCGCGATCGGGCTGTACCAGCCGCGCCACCGGCGCGCCCACGGCTGACCCGCGGGCTCAGGAGGAATAGCGCCCGACCGCCTTGCCGACGGTGCCCGGCCCACCCACGGTGAAGGTGACCTTCTTCTCGCCGATCAGCGTGGTGAAGGAGCCATCGGGACGCGCCTTGACCTCGCCGCCGTAGCGCTTGCCGTCGTTCCACCAGCTCAGGGTGCGCGTCGCGATCTGCGCGCGGGTGCCGGGATTGTCGACGCACGGCGCGGTCGGGCCGCCGAGCGCGCCCTTGATGCAGTCGGGGCGCACGGTGATCCAGCCCTTCGCGTCGACGGTGCCGGTGTAGTGCACGGTGGGGAAGGGCATCGGGTCGGCGAAGCCGGGTGTGGTGACCCAGCCGTCGAACCGGACGACGGTGTCGGCGTGCGCGGCGGCGGGCAGCGTTCCCAGGGCGAGCGCGGCGCAGGCGCCGGCGGCCAGGGCGAGGCGGGTGGTGCGTGCGGTCATGTGATCAGTGCTCCTCGGTATCGAAGGTGCGTCGTCTCTGACACCCGGACTATCGAGGGTGGTGATCGAATTCGTTACCGAAGGCACCGACATGGTGGTGGCGGCCGTGCGTCGCCCCGTCCGGACTGAGGTGTGTGCGATTGTGCCCGCTCAGCGGTCACGATCACACACATGTCAGGCGCGCGGACCGTCGTCGACGAGGAGCCGGCTCAGGAGGTCGAGGTCCTTCGTCATCGCGGACCGCATCGCGCGCGCCATGACGGGAGCGGCGACCCGCGCGAAACCGCTGGGGGTGCCGCGGTTCCGCAACCGCATGAGGGTGCCACCGGGCACCGTCTCCCAGGTGTAGGTGGTCTCCATGGGGAAGGGGCCGTCGGCGGTGCGCATCACCATCCGCTCGCCCGCGACGAGCTCCGTCACCTCGTAGGTGTAGGCCAGCGGCCGCCCCAGGAAGCGTGCCTCGAAGTCCATCCGCGACCCGAGCCGCACCGGGGGCTCCGTCCGCCAGGCGACGGACCGGATGTTCGCGTACCACCGCGGGGCGGTCGACGGGTCGCCCGCGAACCCCGCGACCCGCTCGCGCGCAACGGGAATCACGCGCTCGACGACCACGTCCACGTCCATGCGAGCACGATACGCGCGGCAACGCCGGGTGTCAGTCCGGCAGGGCGTCGCGCAGGAGGACGGCGGCACCGTCGGACGTGCGCGGCTTGCGTCGGAGGAAGCGCCCGAGCACTGCGCGCCGGTCGCCCGCGAACCGCGGGATCACGTGCAGGTGCACGTGATCGACGGTTTGGAAGGCGGCGCGACCGTCGTTGACGACGAGGTTCACGGCGTCGGCCCGGAGCCCACCGTCGCGCGCGGCCCGGGCCAGACGGTGCCCGAGCGCGAACATCCGCGTGCCGTCGTCGGCGGGGAGGTCGGCGAGCCGCGCCGCGTGCCGCTTCGGGACTACGAGGGTGTGGCCCTCGCTCATGGGCCGGGCGTCGAGGAAGGCGATCACCTCGTCCGTCTCGGCGACGACCGCCGCGGGCGACTCACCCGCGACGATCGCGCAGAACACGCACTGCGCCACGGGGACTCAGTAGTAGTAGGGGAAGGGGGACCAGTCGGGGGCACGCTTCTCCAGGAAGGAGTCGCGGCCCTCGACGGCCTCGTCGGTCATGTACGCCAGGCGGGTGGCCTCGCCGGCGAAGAGCTGCTGCCCGACCAGCCCGTCGTCGGGGAGGTTGAACGCGTACTTGAGCATGCGCTGCGCCTGGGGGCTCTTGCCGAGGATCTTCGCGGTCCACTCGAGCGCGACGTTCTCCAGCTCGTCATGGTCGACGACGCGGTTCACGGCGCCCATGCGGTGCATGTCCTCGGCGCTGTACACATCGCCGAGGAAGAAGATCTCGCGCGCGAACTTGTTGCCCACCTGCTTGGCGAGGTAGGCGCTGCCGTAGCCGGCGTCGAAGCTGCCCACGTCGGCGTCGGTCTGCTTGAACTTGGCGTGCTCGCGGCTCGCGAGGGTGAGGTCGCAGGTGACGTGCAGCGAGTGGCCGCCGCCCGCGGCCCACCCGTTGACCAGCGCGATCACGACCTTCGGCATGAACCGGATGAGGCGCTGCACCTCGAGGATGTGCAGGCGGCCGCCCTCGGCCTTGACCCGGGCCTCGTCGACACCGTCGGCGGTCGCGGCCTCGACGTCGGAGTCGTGGCTGGTGGCGTACTGGTAGCCGGAGCGCCCGCGGATGCGCTGATCCCCGCCCGAGCAGAACGACCACACGCCGTCCTTCGGCGCCGGGCCGTTGCCGGTGAGCAGCACCGCGCCCACGTCGGGGGTGCACCGTGCGTGGTCCAGCGCGCGGTACAGCTCGTCGACGGTGTGCGGGCGGAAGGCGTTGCGCACCTCCGGCCGGTCGAAGGCCACGCGGACGGTGCCCTGCGTGATGTGCCGGTGGTACGTGATGTCGGTCAGGTCCTCGAATCCGGGGACCGGCTGCCACAGCTCGGGGTTGAAAGTCACGCAGCCGACTCTACTGTTGGGGTCGTGGTGGACGTCGACGAACTGGTGGCCGCGGCGCGCGTGGTGCGCCTGCCGATGCGGGTCCGGTTCCGCGGGATCACGGCCCGCGAGGCCGTCGTCTTCGAGGGGCCGGCCGGCTGGGGCGAGTTCGGCCCCTTCCCCGAGTACGACGATGCCGAGGCCGCGCTCTGGCTGCGGGCCGGGATCGAGGCCGCGTACGAGGGCTTCCCGGAGCCCCTGCGCGACGCGGTGCCGGTGAACGCGACGGTGCCCGCGGTCGGGCCGAGCCGGGTTCCCGAGATCCTGGCGCGGTTCCCCGGCTGCCGGGTCGCGAAGGTGAAGGTGGCCGAGACGGGGCAGACCCTCGCGCAGGACCTGGCCCGGGTGGCGGCCGTGCGGGAGGCGATGCCCGACGGGGCGATCCGCGTCGACGCGAACGGCGGCTGGACCGTGGATCAGGCCGAGCGCGCGATCGCCCGGCTGCTCGAGGGCGGCCCGCTCGACTACGCCGAACAGCCCTGCGCCGCCGTCGAGGATCTGGCCGAGGTGCGCCGCCGGCTGGGCGGCGCCTGCGATGTCGCCGCCGACGAATCCATCCGCCGCACCGACGATCCGATGCGCGTCGCGGAGCTCGGCGCCGCCGACGTCGCGGTGGTGAAGGTGGCGCCGCTGGGCGGGGTGCGGTCCGTGCTGGACGTGGCCGCCGCGCTGAAAGCGGCTGCGGGCGTGCGGGTGACGGTCTCCTCCGCGCTGGACACCGCCGTCGGATTGTCCGCCGGGATCGCCGCGGCGGCGTGCGTCCCCGAAGGGAACGCCGCGGGCCTCGGCACGGGCGGCTTCTTCACCGCGGACCTCGGCGAGCATCCGCTCGTCGGCGGGGCGCTGCGGGTGCGGGCCGTCGCGCCGACCGAGGCGCAGTTGGCGGCGGTCGAGGTGACGGGGGAGCGCCGGGACTGGTGGCTCGATCGCCTCCGACGGTGCCACGCGCTGCTGCAGTAGCTACTTCCAGGGGGCGTAGGCCCAGCCCAGCAGCCTGGAGTTGGGTGCGATGTCGGGCTCCGGGATGACCTGGATCTGCGAGCCGTCGCCCCAGCCGTTGGACAGCCCCTGAACGCCGCCGCTGAGATACGTGCCGTTCCCGAGCGAGATGTCCACGTGGTAGCCGTAGTCGCTCTGCGAGAAGACGAGCGCGCCGCGCGGCGCGGGGAGCGAGGAGTGGCCGAGGCCCTTGGCCTTCAGTCCCTCGTAGAAGGAGCGGGCGTGGTCGCGCGGGATGCCGGTGGCGGTGGTCTTGCCGTAGGCGAAGTCGACGAAGTCCTCGCAGCCGTACTCGCCGAAGGTGTCGGTGCCGACCAGCGTCATGCCGCGGGCGATCGCCTTCTCGACGTCGGCGGCCTGCGCCGGCGGCGCACCCGCCAGCGCGAGCAGCAGCGCGGACAGGACGGCCACCAGTGTGCGTCTCATCGTTTCTTCATAGTCCTACGCATGCCGCCACCGGGGGATTTCGCGGCGGGAGTCCGCTGCGGGTTTCCTGTCGGTGCTGGGCGTTAGGGTGCGGGGCATGGAGAACCTGATGACGGAGCTCGGCGCCGCGATGACGGGGGAGCCCTCCGGGCGGAAGCAGAAGCTCGAGGCCACGTGGGCGCGGATCGCGCCCGGCGACCACGCCGCCCGGTGCATCGCTGCGCACTACATCGCGGACGTGCAGGAGGAGCTGGACGCCGAGGTGGAGTGGGACGAGGTCGCGCTCGCGGAGTCGGCGCACGTCTCGGACGCGGAGCTGCAGGCCATCCACCCGTCGCTGAGCGTCGCCGGGTTCATGCCGTCGCTGCACCTCAACCTGGCCGAGGGCTACCGCCGCCAGGGTCGTTTCACCGATGCGGCGGATCGGCTGCAGACCAGTCGGGAGTTCGACTTCGCCCTGGACTCCGCGATCGATCCCGCCTATGCGAGCGGGATCCGCGAGGCGCAGGAGCGGATGGCCGCCCGCATCGCGGCGGGCGACAGCTCGGGCACGCTCGCGCCCGAGCCCAGCTAGTCCGAGCCCGGCTAGTCCGTGTCCGGCCGGCCCAGGGCCGGTGAGTCGGCCCGGTCGCGCAGCGCGCGGGCGGCGTCCTCGTGGCCCTGCTCGAACAGCGCGCCGATCAGCATCGTGCGCAGCGCGCGCATCTTGACGGCGATGTCGGCGGCCTCGGGCAGCGCCGAGTCGAGCACCGTGAAGCCGTTGATGAGCGCGACCACGCCCCGCGCCGTCTCCGGGTCGATCTCGGCGCCGGCGAGCGCGGCCGCGCCCTGCGCCACCGCGTCAGCGGCGCGCAGGTACTCCTCGACCAGGACGCGCGAGGCCGGGTCGCGCGCCGCGCGGAGGTACGCCTCGATCAGCGCGAGCGACTCGTTGCCGCGCGCCTCGGACGATGCTGCGAACGCTGCGATCACCTCGTCGGGGCTCGCCGAGGTGTTCGCGAGGAAGGCCGCCAGGACGTCGAGCCGCGCGAACTCCTCGGCCACGAAGGTGCGCATCGCCTCGTGGGTGAGGTCGTCGATCGACGCGAAGAAGTAGCCGATCGTCGTGGTGGGGAGGCCGGCGCGGGCGGTCACGGCGCGGTGGGTCACCGAGGCGTACCCGGATTCGCCGACCGTCTCGACCGTCGCCTCGAGGAGAGCGCGCTTGCGTTCGAGCGTGCTCCGCCGGTGTTTGCGCTCCTCCACGCCCCGCAGTCTAGGCCGCGAGCGAAGTCTGTACAAAGTTCCAGACTCGGGCTATCGTCCATTTCTGTAAGTTTGTACAAACTCGGCGTGCGCGCCGGAGGAGCAGCCATGACCACGGAGATCACCCAGGCCGGCACGCGGGCGAACGCCTTCACCGACGACGCCCTCGGCACCCTCGACGCGACCGGCGTCGCCGAGGCGATCGCCGCCGGCACGCTCGGCGTCGCCGAGGCCGCGACGGCCGCGGCCGAGCGGATCCGCACCGTCGACCCCGCGACCCGGGCGGTGCGCTGGTGGCTGCCCGAGGGGGGCACCGGGCCGCAGGCCCCGGTGGACGCGGCGTTCTACGGCGTCCCGTCGGCCATCAAGGAGAACACCGCCTTCGCGGGCCTGCCCACCACGATGGGCTCGGCGGCCCTGCCCGCGACGCCCGCGAAGCGGTCCGGGCCGGTGGGCGAGCAGTTCGCCGCGACCGGCGTGAACGTGCTGGCCTCGACGGTGATGCCCGAGTTCGGCATGACCGCGAGCGCCGAGTTCGCCGACCGCGCGCCCGCTCGCAACCCCTGGAACACCGACTACACCGTGGGCGGCTCGTCGTCGGGCTCCGCGGCGCTCGTGGCCTCCGGCGCGCTGCCGATCGCGCACGGGAACGACGGCGGCGGGTCGATCCGGATCCCCGCGGCGCTGAACGGCCTCGTCGGGCTCAAGGGCACGCGCAGCCGCCTCGCCGAGCTGCCCGCGCTCGCGGTGCTGCCGGTGAACGTGGTGTGCGAGGGCGTGCTCACGCGCACCGTCCGCGACACCGCGCGGTACTTCGCCGCGGCCGAGCGGCACCGTCGGAACCCCGCGCTGCCGCCCGTCGGGCACGTGCGCGGGCCCGGCCGACGGCGGCGGATCGGGCTGGTCACCGAGTCGGTCACCGAATTCGGCATCGCCGCCGAGTGCCTCGCGCCGGTCCGGACCCTGGCCGACGAGCTGACGGATCAGGGGCACGAGATCATCGAACTGAGCATGACCGACCTACGGATCGACGGCGGCTTCGTCGACGACTTCCTGCGCTACTGGGGGCTCCTCGCCGGGCTCGAGGTCGCGGTCACCGGGGCGGTGACGCCGGGCCGGTTCGGCGCACTCGATCCCGTGACCCGCAGCCTGCTGCGGTCGGGGCTGTTCGGCGCACCGTCGATCCCGGGGGCGATCGCGCGGCTGCGCGCCGTGACCGGGAACTACGAGCGGATGTTCGTCGAGCGGGGCGTGGACGCGATGCTCTCGCCGACGATGACCAGCACCACCCCGCGGATCGGCCACCTCGACCCGGCGTTGCCCTTCGACGAATTCATGTCCCGCACCATCGCGATGGTGGGCATCACCCCGCTGAACAACGTGTCGGGCGGCCCGGCCATCTCCGTGCCGTGCGGGTTCGACGACGCCGGGCTCCCGCTGGGTGCCCAGTTCGCGGGCCCCGCCGGTACCGAGGCGGCGCTGCTCGAGCTCGCCTACGAGGTGGAGGAGCTGCGCCCCTTCGCGCGCATCGACGGGTAGTGATCGGCTAGCGGCGGAACCAGCCGCGCTTGGCGGGCTGCTCGGCGCCCGACGGGGCCGCGTGACCGTCGCACCAGTCCTCGGGGCGGACGGTGGCGCGGACGGCGTCGACGTGGGAGCCGCAGCCGGTCCAGGTGGTTTTGCCGCACACGCGGCAGGTGATCGCACTGCACATGGGCCGGACCTTACGCGTTCGCGCCGGCGACGAAGCCGCGGAAGGTCTCGAAGGCCCGCGCGCCGTGGATCGTGGCGGGGCCGCCGTGCATGAGGAAGGTGACGCCGATGGCCTCCGCCGCCTCCTGCTCGGTGGCTCCCGCGCGCGCCGCGGCCTGACCGTGCGAGGCGATGCAGCCGTCGCAGCCCTCGACCACGCCGATGGCGAAGGCGATGAGCTCCTTGGTCTTCTTCTCGAGCGCGCCGTCGGCGAAGGCGGCGCTGCTCAGGGCGCCGAAACCGGCGTAGACGTCCGGGATCGCGCGGCGCAGGTCGCGGTGCTGGGGCTGGAGCGCGCGCAGCGTCGCGGCGCCGTCGGTGGGGTGGTCGTGGGTGCTCATGTCGTCCTTCCGGTAACCCCCTGGGGGGATGTTCGTCACGAACGTAGCATCCCCCCGGGGGGATGTGCCACGATGGGTGGGACGGCGACTTCGACGGTCGCGTCGGCGACGGAAGGAACGGACCCATGGCGGAATTCACGATGAGCGCAGCGATCGACGCGCCCTACGACGAGGCGGTGGCGCGCGTGCGCGAGGGCCTCGCGGCGGCCGGTTTCGGCGTGCTGACGGAGATCGACCTGCGGGCAACGCTCAAGGCGAAGCTCGACGTCGACGTGCCGCCGAAGGTGATCCTCGGCGCCTGCCGGCCGCAGCTGGCGCGCGAGGCGCTCGGCATCGACCCGCGCGTGGCCGCGTTGCTGCCGTGCAACGTCGTGGTGTCGGCCAACGGCGCGGGCGCGCTCGTCGAGGTGATGGACCCGAACGTGATGCCCGAATTCACCGGCACGGCAGCGCTGTCCGGCGTCGCCGCCGACGCGCGGGAGCGACTGGCGGGCATGCTCGACGGGCTCCGCGCATGAAGCTCCCGGAGGAGGGCGCGAAGCCCATCGTCACCCGCCTCAAGCGGGCCCACGGCCACCTCGCGACCGTGATCCGCATGCTCGAGGAGGGGGAGGAGTGCGAGGACGTGCTCACCCAGCTCGCCGCCGTGAACAAGGCGCTCGGCCGCAGCGGCTACGCCCTCGTCGCCACCGGCCTGCAGTACTGCATCGCCACCGAGGGCCCCGAGAACGTCGACCAGAAGAAGCTGGAGAAGCTGTTCCTCGCGCTCGCGTGAACCGCTAGGTCAGCTCCTCGACGGTGACGGTGAAGTCTTGGGCGCGCAGGCGATCCGCGAGCACGTCGCCGAGCGCGACGGCCGGCGTCAGCACGCCCGCGCGGCCGGGGAGCGTCGCGCCGCCGCGGGCGGTGTCGCCGTCGAGCGCCAGCGCCAGGCTGGACTCGCCCAGCATGACGGCGGTGCCGCTGTAGCCGGGGTCGAGCTTGGCGCCGATGGTCGACCGGTAGCGGCGGCCGCTCGTGGTGCGGGTGTAGACGTCGGCGATGAACGAGCCCTTGGCCTGCGAGGACTCGCTCGGCCCCTCGCCGGGGGAGGGCAGGACCCGGTCGAGCACGGGGCGCAGCGGCTTGATCGCGAGCGCCGCCATACCCACCGCGAGGGCGCCCTGCACGGCGTGCGCGGCCACCGTCGAGACGACGGGCGGGCCGGGCACGGCCATCGTCTCCCGGTAGGTGAAGTCGGGGCCGTAGGCGAAGTCGAGCAGGCCGTTGGAGCGGCGCACGACGCGCGTGTTGTAGCTCGCCATGAAGAAGGGCGCGAGCTTGCCGCTCAGCGACGGGTCGACGGACTTGGCGTCGACGACGGACAGGTCGCCGGGCTGCTTCGGGGTCTCGCGGGTGTGATCGACGCTCAGCGAGTGCGGGCGGCCGGCGACGCGGCGCGCGTCCCGGTCGGCGCTCACCTCGTCGGCGAGGCCGATCGCGGAGGCGATGGTGCCGCCGCTCGCGCCGCCGCGGATCGAGCGGATCACCAGCGTCGTGGAGCCGAGCGTGCCGGCACCGTCGGCCCGGGCCTTCTCGTAGACGAGGAACGTGCCGAGGTCCGACGGGATGGAGTCGAAGCCGCAGGAGTGCACGATCTTCGTGCCGTTCGCGGCGGCCTGCTCCTGGAACTTGTCGATCGAGCGGCGCGCGAAGAGCACCTCGCCGGTGAGGTCGGTGTAGTGCGTGCCGGCGTTGACGCACGCGCCGACGACCGTCTCGCCGTACAGGGCGTAGGGGCCGACGGTGCTGCAGAGGACCGTCGTGCGGGCGACCATCGCGTCGAGGGTGGAGGGCTTGTCGACGTCGGCGACGACGACGCCCCAGTCCTTCGCCCGCTCGCCCAGCTCCGCGCGGACCTTCTCCAGCTTGGCCTGCGTGCGGCCGGCCAGCGCGATCCGCACCCCGTCGGGCGCGTGCTTGGCGAGGTGGCGCGCCGTCAGCACGCCGACGAAGCCGGTCGCGCCGAAGACGATGAGGTCGAATTCCCTGGTACCCGCAGTCATGCCGCGATGTTAGCAGTGTTCGCACGGTCGTGCTCGCGCCTCGCGCGCCACCTCTGGAAGGCGCGAGCCGCGGCGGGCGCGAGGAAGAGCATGAGCAGGACGCGGATGAGCTGCGCGGCGACGACGAAGGTGATGTCGACGTTCGACGAGGCGGCCACGGCGAGCACCGCGTAGATGCCGCCCGGCGTGGTCGCGAGGTAGCCGTCGAGTGCGGAGACGCCGGTCATCGCGGACAGCGCGAAGCCCAGCCCCGCGCAGCCGATCCCGACGCCGACGATGAGCAGCACAGCCCAGGGCAGCAGCCGCGCCATCGACCGCAGCGACTCGCGGGTGAAGCCCACGCCCGCCTGCCAGCCGATCACCAGGTAGCCCGCGGCGACCAGCGCCCACGGCACCGTCGCGCCCGCGGCGACGCCCGACAGCGACAGCGCGGCGGAGGCGACGAGCGGGCCGAGGAGGCCGCCGGCGGGCAGTCGCGTCGCGAGCCCTACGGCCAGGCCGCCGCCCACGCACAGGGCGGTGAAGCCGAGGTCGAACCACCAGGCGCGCTCCGGGCCCGAGGCGACCGACGAGGACCCCGGCGTGTGCGGATACAGCGCAGCGACGAGCGGCAGCGAGACCGTCACCAGCCCGACGCGCAGGTACTGGACGACCGCGACCACCTTCTCGTCGCCGCCGAGCTCGCGCGCGATCGCGACCAACCCCGACGCGCCGCCCGCCACCAGCGCGAGCGAGCCGGTGATCGATTCGGTGTCCCGGTGCCGGCCCAGCAGCGCGCCTGCGCCGACGGACAGCAACAGCGTCGCGAAGCCGACGAGCAACGCCGCCGGCCACCGCGACCCCAGCGCCGCGACCGTGTGCGCCTGCATGAGCGTGCCGATGTACGCGCCGAGGACGCCCTGCGCGCCCAGCTGCACCGGCCGCGGGATCGGCCCCGGCGCGCGGCCCGCGAGCGCCGCGACGACCGCGCACACGAGCGCCGCGAATAGTGGCGCGCTCGGCACGCCGGCCGCCATCAGTGCGGCGGAGAGGGCGCAGGAGGCGACGATCAGGCCGGTCCATCTCGTCAGCTCGCTTCGCATGACGACAAGTATCTGCTTGCAGAAGACGTCGTGCAACTCGCGAAATGCGCAAAAGTATGAAGTAAACTCTTGCTATGTCCGATGTCAGCGAGCTCCGCTACGGCGTGCACTCCCTCAGCCGCGAGATCCGGGCCCACCGCCGGCCCGGCCCGCTCACCGAGACCCAGTACCTGATCCTCGGCAGCCTCGACCGCGGCGGACCGGCCACGCCGGCCGAGCTCGGCGAGGCGCACCACGTCCGCGCGCAGACCCTCACCCCCGCGCTCAACGCCCTCGCCGACGCCGGCCTGGTGCGCCGGCGCCGGGACGAGGCGGACCGTCGGCGGCAGTACGTCGAGCTGACCGACGCGGGCCGCGCCGTGATCGAGGAGGACCGGGCGATCCGCAACGCCTGGCTCGCGTCGGCGATGGCGGAACGGCTCACCGACCTCGAACGGGACCTCCTGCTCCTGGCCGGTCCGGTCCTGGCGAAGCTGGCCGACGGGTGATGCGGTCGTAAGGTGGTCCGCATGCAGAAGCCGCCGAACCCGTCCACGCTCCAGGCGCGCGTGATCGTGGACGAGCTGGTCCGCGGCGGCGTCACCGACGTGGTGCTGTGCCCCGGCTCGCGCAACGCGCCGCTCGCCTTCGCCGTCCACGCGGCGGACGCGCGCGGTGAGCTGCGGCTGCACGTGCGCATCGACGAGCGCACCGCCGGCTTTCTCGCGGTCGGCCTCGCCGCGGCCGCCCGCCGCCCCGTCGCGATCATCATGACCTCCGGCACCGCCGTCGCGAACCTCGCGCCCGCCGTCTACGAGGCCAACTACGCCCGCGTCCCGCTGCTGGTCGTCAGCGCGAACCGGCCCTACGAGCTGCTCGGCTCCGGCGCCAACCAGACCGTCGAGCAGTTCGGCATCTTCGGCACCCAGGTCCGCGCGTCGCTGTCCCTCGGCCTCGCCGAGCCCGGCCTCGACCGCAATTCGCAGTGGCGCAGCGCCGTCTGCCGCGCGCTGTCGGCCGCCCGCGGCGCCCGCACCGGCAACGCCGGCCCCGTCCAGTTCGACATCCCGCTGCGCGAGCCCCTCGTCCCCGACGACCCGTCGCCCGAGTTCGCGCACGGCCGGCCCGACGGGGGGCCGTGGACCGTCGCGCCCGTCGCCACCCTCGACGTGCCGCTGCCGATCGACCTGACCCCCGACACCGTCGTCATCTCCGGGCACGGGGCGGGCGAGAACCCCGCGCTCGCCGGGCTGCCCACCGTGGCCGAGCCGACGGCCCCGCACCCCGAGAACGCGCTGCACCCGTGGGCCCTGCCCGCGCTCAAGCCGCGGCAGGCCATCATCTGCGGCCGCCCGACGCTGCACCGCGAGGTGAGCGCCCTGCTCGCCGATCCCGAGGTCACCGTCTACGCCGTGACGACGGGGCCGCGCTGGCCCGACGTCTCCGGCAACGTCGCCGCGACGGGCACGCGGGTCCTGCCCGTCGGCGAGCCCGATGCGGCCTGGCTGCAGCGCTGCGCCGACGCCGACGCCGCCGCGCGGGAGGCCGTGGCGGAGGGACTCGACGCCGAGCCCGTCACCGGCCTGCACGTGGCCCGCGCCGTCTGCGCGGCCCTGCGCACCGGCGACCAACTCGTGGTCGGCGCGTCCAACCCCGTCCGCGACGTCGCCCTCGCCGGCGACGTCCCGTCCGGCGTCCGCGTCCTGTCCAACCGCGGCGTCGCGGGCATCGACGGCACCGTCAGCACCGCCGTCGGCGCCGCGCTCGCCCACCAGGACCGGCGCACCGTCGCGCTGATGGGCGACCTGACCTTCGTGCACGACGCCTCCGGCCTGCTCATCGGCCCCGAGGAGCCCCGGCCGGCCAACCTCACCATCGTCGTCGCCAACGACAACGGGGGCGGCATCTTCAACCTGCTGGAACAGGGGGAGGAGCGGTACTCCGGGGCGGAGTACGACGGTGCCGCCGCCCGCGTCTTCGGCACCCCGCACGGCACCGACATCGGCTCCCTCTGCGCCGCCTACGGCGTCGAGTACGTGCGCGCCGAGCTGGACGGCCTCGCCGACGCGACCCGCGCCGACGGCCTGCGCGTGGTCGAGGTGCGCACCGAGCGCACCGGCCTGCGCGCGCTGCACGCCGGCATGCGGGCGCGGATCAGCGCCGCGGCGTCGAGCGGCCCGGCCGCGGGGGAGGGCGCGTGAGCCGCACCGCGCTGCGGCGCGTGCAGATCGTCCTGCTGAGCGCGGCGATCCTCATCACCGGGCTCTGCGTGGTGCTGGTCGCGGCCGCGTGGCGCGACGACCGCACCATCGACGCCGACCGCGGCACGGCGACCGCCGAGGTGCTCTCCGCCGGGCCCCGTCGCTCGACGATCAGCTTCTACACGACCGACGGCGTCAACCACAATCCTCCGCTCGGCGTCCTCTACCCCAGCGAGCTCAACGTCGGCGACCGCATCCAGGTCGAGTACAGCCGCTCCGATCCGGAGCTGGTGCGCGTGGCCGGACGGTCCGCGGCCGTCGCGGTGCTGCCCGCCGCGTCCGTCGCCGCGGGGACGTGGCTGGTGGTGGGGGCGATCATGCTGCTCATCGCCGCCGGCTACCACCGGGGTGAGAGTTCACCTGACGTTCCGCGCACCGTCGACCGGTAGGGAACCTCACGGTCACCGCCCCGGGCGACACTGCTGACGTGCGTATCGCGATCGTGGCCGAGTCCTTCCTGCCGAACGTCAACGGAGTCACCAACTCGGTGCTCCGCGTCCTCGAGCACTGCCGCCGCACGGGCGCCGAGGCGATCGTCATCGCGCCCGATGCGGTCGCGGGCGAGGAGCCGGCGCCGACCCAGCACCTCGGGTTCCCCGTGTACCGGGTGCCCGCGCGGATGCTGCCGAAGATCTCGTCGCTGCCGATCGGGCAGCCGAACATGCTGATCGTCGACGTGCTGCGCGACTTCCGGCCCGACGTGGTGCACCTCGCCTCGCCCTACTTCCTGGGCGCGGGCGGCCTCGCCGCGGCGAAGCGGCTCGGCATCCCCGTGGTCGCGATCTTCCAGACCGACGTCGCCGGGTTCGCCGGCTCCTACGGCCTCGGCCCGCTGGAGCGCGCCGCCTGGTGGTGGACCAGGCAGATGCACAAGCAGTGCGACCTGACGCTCGCGCCGTCGTCGGCGTCCGTCGCCGACCTCGAGGCGCACCGCATCCCGAGGGTGAAGACCTGGGCGCGCGGCGTCGACGCGGAGCGCTTCGCCCCGTCGCACCGCTCGGCCGCGCTGCGCGCCGATTGGCTGGGGGACCGCCCCGACCGGCTGGTGGTCGGCTTCGTCGGGCGGCTCGCCGCGGAGAAGCACGTCGAGCGCCTCGCCGGGCTCGCGCACCGCGACGACGTGCAGCTGGTCATCGTCGGCGACGGCCCGGAGCGCGCCCGGCTCGAATCACTGCTGCCCGGAGCGGTCTTCACCGGGCAGCTCGGCGGCGCGGACCTCGGCGCCGCGTACGCCTCGCTCGACGTCTTCGTGCACGCCGGCGAGCACGAGACCTTCTGCCAGGCCGTGCAGGAGGCTCTCGCGTCGGGCGTCCCGTCGATCGCCCCCGACCAGGGCGGCCCGCGCGACCTCGTCGCGCACTGCCGCAACGGCTACCTGCTGCCGACCGCGGAGTTCGCCGAGCTGCTGCCCGGCGTCATCGATACCCTGGCCGATCCCGCGCTCCGCGCCCGGTTCGGGGAGGCCGCCCGGAAGTCCGTTCTGGCCCGCACCTGGCCGGCCCTCTGCGACCAGCTGTTCGGGCACTACGAGAGCGTGATCGCCGGACCTGCGGCGGGCCGGTCGGTCCGCGCCGTCGTGTAGCTTTCGGGGCATGGCAAGGGCCTCTCTGGACAAGAAACCGGGCGACGTCGCGTCGATGTTCGACGGTGTCGCGCGCCGGTACGACCGGACCAACACGCTCATGACGGGCGGGCTGGACCGGTACTGGCGCGCCCGCACCCGGCGCGCGCTCGACCTCAAACCCGGGGACCGCGTGCTCGACCTCGCCGCCGGCACCGGCGTCTCGACCGTCGACCTGGCCCGCTCCGGCGCCTGGGTCGCGGCCTGCGACTTCTCGACGGGGATGCTCAAGGCCGGCGCCTTCCGCCGGGTGCCGATGGTCGCGGGCGATGCCATGGCGCTGCCGCTCGCCGACGACTCCTTCGACGCCGCCACCATCTCGTTCGGCCTGCGCAACGTGCAGGACACCGTCGCGGGCCTGCGGGAGATGGCGCGGGTCGTGCGGCCCGGCGGCCGCCTCGTGGTCTGCGAGTTCTCCACCCCGACCAACGGCGCCTTCCGCGCGCTGTACGAGAAGGTCGCGCTCGAGGCCATCCAGGTGGTGGCGAAGGGATCGTCGAACCCGGAGGCCTACACCTACCTCGCCGAGTCGATCCGGAACTGGCCGGCGCAGGCCGATCTCGCCGAGCTCGTCCGCGAGGCGGGCTGGGGCGACGTGGCCTGGACGAACCTGACCGGCGGCATCGTCGCGCTGCACACCGCGACCCGCCCGCTAGGCTGAACACGTGGAGAAGACGGTAGCCGGGGTCTCGCTGGGATCCGACGAGTTCGCGGCGGGGATCCGCGCGGACCTCGCCCGCGTCGAGCAGGTCATCGCCGACGGCATCGCCGAGGCCGACGGGTGCGTGATCGAGGAGGCCCTGCACCTCTTCCAGGCCGGCGGCAAGCGGTTCCGGCCCATGTTCACGGTGCTCTCCGGCCGGATCGGCGGAGCCCCGTCCGACCAGGTCATCACCGCCGCCGCGGCGATGGAGCTGACCCACCTCGCGACGCTGTACCACGACGACGTGATGGACGAGGCGGACACGCGCCGCGGCGCACCGTCGGCGAACGCGCGGTGGGGGAACTCGATCGCGATCCTCGCCGGCGACTTCCTCTTCGCCCGCGCCTCCGCGTACGGCGCCGACCTCGGCCCCCGCGCCGTCGGCGTCATCGCGAAGTGCTTCGGCGAGCTGGTCACGGGCCAGATGCTCGAGCTCAAGGGCGCCGGCGACGGCGACCCGGTGCGGCACTACCTCGACACCATCTGGGGCAAGACCGGCAGCCTCATCGCCACCTGCGGCCTGCTCGGCGCGCTGCACGGCGGCGCCGACGAGGAGACGGCGCAGCGGATGTACCGCATCGGCGCCGCCATCGGCATGGCGTTCCAGATCAGCGACGACATCATCGACATCAGCTCGATCGCCCAGGACTCCGGCAAGACGCCCGGCACCGACCTGCGCGAGGGCGTCTTCACCCTGCCGGTGCTCTACGCGCTGCGTGACGAGGGCCCCGAGGCCGATCGGCTGCGCGAGATCCTCGTGGGCCCGGTCACCGACGACGCGCTGGTCGACGAGGCCATCGAGCTCCTCGGCCGCTCCGCGGGCATGAAGGAGGCGCAGGCCACGCTGGCCCGCTACGCCGACGAGGCCCGCGCCGAGCTGGCCGAGCTGCCCGAGTCCGAGCCCCGCTCCTCCCTCGAGTCCCTGGTCACCTTCACGGTCGCCCGCCTGGGCTGAGGACCCCCGAAGTGCAGGGCCTGGGGAGTAGGACCGGCAATCAGATCCGCACCGCGCTGCTCCTGGCGCTGGTCGCGGGCTTCCTCATGGCCACCGGCGCGGTCTTCGGGCAGACGGCGTTCGTGCTCTCGATCGTGCTCGCCGCCGGCGTGTGCGCCTACCTGTACGTCAGCGGGCCGTCGCTGCCCCTGCGCGCGATGCACGCGCGCAGTGTCTCCGAACTGCAGCAACCCGCGCTGTTCCGGCTGGTCCGGGAGCTGTCGACCTCCGCGCGGCTGCCCATGCCCGCGATCTACGTCTCGCCCACCGCGGCGCCCACCGCCTTCGCGACCGGCCACGGCCCGACGCACTCCGCGGTGTGCGTGACCATTGGGCTACTGGAGCTGCTCTCGGAGGACGAGCTGCGGGCCGTGCTGGCGCACCAGCTCGCCCGGATCGGCTCCCGGGACACGCTGACCGCCTCCGTCGCCGGGGCGCTCGGCGCCGTGATCTGCGGTTTCGCCGGCTTCGGCTACCTCCTCGGCTTCGGCGACGGCGGCGCGCGGCGCAGCCGGGTCGTCGACGCCATGCTGTCGGTGCTCGCGCCCATCGCCGGTGCGCTGATCCGCCTGGGCGTCTCGCGGACCGTCGACTACCGCGCCGACCACACGGGCGCGCTGTTGACCGGGTCGCCGTCCGCGCTGGTCAGCGCCCTGGAGAAGGTGTCCGACGGTGCCGCCCGCGCACCCCTGCCGCCCGAGCCCGAGATCGCCGTGCACGCCAACACCATGCTGGTCTGCCCCTTCCTCGACACCGACCGCATGGGTCGCATCTTCCGCACGCAACCGCCCGTCGACCGCCGCGTCGAGCGCCTGCAGGCCCTCACGTCGTAGCCCGACGGTCCGCCGTCGGCTGCCGGTCCGCCGGTGCGCCGCGGCGTGTGGTGGGGGACCGGTCGCCGAGTGGGGGACGGTCGAGCCCCCACCGGAGGAACGGCGTCCGGCGAGGGTTGGAACGCCGGGTGGGGGAATCGGCGCCGAGCGGGGGACGAAAAGTTGTGAGTACTCGCCGGTAGCCTGTGGACGAGCGGGTTCTCGCAGCCGAACTCGGGTCCGGGCACTGGTTGACTGCGGTCCATGGGGGAGCTGCTAACGAGGAAGTATCTTCTCGCTACCGGCCGGAACAGCGCGGAGATCAGTCGCGCCGTCGACCGGGGCGAGCTGATCCGGCTGGCGAAGGGCGTCTATGCGCTCGGCGCGGACTACTCCGCGCCCGAGCTGTATCGGATGCGGGTGCAGGCGGTGGGGATGTCGTGCAGCGGGGTGATCAGTCATGAGAGCGCGGCGGTCCTGTTCGACGTCCCGTACCTGCGGCCGGAGCGGAAGGACGTCCACGTGACCGTCGACCGGGTGCACGGTGGCGGGCGTCGGCCGGGGATCCATGTGCATCCGCGGCCGCTCGTGGCCGGGGAGATCGTGGAGTTCGACGGGATGCGGGTGACGTCGCGGGTCCGCACGTCGATCGACGTCGCGATGACCGGCGACCTGATCCGCGGCGTGGCCGCGATCGACGCGGTGCGATGCGTACCGCGCTTCCCGAAGCCGACGGATCCGTCGCCGGTGCCACGGGCGGCGCTGACGGAGTGTCTCGACCGGTTGGGGCGTCGACGGGGTTCCGCGGTCGCTCGTCGCGCGCTGGGGTTGTCCGTGGACTGCTCCGGATCGCCGGGAGAATCGTGGTCGCGGGTGCTGATCCACTCGTGGGGTCTGCCGGCGCCGCGGCTGCAGACCCCGTTCGACTTCGGCGGCCGGCAGGTGTTCGCCGACTTCGAGTGGGGCTCGCTCATCGGCGAGTTCGACGGCAAAGGCAAGTACGGCACCACCGACGCCGAGCGCGCCGCGGCCCTCGAGGCGGAGAAGGACCGGCACGCGCTGTTCGTGGGCGCCGGCTTCGAGGTGGTGCGGTGGGATTGGGACGACCTGCTCAACGACGCCCTTCTCCGCGCGAAGCTGACTCCGACTCTTGCCCGCCACGGCCTCCTCTCCGCGTAGCGCGGCCGGCGTCCAGTGGGGGATTCGGCGNNNAGCGNGGGACGTTCGAGCCCCCACCGGAGGAACGGCGTCTGGCGTGGGCTGGAACGCCAGGGTGGGGATTCGGCGTGTGGCCGGGGAGCGAATGCGACGTGGGGGACGACGCCGCTGTGCCCGAGGCGTGACGAAATCCGCCGCTCCTCTCCTGACGTGAGGAAACCCACAGCCGAGATCACGGACCCCACGGCCGCTACCTCCAGCGGGGCGACCAGGAACCGAACGAGGGACGAAGGGCGGCGTCGCCGCCGAGCGATTCTGCAGTGCCCGAGCCGATAGGCGAGGGCGCGAAGCCCAGCGAGCGGCGATGCCGCCCTTCGGCCCGGCCGCGAGCGCACCGTCGAACTACGCGGCCGGCCGCGAGCGCACCGTCGAACCAGGAGACCTAGCGGTAGTTGACGAACTGGACCGCGATGTCGAGGTCGGCGTTCTTGAGCAGCGACTGGACGGCCTGCAGGTCGTCGCGCGACTTGCTGGAGACGCGGAGCTCGTCGCCCTGGATCTGCGCCTTGACGGACTTGGGGCCCTCGTCGCGGATGAGCTTGCTGATCTTCTTGGCGTTCTCGCTGGTGATGCCCTCGACGAGCGTGCCGGTGATCTTGTACGTCTTGCCGGAGGCGACGGGGTCGCCCGCGTCGAAGGCCTTGAGCGAGAGGCCGCGCTTGATGAGCTTCTCCTGGAAGACCTCGAGGCCGGCCTTGGCGCGCTCCTCGGCGTCGGAGGTGATCACGATCTTGTCCTCGCCCGAGGACTCGACGGTGGTGTTCGTGCCGCGGAAGTCGTACCGCTGGCTGAGCTCCTTCGAAGCCTGGTTGAGGGCATTGGCGACCTCCTGGCGGTCGATCTTGCTCACGACGTCGAACGACGAATCGGCCATCTTCTGTTGCACTCCTATGAGGTTGACCTGCGGGTTTGCGCGCCCCCCACGGGGGCGTTGTAGTCTATCGTCCGCTGCCTTCACCGGCAGTGAAAGGCACGTTGCCCGAGCGGCCAATGGGAGCGGACTGTAAATCCGTCGGCTTAGCCTACGTAGGTTCGAATCCTACACGTGCCACCAGCTGCGGCCCTCGACGTTCACGCGTCGGGGGCCGCAGCGATAACGAGCTGACCTGCGGATTTGGATGAACTCGGCCGCGGTGTGTAATCTCGTTGAGGCTCTTGGAGCGCCGGGAACGGCGACCTGAGGCACGCCCCCTTAGCTCAGTCGGCAGAGCGTTTCCATGGTAAGGAAAAGGTCGACGGTTCGATTCCGTCAGGGGGCTCGCTAGACCAGTGCAATGTGCTGATAGCTCAGGGCGGTGTAGCTCAGCTGGTTAGAGCGCACGACTCATAATCGTGAGGTCGGGAGATCGAGCCTCCCCACCGCTACAACTGACAAGAGATTTGCGAAAGAGGGACCGTCGTGGCTTCATCGACAGATGTCCGCCCCAAGATCACCTTGGCGTGCGAGGTGTGCAAGCACCGCAACTACATCACCAAGAAGAACCGTCGCAACGATCCCGATCGCCTCGAGCTGAAGAAGTTCTGCCCGAACTGCGGATCGCACCAGGCGCACCGAGAGTCGCGCTGACGTAGACGTCGACAAGGGGGAGGGCATCCACAGCGGATGCCCTCCCTTTTGGCATACTGCCCTTCAGCCCATTCACGATAGGTAGGTTCGTCACGTGAGCAAGGACATCGATGTGCCGGGTGGACCGGTCACCGAGCAGCTCAGCCCCGAGGAAGTCGCGGAGCGCACGCGCGCCGCGGTCGGTTACAACTACGAGTACGACGAGAAGTACTACGTCAGCCGCGAGAAGGTCCGCGAGTTCGCGAACGCGTCCCAGCTGACCGATCCGGTCCACCACGACGTGGAGGCCGCGCGCGCGGCCGGCTACGCCGACATCGTGGCGCCCCCGATCATGTTCTCCCTGATCGGCATCATCGCCCACCGCCCGCTGTTCGAGAACGCGATCGTCGGCTACGGCCGTCGGCCCGTCGTGCAGTCGGCGCAGGAGGTCAAGTTCCACGCGCCGATCGTCGCGGGGATGACGCTCACCACCCACGTGCACTTCGACGCCTTCCGGCAGGCCGCGGGCGCCGACCTGATCGTGACCCGCAACGAGATCTCCGACCAGGACGGCAACCACCTCGTCACGTCCTGGACCACCCTGGCCGGCCGGTCGGGTGAGGACGAGGACGCCGCATTCGTCGGTGCAATGGAAAAGGTGATGATGTATGGCGCTTCGTAACTTCGCGGACGTGACGGTGGGCGAGGAGCTCCCGGCGCGCACCTTCGAGCTGACCCGCGGCGACCTGGTGAACTACGCCGGCGTCACCGGCGACCCGAACCCCATCCACTGGTCCGATCACATCGTGAAGCTGGCCGGCATGGAGGACGTCGTCGCGCAGGGCATGCTGACCATGAGCCTGGGCTCGAACTACATCACCGAGTGGCTGGGCGATCCGGGCGCGCTCAAGGAGTACAGCGTCCGCTTCACCGCGCCGGTGTTCGTGCCGGCCGACCAGAAGGCGGAGCTCCTCTACTCGGGCAAGATCAAGTCGCTCGACGAGGAGACCAAGACGGGCGTCGTGTTTTTGACGGTCAAGCAGGGCGAGCGCAAGATCTTCGGCAAGCCGGTCGCCACCGTCCAGTTCGCCTGACGGTCCGCGGCCCGCTCGGGCCGCATGACCGGTGCGTTTTGAGGTGCGGCACCGATGTGCCGTACACTGAACTGTCCGCACAAAACGGCGGGCGTGCGAAAGCGCGCCCATCGAACGGTGCGGGTGCGGGGCCGGAAGGTCTCGCAAAGGGGTGTAGCTCAGTTGGTAGAGCAGCGGTCTCCAAAACCGCAGGTCGCAGGTTCGAGTCCTGTCGCCCCTGCATAGCGCGGGCCCCCGGGGCCCGGCTGTCGAAATCGGCGGGCCGACGCCCGCTGGAAGATCCAGCGGAGGGATGTGCGTGAGCGACGAGAAGGACGACGCGACCACCGGCGAAGCCGCCGGCGACAGCGTCGCCGAAGACGCCCAGCAGGCCCGCCCCTCCGGTAAGCGCGCGAGTCGCCGTGGCGGCCGCACCGCGCTCGCCGAGGCGCCGGAGCCCGGTTCGGCGGTCGAATCCGGCGCCGCGAAGAAGCCCGCGGAGGCGAAGAAGTCGCGCAATCCGTTCGCCGCCATCTGGTTGTTCATCCGCCAGGTCGTCGCGGAGCTGCGGAAGGTCATCTGGCCGACCCGGTCCCAGATGATCAACTACACGATCATCGTGCTGGTCTTCGTGGTGGTCCTCACCGCGATGATCAGCCTCCTCGACCTCGGCTTCGCGAAGCTGATGTTGTGGGCGTTCGGCAAGTAGCCGGACCACACGAGTTAGACGAGACGGAAGGAACTTCGGCGCTGTGAGCACCCCGGAGAACGAGGCAGAGCAGAACGTCCAGGACGTGCTGGTCGACGATGCCGCCGCGGCGACCGAGGTCGAGCAGGCCGAGGACGCCGCCGAGCAGGCCGACGACGACGCGCTGGTCGAGATCGAGGAGAGCGTCCTCGGTGCGGACGAGCCCGGCGACGGTGCCGAGATCGTCGCCGAGGAGGAGCCCGAGGAGATCGACCCCGTCGAGGAGCTGAAGGCGCAGCTGCGCACCGCCCCCGGCGACTGGTACGTGATCCACACATACGCGGGCTACGAGAACAAGGTCAAGGCCAACCTCGAGACCCGTGTCCAGAACCTCGACGTCGGCGACTACATCTTCCAGGTGGAGGTCCCCACCGAGGAGGTCACCGAGATCAAGAACGGCCAGCAGAAGCGGGTCAATCGCAAGGTGCTGCCGGGCTACATCCTGGTGCGCATGGACCTCAACGACGAGTCGTGGGGCGCGGTGCGCAACACCCCCGGCGTCACCGGCTTCGTCGGCCTGACCAGCAAGCCCTCGCCGCTCACGATGAACGAGGTCGTGAAGTTCCTGCTCCCCGAGAGCGCGCGCACCAAGCCCGCCAAGGACAAGGCCGGCGCCGCGTCCGACGGTTCCGCCGCCTCCGGTGGCGCGGCTGCGCAGGGCCCCGCGGTCGAGGTCGACTTCGAGGTCGGCGAGTCGGTCACCGTCATGGACGGCCCGTTCGCCACCCTGCCCGCGTCCATCAGCGAGATCAACGCCGAGCAGCGCAAGCTCAAGGTGCTGGTGTCGATCTTCGGTCGTGAGACGCCCGTCGAGCTCGCCTTCAACCAGGTCGAGAAGATCTCCTAGCGAGACACATGCTTCCCGCGCCACCGCAAGGGCGCGGGGTGAAGAAAAAGGAAACTGAGGATGCCCCCGAAGAAGAAGAAGGTCGCCGGGCTCATCAAGCTGCAGATCCAGGCCGGGCAGGCCAACCCTGCTCCGCCCGTGGGTCCCGCGCTTGGTCAGCACGGCGTCAACATCATGGAGTTCTGCAAGGCGTACAACGCCGCGACCGAGTCGCAGCGTGGCAACGTCATCCCCGTCGAGATCACGGTCTACGAGGACCGTTCTTTCGACTTCAAGCTGAAGACTCCTCCGGCCGCCAAGCTGCTGCTCAAGGCAGCGGGTGTGCAGAAGGGCTCGGGCGAGCCGCACAAGACCAAGGTCGCCAAGGTGACCTGGGATCAGGTGCGCGAGATCGCCGAGACCAAGAAGGAAGACCTGAACGCGAACGACATCGATCAGGCCGCGAAGATCATCGCCGGCACTGCTCGCTCGATGGGCATCACCGTCGAGTAAGTCGCCGGGAGGCTTCGGCCTCCCGTGGGAGGGCCGGCTCGGCCCGCAGAACCACTCACTGCCCATCAGCTGGGCAAGAACGAAAGAGCTAGATACATGAGCAAGAACAGCAAGGCCTACAAGGCCGCTGCCGAGAAGGTCGACAAGGACAAGCTGTACAGCCCGCTCGAGGCCGTCACGCTCGCCAAGGAGACCTCCTCCACCAAGCAGGACGCCACCGTCGAGGTCGCCATGCGCCTCGGTGTCGACCCCCGCAAGGCCGACCAGATGGTGCGCGGCACCGTCAACCTGCCGAACGGCACCGGTAAGACGGCCCGCGTGATCGTCTTCGCCGTCGGCGACAAGGCCGAGGAGGCCAAGGCCGCGGGTGCCGACGAGGTGGGCGCCGAGGACCTGATCGAGAAGATCCAGGGCGGCTGGCTCGAGTTCGACGCCGCGATCGCCACCCCGGACCAGATGGCCAAGGTCGGTCGCATCGCTCGCGTGCTCGGCCCCCGTGGCCTCATGCCGAACCCGAAGACCGGCACCGTCACCCCCGACGTGACCAAGGCCGTGGGCGACATCAAGGGCGGCAAGATCACGTTCCGCGTCGACAAGGCCGCGAACCTGCACTTCGTGATCGGCAAGGCGTCCTTCGACGCCAAGCAGCTGGTGGAGAACTACGGCGCCGCGCTGGACGAGATCCTGCGCGCGAAGCCGTCGGCGGCCAAGGGCCGGTACCTGAAGAAGGTCACCGTCTCGACGACCACCGGACCGGGCATCCAGGTGGACCCGCAGCGCGTGAGCAACCTCACCGAGGACGAGGCGTAAGCCTCCCTCATCAGGGTCTGAACCACGAAGCCCCCGATCTCCGCGAGGAGGTCGGGGGCTTCGTCGTGTCAGGGTCAGATCAGCGCGGTGCCGGAGCTCGCGATGAGGAACATGAGCAGGAAGAAGCCGCCGAAGGCGAGGATCGCGAGCAGGGTCAGCGCGGTGAGGGCGCCGCCGATGACCATGCCGATGGTCGCCAGCGTGTTCTTGTAGCCGCGGTCGCGGGACTGCCGGTGCGCGATCCAGCTGACGATCAGCCCGACGGGGTACAGGCCCAACACGGTCAGCACGAGCCCGACGATGCCCATCGCCTGATCCGGGTCCTGCAGGCCCTGCGGCGGCGGGTAGCCGGGGTAGGGCTGGTACGCCGGGTACGGCTGGGCGGGGTACGACGGTGGCTGTCCGTACGGGTCGTAGCCGTACGGGTCCTTGGGCGTCGACATCGTGAACCCTCCCCTTGTCATTGTGGAGATCGGTGTGCGCCCAGCGTAACCGAGTGCACCTCCAGTCCGTCCTCGTCCGGCTCCTGGTCATCCTCCGAGCGGAGCCGCCGTTCCGTCGACGGTATCCGGCGGCGATGGTGATTCGCTTGCCGTGCGCTTGGGCCCGCGGAACCGCGGGCCGGTCGTGGAGTCGGGCGCGGAACCGTGTCGGTGGGCGCCGGTATTCTCGCGCGCATGGACGACGACAGGCTGCTCGCACGCATCGGGGCGCTGCTGCGGCAGGCGGAGGGCACTGACAACGAGCACGAGGCCGCCACGTTCACCGAGGCCGCGCAGCGGCTCGCCACGGCCGCGTCGATCGATCTCGCGGTCGCCCGCGCGCACCAGCGCGGCGCCGAGCGGGCGCGCGCGGTCCCGGAGCAGCGCACCGTCCGGATCGGGGAGGCGGGGCGTCGCGGCCTGCGCACGTTCGTCGAGCTGTTCGTCGCGATCGCCCAGTCGAACGACGTGCGGTGCGACGTGGCGTCCAACTCCACCTTCGTCTTCGCCTACGGCTTCGCGGAGGACGTCGACGCGTGCGAGGCGCTGTACGCGTCGCTGGTGATCCAGATGGTCCGCGCGTCGGACGCCTACCTCCGTTCGGGCGCCCACAAGTCGGAGACGGTGCAGCAGCTCTACGAGGACCGGCGCACCCGGCGCCGCTGGGTGGAGACCAAGCCGGTCTCGGGGGTCACGGCGCGGATCAACTTCCAGTCCGCGTTCGCCGCCCGCATCGGGGCGCGCCTCGCGGAGGCCCGGGCCGAGGCCACGGCGCAGGCCACGGAGCGTGGCGAGCCCGGCACGGCGGTCGCGCTGCGCGACAAGGAGGTCGAGCTCGCCTCGTTCTACCGGGACGAGTCCACGGCGCGGGGCCGATGGCGCGGGTCCTCCGCCTCGGCCGGCTACTCCGACGGTGCCCGCCGCGCGGGTGATCGGGCCGGGCGATCCGCGCGCCTGGGCACCCACTCCGAGCTGAGCGGCGGCCGCGGAGCATTGGAGCAGGGCCGGCCGTGAACCCGTACCCGCCGCCACTCCCGCACGCCCCATCACCGCCGCCGCCGTCGCGCGGGAACGCGGGGCTGTGGTGGGCGACCGGGGGAGCGGTCCTCGCCGTCGTGCTGGTCGCGGTGTTCGCAGCGCTGCTGATGGCGCGCGGCTCCGGCGGCTCGTCGACGACGGCGGGAGCCACGTCGGCGGCTTCGGGAAAGGCCGGCGCCTGCGGGCTCCCCGGCGCCGGCTCGACCACCCCGATCGGCGAGCGCGTGGTCGCCGGCCCGGTGTCCTTCCCCGCGTCCGCGGCTCCGGGGTGGACCCCGCAGCGCTACCAGCTCTTCGCGCCCGGCGCGCAGGCGGCGGGTCTGCGCACCGCGGTGCCCGGCCACACGTGGGACGCGCACGTCGAAGTCGGGCTCACCACGTTCGCGCCCAAGGTCTCGGTCGCGGAGGCCGCGCGCCGGATCATCCCGTGCATCGTCGCGAGCAGCCGGTACGACTCGTATCGGCCTCGGCTCGAGGGGCTGACCGAGCCGGAGGCGATCACGGTCGACGGGGTGCCCGCCGCGCGCGTCGTCGGCCGCATCCTCGTCAGCCGCGAGGGACTCGCGATTCCGGGTGACGTGGTTACTGTTGTGGTGATCGGCTCGGCGCCCCAGGCATACTTCGAGTCGGACACCCCGATCGGGGACACTGCTCTCGCGGCGGTGGCCCAGCAGGTCTTCGAGCAGCTCAAGGTGGCGAGGGACGTATGAGCAACCCGCAGGATCCGAACGGACAGCAACCCGATCCGTACGGGCAGCCCGATCCGTATGCGCAACCAGATCCGTACGCGCAGGGCGGCTACCAGTACGGGTACGGCCAGCAGACGAACCCGTACGGGCAGCCCGCGGATCCCTACGGGCAGCAGCAGCCGTACCAGCAGGGCTACCAGTACCCGGGCCAGCAGTACGCCGGCCAGCAGGGGCAGCCGCCGCAGAAGCCGAATCGCACGGGCCTGTACGCCGCGATCGGCATCGCCGTGGTGCTGGTGGTCGCGGTGGCGATCGCCGCCGTGCTGCTCGTGGTGAACTCCGGCTCCGGTGAGAGCGACCGGACCGCCGCGCCCAGCGCCGGCCCCTCCTCGGTCACGCCCAGTACGGGCGGCGACTGCGGGGTGCCCGGCACCGGCCTGGCCTCGCCGATCACCGACCGCGTCGCCTCGGGCCCGCTGTCCTTCCCCGTCGCGGCCGCGCCGGGCTGGGAGCAGGAGAGCTACACCGTGTACGCGCAGAGCATCGCCGCCGCGGGCCTCCAGAAGTCGATGGACGACGGACAGCCCTGGCAGGCCGGTGCCGAGGTCGGCCAGACCAACTTCACCTCGAAGCTCGACCCGAAGGACGCCGCCTCGCGGATGATCCAGTGCATCGCGGACGGTGCCGGCTACCTCAACGTGAACTCCAAGCGGGTCGAGCAGTCCGCGGCCGAGGCGATCACGGTCGACGGGGTGCCCGCCGCCAAGGTCACGGGAAAGATCCTGGTCACGGGCGACAAGCTCACCGTCGCGGGCGACGACATCACCGTGATCGTCATCGCCTCCGCACCGCAGACCTACGCGATGCTGGTCATTCCGATCGGCCGTGACGACATGGCAGCGACGGGCAAGGCGATCATCGAGCAGCTCAAGGTCGCGAAGGATGTGTGACCCCGCTGGCTAGGGACGCGCAGCGGGCCGCGGTCTACCGCGCGGAGGAACTGGTCCGTGGCCTGTTCGAGCACGCGGGGGCGGGCCGCACCGTCGACGTCCTGGGGGTGCCGCTGACGCTGCCGCCCGAGGCTCGCTTCGCCTCGGTCGAGTCCGTGCAGACCTACGCCGACCGGGTCCTCGGCTCCGGCGCGGTGCGGGTGCGGGCTCGAGCGGGCGCGGCCGGCGCGCACTACGAGAGCGGTCCCGCCGGCCCGGTCGTCGCCGTCCCCGCCGGGCGCGACGGTGCCTGGGCCCTGCGCGAGCTGGTCATCCTGCACGAGCTCGCGCACCACGTGGTCGCGTCGGTGGACGCAGACGGGGCCGCCCACGGCCCGTCGTTCACCCGCGCCTTCGTCGACCTCGCGGCGCAGGTCATGGGCCCGGAAGCGGGCCTCGCCCTGCGGATCGTCTACACGGAGTCCGGCGTGACCGTCGGCTGACTGGCGTGCACCCGGCGGCACCGGCCGTAGGTGCCCGCCCGGGGAGCCGGCTTGTCGTGGGGGAGAGTCGGCGTCGAGTGGGGGAGTGAACGCGGCGCGGGGGACGACCGAGCCCCCTCCCCACGCACGGCGTTCGGTGGGGGACCGAATCCTGGGGTGGGGACCGGGTGTCTGGTGAGGGATGGAACGTTGAGCAGGGGATGTGACACGGCGGGGTGCGATATGCCGCGGCCGAGTCCCAGCTGCAGGATTCGGCGCCGCGCGGGAACGACACCCAATGAGGCACGGTGCTCCCGACCGTCCCGGCCGCACCGCACCGTCGAACCACGATTTGGCGAACCCGCGCACCGTCGGTACTCTGGTCCTTCGGAATCCGGTGACAACCGGACCGTTCCACCGAAGACCGTCGGTCGTCAGGCGCGAGCCTGATCGAAGGTCCGGCCCCGAGCCGGCGACCCACGCAGGAGGACGAGGATTCTTCATGAACCCCGTGCGCCCTGCGCCGGGGTTCTCGTCGTTTCAGGGCAAGGCCTCCCACGACGGATGACACGTAGAGAGGAGGCGAAGTATGGCAAACGCCGAGAAGGTCGCAGCAGTCGCTGAGATCGCTGAGCAGTTCTCCAAGTCCACGGCCACCGTGGTCACCGAGTACCGCGGGCTGTCGGTCGGTTCCATCACCGAGCTGCGTCGTTCGCTCGGAGAGGGTGCTACCTACTCCGTCGCCAAGAACACCCTGGTCAAGCTCGCCGCCAAGGATGCTGGCGTCGAGGGCCTGGACGAGCTGTTCGTGGGCCCGACCGCTATCGCCTTCATCGAGGGTGAGCCGGTCGAGGCCGCCAAGGCGATCAAGAAGTTCGCCAAGGACAACAAGGCCCTGGTCATCAAGGGCGGCTACATGGACGGCAAGGCGCTGTCCGTGGCTGAGGTCGAGCGTATCGCCGATCTCGAGTCGCGCGAGGTGCTCCTGGCCAAGCTCGCCGGTGCCATGAAGGGCAACTTGGCGAAGGCCGCTGGCCTGTTCAACGCTCCCGCCTCGCAGGTGGCCCGCCTGGCCGCCGCGCTGCAGGAGAAGAAGGCCGCCGACGAGGCTGCCGCGTAAGACCGCTGATCCAGCGAACCCCCGCGCGCACCGCTCGCGGGAACCATCACCACCTTGCCTCGCGGATCAGCGAGCAAGACTGAACGGAAGGACGCCACCATGGCGAAGCTCACCACCGACGAGCTGCTTGATGCTTTCAAGGAGCTGACCCTGCTCGAGCTCAGCGAGTTCGTGAAGGCTTTCGAGGAGACCTTCGAGGTCACCGCTGCTGCTCCGGTCGCCGTCGCGGCTGCCGGTGCCGCCCCGGCCGCCGGCGGCGCCGACGCCGCTGCCGACCAGGACGAGTTCGACGTCATCCTCGAGGGTGCCGGCGACAAGAAGATCCAGGTCATCAAGGTCGTCCGCGAGCTGGTTTCGGGCCTCGGCCTGAAGGAGGCCAAGGACCTCGTCGAGGGCGCCCCCAAGGCGATCCTGGAGAAGGTCGACAAGGAGGCCGCCGACGCGGCCAAGGCCAAGCTCGAGGAGGCCGGCGCGTCGGTTTCGGTCAAGTAATAACCGAACCGCACGTCAGTGCTTGCAACCGCCCCGTCGCCCAGTGCGACGGGGCGGTTCGCGTTTCCGACGGTGCCACCGGCCTCGAGTAGAACAGGTCCGGTACCGCCACCAGCGGGTACTGGGGTACTGTGCTCCCAGCGGTCTGTGGCGCGAGCCACACCTGGAAGCGACGAAAGGTCTCGACAGTGGGTGTCGAAGTAACAACCAAGAACCTGACGAAGTCGTTCGGGTCCCAGAACATCTGGTCCGACGTTTCGCTGACCCTGCCCGCGGGCGAGGTCTCGGTTCTGCTCGGCCCGTCGGGTACCGGTAAGTCGGTGTTCCTGAAGTCGCTGATCGGTCTGCTGCGCCCCGAGGAGGGCGAGATCATCATCGACGGTACGGACATCCTCACGTGTACGTCCTCGGAGCTGTACGAGATCCGCAAGATGTTCGGCGTGCTGTTCCAGGACGGCGCGCTGTTCGGCTCGATGAACCTGTACGACAACACGGCCTTCCCGCTTCGTGAGCACACGAAGAAGAAGGAGAGCGAGATCCGTCAGATCACGATGGAGAAGCTCGAGATGGTCGGTCTGATCGGCGCCGAGGACAAGCTCCCGGGCGAGATCTCCGGCGGTATGCGTAAGCGCGCCGGCCTCGCCCGCGCCCTCGTGATGGACCCGCAGATCATGCTCGTCGACGAGCCGGACTCCGGCCTCGACCCCGTGCGTACCACCTACACCAGTCAGCTGCTGATGGACATCAACGCGCAGATCGACTGCACGACGCTGATCGTCTCGCACAACATCAACATCGCCCGCACCGTGCCGGACAACATGGGCATGCTCTTCCTCAAGCACCTGGTCATGTTCGGCCCCCGCGAGGTGCTCCTCACGTCCGAGGAGCCGGTGGTCAAGCAGTTCCTCTCCGGTTCGATGATCGGCCCGATCGGCATGTCGGAGGAGAAGGACTCGGCGCAGATGGAGGCCGAGATGGCCCGCGTCGCCGCCGGCCACTCCGACGGTGGCGTCGACGTGCCGGACGAGATCGCCCCGCAGATGCAGCCCACGCCGGGCATGCCGCCCCGCAAGGGCGAGCAGCGGCGCAAGGCCCGCGTCCGCCAGATCCTGCCGACGCTGCCCGAGAAGGCCCAGATCGCGATCCGCAAGGACCTCGGCGACGACCCGGCCGACTACGCCACGACGGTGCCCGCGGCCGCCGCGCAGCAGTACCAGCAGGTCCCGGAGACGGCCCCCGTCTCCATCCAGAAGGAGTACGCGGGCGACGAGGCCCCGACGTCGGCCTACCCGGTGACGCAGCCGGACGAGAACCCCACCGACCACCTGCCGAAGGTCGAGGACGGCCGCTGACCGCACCGTCGTGACAACCGCCGACACCGGCCCGGGAACTCCTCCCGGGCCGGTGTCGTCGTCCCGGGGGTGGCGTCGGCCCCGATATTCGAAGGAAATCGGCGGTTTCGCTTGACGTTCGCGCGGATTCGGGTCACAGTTATCGGCAGGACGCGAGTGCTCGTGTCCACGTGAGAGCATCCTCGGGTGCCTCCGGCCCGCACGGCAGCCAGCCCGCGGCCGGGGCCGACGGCGGAGCCGACCGACGATGCCGGTGTTCGAAGAACGGCGCGCGTCATGCTTGCGCGCAAGCCCCTCGGGGCTTAGTCTGGACTGCCCCTTGCGGGGTGGTCATTCCTCTGTTAGTGTTGGACGTTGCGCTGGCTGCCTCCTGCCCATCTGAATATTCGCCCTTCGTAGGGGCCGTACTCTGCGGGTTGCCGTCAGCACAGTTTTGGCAACGTTACTAGTCACAGCAGAGGACGCATCTTGGCAGTCTCCGTCTCCAGCCAGACTCAGAACGATCAGAACGACGCCGTGGTGCCCGGAGCGCCCAAGCGCGTGTCGTTCGCGAAGATCTCCGAGCCGCTTCCCGTACCGGGCCTGCTCGATCTGCAGATCGACTCGTTCGACTGGCTCGTCGGTACGCCCGCTTGGCGGGAGAAGGCCGCGGCGCGCGGCGAGGCACAGCCCACCGGCGGTCTGGAGGACATCCTCGCTGAGCTGTCGCCGATCGAGGACTTCTCGGGCTCGATGTCTCTCTCCTTCTCCGATCCGCGCTTCGACGAGGTCAAGGCCTCGATCGAGGAGTGCAAGGACAAGGACATGACGTACGCGGCGCCGCTGTTCGTCACCGCCGAGTTCATCAACAACAACACCGGCGAGATCAAGTCGCAGACCGTCTTCATGGGCGATTTCCCCATGATGACGGACAAGGGCACGTTCATCATCAACGGCACCGAGCGCGTCGTCGTCTCGCAGCTCGTCCGCAGCCCGGGCGTGTACTTCGACGAGAACATCGACAAGTCGACCGAGAAGCCGCTGCACAGCGTCAAGGTCATCCCGGCCCGCGGTGCGTGGCTCGAGTTCGACGTCGACAAGCGCGACACCGTCGGTGTCCGCATCGACCGCAAGCGCCGCCAGCCCGTCACCGTGCTGCTCAAGGCGCTCGGCTGGACCACGGAGCAGATCCTCGAGCGCTTCGGCTTCTCGGAGATCATGCGGTCCACCCTGGAGAAGGACAACACGGCCGGCACCGACGAGGCGCTGCTCGACATCTACCGCAAGCTGCGCCCGGGCGAGCCGCCCACGAAGGAGTCGGCGCAGACCCTGCTGGAGAACCTGTTCTTCAAGGAGAAGCGCTACGACCTGGCCCGCGTCGGCCGGTACAAGCTGAACAAGAAGCTCGGTCTCCCGGCGAACTCCGACGGCACGCAGCCGCTGGTGCTCACCGAGGAGGACATCGTCGCGACGATCGAGTACCTCGTGCGCCTGCACGAGGCACCGTCGGAGCAGCTCACCTACATGACCGTGCCCGGCGGCGAGGAGGTGCCCGTCGAGGTCGACGACATCGACCACTTCGGCAACCGTCGCCTGCGCACCGTCGGCGAGCTGATCCAGAACCAGCTGCGTGTGGGCCTGTCCCGCATGGAGCGCGTCGTCCGCGAGCGCATGACCACGCAGGACGTCGAGGCGATCACCCCGCAGACCCTGATCAACATCCGCCCGGTCTCGGCGGCGATCAAGGAGTTCTTCGGCACCTCGCAGCTCTCGCAGTTCATGGACCAGAACAACCCGCTGTCGGGCCTGACCCACAAGCGCCGCCTGTCGGCTCTGGGCCCCGGTGGTCTCTCGCGTGAGCGCGCCGGCCTCGAAGTCCGCGACGTCCACCCGTCGCACTACGGCCGCATGTGCCCGATCGAGACCCCTGAGGGCCCGAACATCGGCCTGATCGGTTCGCTGTCGGTGTACGCGCGGGTCAACCCGTTCGGCTTCATCGAGACCCCGTACCGCAAGGTCACGGACGGTAAGACCACGGACGAGATCGTCTACATGACGGCCGACGAGGAGGACCGCTACTACATCGCGCAGGCGAACGCGGCCACCGACGCCGACGGCCGCCTGACCGACGAGAAGGTGCTCGTGCGGAAGCGCGGCTCCGAGGTGGAGTTCGTCCCCGTCTCCGCCGTGGAGTACATGGACATCTCGCCGCGCCAGATGGTCTCGGTCGCGACCGCGATGATCCCGTTCCTCGAGCACGACGATGCCAACCGTGCCCTCATGGGCGCGAACATGCAGCGTCAGGCCGTGCCGCTGGTCCGTTCCGAGTCGCCGCTGGTCGGCACCGGTATGGAGCTGCGCGCCGCGGTCGACGCCGGCGACGTCGTCATCACCGAGAAGCCGGGCGTCGTGGAGGAGGTCTCCGCCGACTTCATCACGATCATGGCCGACGAGGGCACGCGCAAGACCTACAAGCTGCGCAAGTTCGCGCGGTCGAACCAGGGCACCTGCGCCAACCAGCGTCCGATCGTGAACGCCGGGCAGCACGTCGAGGCCGGCCAGGTCCTGGCCGACGGCCCCTGCACCGACAACGGTGAGATGGCGCTCGGTAAGAACCTGCTCGTGGCGATCATGCCGTGGGAGGGCCACAACTACGAGGACGCGATCATCCTCTCGCAGCGCCTGGTGGAGGAGGACGTGCTCACGTCCATCCACATCGAGGAGCACGAGATCGATGCGCGCGACACGAAGCTGGGCGCCGAGGAGATCACCCGGGACATCCCGAACGTCTCCGACGAGGTGCTGGCCGATCTCGACGAGCGCGGCATCATCCGCATCGGCGCCGAGGTCCGCGACGGCGACATCCTGGTCGGCAAGGTCACCCCGAAGGGCGAGACCGAGCTGACCCCGGAGGAGCGCCTGCTCCGCGCGATCTTCGGTGAGAAGGCGCGCGAGGTCCGCGACACCTCGCTCAAGGTGCCCCACGGCGAGACCGGCAAGGTCATCGGCGTCCGCGTCTTCTCGCGCGACGACGACGACGAGCTGGCCCCCGGCGTGAACGAGCTGGTCCGCGTCTACGTGGCCCAGAAGCGCAAGGTCCAGGACGGCGACAAGCTGGCCGGCCGCCACGGCAACAAGGGCGTCATCGGCAAGATCCTCCCCGCCGAGGACATGCCCTTCCTGCCCGACGGCACCCCGGTCGACATCATCCTGAACACGCACGGCGTGCCCCGTCGTATGAACATCGGCCAGATCCTGGAGACGCACCTCGGGTGGGTCGCCAAGACCGGCTGGGACGTGCGCGACGAGAACGGCAACATCCCTGAGTGGGCGGCGCAGCTGCCCGAGGAGATGTACAGCCAGCCCAAGGACACCAACACCGCCACCCCCGTCTTCGACGGTGCGCGGGACGAGGAGCTGGCCGGCCTGCTCGGCTCGACGCTCCCGAACCGCGACGGCGACGTGATGGTCCAGGCCGACGGCAAGGCGACGCTGTTCGACGGCCGCTCGGGTGAGCCCTTCCCGTACCCGGTGGCCATCGGCTACATGTACATCCTGAAGCTGCACCACCTGGTGGACGAGAAGATCCACGCCCGCTCCACCGGCCCGTACTCGATGATCACGCAGCAGCCGCTGGGTGGTAAGGCGCAGTTCGGTGGACAGCGCTTCGGCGAGATGGAGTGCTGGGCGATGCAGGCGTACGGCGCCGCCTACACCCTGCAGGAGCTCCTCACCATCAAGTCGGACGACGTGGTCGGCCGCGTGAAGGTGTACGAGGCGATCGTCAAGGGCGAGAACATCCCCGAGCCCGGCATCCCCGAGTCGTTCAAGGTGCTCCTCAAGGAGCTCCAGTCGCTCTGCCTGAACGTGGAGGTGCTGTCGTCCGACGGTGCCGCCATCGAGATGGCCGACGGCGACGACGAGGATCTCGAGCGCGCTGCTGCCAACCTCGGCATCAACCTCTCGCGCAACGAGAACGCCTCCGCCGAAGACCTCGCGAACTAGTCCACGCCAACCGAACGAATTAGGAGAGAAGTGCTCGACGTCAACTTCTTCGACGAACTGAAGATCGGTCTGGCGACCGCCGATGACATCCGTAACTGGAGCTACGGCGAGGTCAAGAAGCCCGAGACCATCAACTACCGCACGCTCAAGCCCGAGAAGGACGGCCTCTTCTGCGAGAAGATCTTCGGCCCGACCCGGGACTGGGAGTGCTACTGCGGCAAGTACAAGCGCGTCCGCTTCAAGGGCATCATCTGCGAGCGCTGCGGCGTCGAGGTCACTCGCGCCAAGGTGCGTCGTGAGCGGATGGGCCACATCGAGCTCGCCGCGCCCGTCACCCACATCTGGTACTTCAAGGGCGTCCCGTCGCGCTTGGGCTACCTGCTGGACCTGGCGCCGAAGGATCTCGAGAAGATCATCTACTTCGCGGCCTACGTGATCACCGAGGTCGACGAGGAGCAGCGCCACAACGAGCAGTCCACGCTCGAGGCCGAGATCACCTCCGAGAAGAAGGTGCTCGAGGACCAGCGCGATGTGGACCTCGAGAACCGCGCCAAGAAGCTGGAGGACGACCTGGCCGTCCTCGAGGCCGAGGGTGCCAAGGCCGACCAGCGCCGCAAGGTGAAGGACGGCGGCGAGCGGGAGATGCGGCAGATCCGCGACCGCGCGCAGCGTGCCATCGACGAGCTCGACGAGATCTGGACGACCTTCGTCAAGCTCGCGCCGAAGGACATGATCGTCGACGAGAAGCTCTACCGTGAGCTGCAGGACCGCTACGGCGAGTACTTCAAGGGCGCCATGGGCGCCGAGGCGATCAAGAAGCTCATCGAGAACTTCGACATCGACGCCGAGGCCGAGTCGCTGCGCGAGACGATCCGCTCGGGCAAGGGGCAGAAGAAGCTCCGCGCCCTCAAGCGGCTCAAGGTCGTCGCGGCGTTCCAGCAGTCGGGCAACTCGCCGCTGGGCATGGTCCTCGACGCGGTGCCGGTGATCCCGCCGGAGCTGCGCCCGATGGTCCAGCTCGACGGTGGCCGGTTCGCCACGTCCGACCTGAACGACCTCTACCGTCGCGTGATCAACCGCAACAACCGCCTCAAGCGACTGATCGACCTCGGCGCGCCCGAGATCATCGTCAACAACGAGAAGCGGATGCTGCAGGAGTCCGTCGACGCGCTGTTCGACAACGGCCGCCGCGGCCGTCCGGTCACCGGACCGGGCAACCGCCCGCTCAAGTCGCTGTCCGATCTGCTCAAGGGCAAGCAGGGCCGGTTCCGCCAGAACCTGCTCGGCAAGCGCGTGGACTACTCGGGCCGTTCGGTCATCGTCGTGGGTCCGCAGCTCAAGCTGCACCAGTGCGGCCTGCCGAAGCTGATGGCGCTCGAGCTGTTCAAGCCGTTCGTGATGAAGCGCCTGGTGGATCTCAACCACGCGCAGAACATCAAGTCGGCCAAGCGGATGGTCGAGCGGCAGCGCCCGCAGGTGTGGGACGTCCTCGAAGAGGTCATCGCCGAGCACCCCGTGCTGCTCAACCGTGCCCCCACGCTGCACCGCCTGGGCATCCAGGCCTTCGAGCCGCAGCTCGTCGAGGGCAAGGCCATCCAGCTGCACCCGCTCGTCTGTGAGGCGTTCAACGCCGACTTCGACGGTGACCAGATGGCAGTGCACCTCCCGCTGTCCGCGGAGGCGCAGGCCGAGGCCCGCATCCTGATGCTGTCCTCGAACAACATCCTGTCGCCGGCGTCGGGCCGCCCGCTCGCCATGCCCCGTCTGGACATGGTGACCGGCCTGTACCACCTGACCACCGAGAAGGCCGACGCGAAGGGCGCGTACACGCCCGCCGCGAAGGACCAGCCGGAGACCGGTGTGTACTCGTCGCCGGCCGAGGCCATCATGGCCGTCGACCTGGGCGACCTGTCGATCCAGGCGCCGATCAAGGTGCGGCTCACGCAGCAGCGCCCGGCGGCCGAGGTCGAGGCGGAGCTGTTCGACGGTGCGTGGACCCGCGGTCAGGCCTGGACGGCCGAGACCACCCTGGGGCGCGTGCTGTTCAACGAGCTGCTCCCGGCGGACTACCCGTTCATCGACGAGCAGATGCCGAAGAAGCGTCAGGCCGTGATCATCAACGACCTGGCCGAGCGGTACCCGATGATCGTGGTCGCGCAGACCGTCGACAAGCTCAAGGACGCCGGTTTCTACTGGGCCACGCGTTCGGGCGTGACGGTCTCGATGTCCGACGTGCTCGTTCCGCCGAGCAAGAAGGACATCCTCGACCGGTACGAGGAGCGGGCAGACGGCATCGAGCGCAAGTACGCCCGCGGTGCCCTCACCTCGGGTGAGCGGCGCGACGCGCTGGTGGAGATCTGGAAGCAGGCCACGGACGAGGTCGGTAAGGCGATCGACGACTTCTACCCCGAGGACAACCCGATCACGATGATCCCGAAGTCGGGCGCCACCGGCAACATGACCCAGGTGCGCAACCTGGCGGGCATGAAGGGCCTGGTGACGAACCCGAAGGGCGAGTTCATCCCGCGTCCGATCAAGTCCTCGTTCCGCGAGGGCCTGACGGTGCTGGAGTACTTCATCAACACCCACGGCGCGCGTAAGGGTCTGGCCGATACCGCTCTGCGTACCGCCGACTCGGGCTACCTGACCCGTCGTCTGGTCGACGTCTCGCAGGACGTCATCGTCCGCGAGACCGACTGCGGCACCAGCCGCGGCATCGTCGTCCCGCTGGCGGAGGTTCAGGCCGACGGTTCGCTGATCCGCGACGCGCACGTCGAGACCTCGGCGTACGCCCGCACGCTCGCCGAGGACGCGGTCGCCAAGGACGGCACCGTCGTCGTCGAGCGCGGTCACGACCTGGGCGACCCGCAGATCGAGGCGCTGCTCGAGGCCGGCATCGCCGAGGTGAAGGTGCGCTCCGTGCTCACCTGCACCACCGGCACCGGCGTCTGCGCCACCTGCTACGGCCGCTCGATGGCGACCGGCAAGCTCGTCGACATCGGCGAGGCCGTCGGTATCGTCGCCGCGCAGTCGATCGGTGAGCCCGGTACCCAGCTGACCATGCGTACCTTCCACCAGGGTGGCGTCGGTGACGACATCACCGGCGGTCTGCCGCGAGTCACCGAGCTGTTCGAGGCCCGTGTCCCCAAGGGCAAGGCCCCGATCGCCGAGGTCTCCGGCCGCATTCGCCTGGAGGACGACGACCGGTTCTACACGATCACCATCACGCCGGACGACGGCAGCGAAGAGGTCGTGTACGACAAGATCAGCAAGCGCCAGCGCCTCCGCGTGTTCAAGCACGAGGACGGCTCGGAGCGCCTGCTGGCCGACGGTGACCACGTGCAGGTGGGCCAGCAGCTCCTCGAGGGCGCTGCCGACCCGCACGAGGTGCTGCGCGTCATGGGCCCGCGTCAGGTGCAGGTGCACCTGGTCAACGAGGTCCAGGAGGTGTACCGGTCGCAGGGTGTGTCGATCCACGACAAGCACATCGAGACCATCGTGCGCCAGATGCTGCGTCGCGTGACGATCATCGATTCGGGTTCGACGGAGTTCCTGCCCGGTTCGCTCACCGAGCGTTCCGAGTTCGAGTCCGAGAACCGTCGCGTCGTGGCCGAGGGCGGCGAGCCCGCGGCCGGCCGTCCGGTGCTCATGGGCATCACGAAGGCCTCGCTCGCGACCGATTCGTGGCTGTCGGCGGCCTCCTTCCAGGAGACCACCCGCGTGCTCACGGACGCCGCGATCAACACCCGCTCCGACAAGCTGGTGGGCCTCAAGGAGAACGTCATCATCGGTAAGCTCATCCCGGCCGGTACGGGCATCAACAAGTACCGGAACATCCAGGTGCAGCCGACCGAGGAGGCTCGCGCGGCCGCGTACTCGGTGCCGACCTTCGACGACCAGTACTACGGCCCGGAGGGTGCGTTCGGCGCCCCGTCCGGTGCCGCGGTGCCGCTCGACGACTACGGCTTCTCCGACGGCTACCGGTGAGCTGAGTAGCTAGCTGAATCCGGCCCCCGACCCTTGCGGTCGGGGGCCGGATTCGTTGGTCCGACGGTGACTGTCGGCCGGGCCGGGCGGGGACGTGCGGGGTTCGGCGCGATTGCTTGCGGTTTCGGTGCCGGCGACCTGCGAATCGTTCACCGAAACCGCTGGGAAACCAGTGTCGCCGGCGTCGTCCCCCGCGCGGCGTCGACGGGGCGTGGGGGAGAGTCGGTCCCCATGAGACGACCGGCTTCCCATGGGGGAGGCGCGGTCCCCCACGCGACGTGTTCGTCCCCCGCGCCGCGCCGATCCGCGGCCCCGGCGTTCCGTCCCCCATGAGACGCCGTTCGTGCGGTGGGGGAGGCGTCGTCCCCCTCGCGGCGCCGATTCCCCCATGAGGAGCCGGCTCTCCTAAACGGAACGCCGAATCCCCCACGAGGAGCCGGCTCTCCCAAACCGGACGCCGATTTCCCACACCGAACGCCGCGGGGTCGACCTATTGACGCAACCGATCGGTTGTGTGTACGGTGTGAACATTGCTGATGTTCACGCCGTGAACACCGAACCGAGGAGCCTCTCATGTCCGCCGACGTCGCACCCGCAACCGCAGATTCCGCCGCGCAGGGCCGCTCGAAGTCCTGGATCGCCGGCATGGTCATCACCGTGCTGGTCTGGGCGTTCCTGGTCTTCGACGTCGTCGGCAAGCTGACGAAGCCGCAGGCCGTCATCGACGGCACCCTGAAGCTCGGCTTCCAGGAGAAGCACATCCTGGTCATCGGGCTGGTGCTGCTGGTCGGCGTCGTGCTGTGGACGATCCCGCGCACCGCCGTGATCGGCGCTATCTACCTCACCGGCTACCTCGGCGGCGCCGTCGCGATCAATCTGCGCGCCGAGCAGCCGATCGCGGGCTTCGTGCTCTCCGGCGTCTACGTGGGCCTGCTGATCTGGCTCGCGATGATCCTCCGCCGTCCCGACCTGCGCCGCGCGATCCTCGGCCGCTGACCGCCGGGCTACGAGGTCGGCACGATCTCCGAGCCCAGCGGCAGCAGCGAGAGCCGGATCATCTTGAAGTTCGCGACGGCCAGCGGGATGCCGATGATGGTCAGGCACAGCGCGATCCCGGTCAGGATGTGCCCGATCGCGAGCCAGATCCCCGCGACGAGCAGCCAGATGATGTTGCCCACCAGCGACGGCGCTCCGGCGCCGGGCCGGTCCACGACGGTCCGCCCGAACGGCCACAGGGCGTAGTTGGCGATGCGGAACGACGCCAGCCCGAACGGGATCGTCACGATCAGCAGGCAGCAGATGATCCCGGCGACCGCGTACCCGACGGCCATCCAGAACCCGCAGAGCACCAGCCAGATGATGTTGAGGATCAGCTTCACCACCCCAGTATGCCGACGCGGCTACCGTGGTGGCATGAACCTGTTCCAGCGCACCGCCAAGCTGTTCAACGCCGCGTTCACGCCGCTGCTGTCCCTGCCCGTCATCGGGCCCGCGCTCGGGAAGTCGATGGTCACCGTCAGCTACACCGGCCGCAAGTCCGGCAAGCACGTCTCCCTGCCGGTCGCCTACCAGCGCCGGGGCGACGAGGTCGTCATCGGCGTGGCCATGCCGGAGCAGAAGCAGTGGTGGCGCAACTTCCTCGGCGAGGGCGCCGACCTCACCCTCCACTTCGCCGACGGTGACCGCACGGGCCGCGCCGTCGCCACCAGCGGGGCGGACGGCACCGTCGTCCGCGTGAACCTCGCCTGACGGCGCGGCCGGTCAGCCTAGGCGGTAGACCCGTCGGGCGGTCCCGCCGAGCACCGCGTCCCGTTCGGTCGGCGAGGCGCCGTCGAGCAGTTCGACGGTGAGCCCGAGCACCTCGGCGTACGAGGCCTGCAGCAGGCAGACCGGCCAGTCCGAGCCGAACATCACGCGGTCCGCGCCGAACGCGTCGAGCACGTGGTGCGCGTAGGGCTCGATGAGCGAACGGCTCCACGGCTGCGGCGGGCACTCGGTCACCAGCCCCGACAGCTTGCACACGACGTTGGGAAGCGCCGCCATCGCGGTGATCCAGGCCGCCCACGGTTCCCATTCGCCCGCACCGATGTTCGGCTTGCCCGCGTGGTCGATGACGAACGACGTCCCGGGCTGCTGCCGCGCCGCGCCGAGCGCCGCGGCGCGCTGCGGAGCGCGGACCAGGAGGTCGACGGCGAGCCGACGCTCGGCGGCGGCCGCGAGCCCGCGGAGCACGGAGGGGCGGACCAGCCACCCCGGATCGGGCTCGTCCTGCACGAGGTGCCGCAGCCCGCGCAGCCTGCTTCCGCCGGGCGCGGCGGCGAGCTCGTCCAGGCGCGTCCCGCACCGCGACGAGATCAGGTCCACCCATCCGACGACTGCGCCCGCCGGTCCGGCGGACGCGAGGAGGTCGTAGGTCTCCGCCGAGGAGTTCAGGGTCTGCACCGCCACCGTCGACCGCACGTCGCTCGGGGTCGACGCGGCGAGGTCGGCGGCCGTGAAGTCGCGCCGGATGACCTCGAGGCCGGGGGTGTCCAGCCAGCGGTGATCGTGCCGCGCGCGGTCCCAGAGGTGGTGGTGGGCGTCGACGATCATGCGGGTCCGAGGGGAAGCGCCCACACCAGCGGGATGCCGCGATCGTCCCCGGAGTAGTCGTCGGGAACGTCGAGCAGTTCCGCCATCCGCGCCTGCCAGGGCACGTTCGCGGGATGGTCCGCCAGGTGCCTCCGCATCGCGCGGTAGTCGTCGACCTCGACGAGGTGGAAGAGGTCGCGCCCGTCGCGCCAGATCCGCCACGCGCGCACTCCAGCGTCGCGGAGCGCGACGTCGAGCTCGGCGGGGATCACGGCGTGCACCCGGTCGTACTCGTCCTCCGCGCCGGCCTTGAGGCGCGTATGCAGGGCGATGGTCTCTGGCACCATTCCTCCGATCACTACTCCAGCTCCTGAGGCGAGTCTAGGTCAGGGCGGCGCGCGGTGCATCCAGTTGACCGCAAGACCTCCGATGTTTACAGTCATGAGTTGTGACTCATGACACAGCGCTCCGGCGCGGTCGTGGGAGGCGTCCGACACCGGTCGGACCCATCGCTCTGAACGCGGAAGGAAGCCGATGAGACTGCGGCGAGTCGGGGAAGCGGGCGCCGAGCGCCCGATCGTGTCCACGGGCGACGGGCGGTGGTTCGACGCCTCGCCCATCGTCACCGACTACCATCCGGGAACGCTCGGCGATGCGCAGCGCCTGCTCGCGAAGGCCCTCGCGGCGGGCCGGTTGGCGGAGGTCGACCCCGCGGGGCTGCGGGTCGGCGCCCCGGTCGCGCGGCCGGGCAAGGTCGTCTGCATCGGGGTGAACTACCTCGCCCACGCGCAGGAGACGCAGCACGAGGAACCCGCCGAGCCCGTGGTCTTCCTCAAGACGTCGGGCACGATCGTCGGCCCGCACGACGAGGTCCTGATCCCGCGCGGCTCGGTCGCCACCGACTACGAGGTGGAGCTCGCCGTCGTGATCGGCAGTACCGCACGGTATCTCGACGATGCCGCGCAGGGCCTCGCCTGTGTCGCCGGGTACACCGTCTCCGACGACGTCTCCGAACGCGACTTCCAGATGAACCGCGGCGGCACCTGGGACAAGGGCAAGAACTGCGAGACCTTCAACCCGCTCGGCCCCGAGCTGGTCACCGCCGACGAGGTCCCCGACCCGCAGGCCCTCGACATCCGGCTCACTGTCAACGGCGAGGTCCGCCAGCAGGCGAACACGGCGCAGATGATCTTCGGCGTCGGCGAGATCATCCGGTACCTCAGCCACTTCATGGTTCTCGAGCCCGGCGACGTGGTGAACACCGGGACTCCCGCCGGCGTGGCCTTCGGCTATCCGGACCCCAAGCCCTACCTGCGCCGCGGCGACGTGATCGAGACCCACATCGATCTGCTCGGCGGCCATCGCTCCGTCCTCGGGGAGGCCTGAGATGTCCGGTGTCTTCACGGAGTTCCGCACCCTCGACGTGCGATTCCCCACCTCGTCCCAGCTCGACGGCTCCGACGCGATGAACCTCGATCCCGACTACTCGGCCGCTTACCTGATCCTCGGCACCGACGTCGGCGACGGCCTGGAGGGCCACGGCTTCGTCTTCACCATCGGCCGTGGCAACGACGTCCAGCGGGCGGCGATCGAGGCGCTCGCGCCCTACGTTCTCGGGCGCGGCGTCGACGCCGTCCTCGCCGACCTCGGCGGCGTCTACCGCGAACTCGTCTACGACGCCCAGCTGCGCTGGCTCGGCCCCGAGAAGGGCGTCATGCACATGGCGATCGGCGCCGTGGTCAACGCCCTCTGGGACCTGCGCGCCAAGCGCGCGGGCCTGCCGCTGTGGCAGCTGCTCGGCGAGCTGTCCCCGCAGGAGATCGTCGACCTGGTCGACTTCCGCTATCTCACCGACGCCCTCACCCCCGACGAGGCGCTGGCCCTGCTGACCGCGTCGGAGCCGGGGCGGGCGGAACGAGCCGCCGCGCTGCGCGCGAACGGCTACCCCGCCTACACCACCTCGCCGGGTTGGCTCGGCTACTCGGACGAGAAGATGACGCGCCTCGCGAAAGAAGCGGTGGCGGAGGGATTCACGCAGATCAAGCTCAAGGTCGGTGCCGACATCGACGACGACGTCCGGCGGTTCGCCCTCGCCCGCTCGGTGGTCGGCGACGACGTGCGGATCGCCGTCGACGCGAACCAGCGGTGGGACGTCGACGAGGCGGTCGAGGCGATCGAGCGCCTGCGCGAGTTCGATCCGTGGTGGGTCGAGGAACCGACCGCCCCCGACGACGTCCTCGCGCACGCCGCCATCCGCCGCCGGGTGCGGCCGGTGCGCATCGCCACCGGTGAGCACGCCCACAGCCGGGTGCTGGTCAAGCAGTTCCTCCAGGCGGAGGCGATCGACGTGCTCCAGCTCGACTCCACCCGTGTGGCCGGCGTCAACGAGAACATCGCGATCCTGTTGTTGGCGGCCAAGTTCGGCATTCCCGTCTGCCCCCACGCCGGCGGGGTCGGACTGTGCGAACTGGTGCAGCACCTCGCCATGTTCGACTTCGTCGCGGTCTCCGGAACCCTCGCGGACCGGAACATCGAGTACGTCGACCACCTCCACGAGCACTTCCTCGACCCGGTGCGCATCGTGAACGGGGCGTACGCCGCGCCCGCGGCGCCCGGCTTCTCGGCGCAGATCCGGCCGGAGACGCTCGTGCGGTTCGGCTTCCCCGACGGGGAGGCCTGGAAGGAAGCACAATGAGTAACGCAGACGAATTCGCCGGTTTCCGGGCCGTCGTGACCGGTGGGTCCTCGGGGATCGGCCGACGGACGGCGGAGGAGCTGATGGTGCGGGGTGCGGTCGTGGCAGTGCTCGACCTGCAGCCCGACGACGCGCCGCCCGACTCCATGGGCATCGCGTGCAACGTCGCCGACGACGAGGCGGTGGCCGCCGCGGTCGCCACCGCCGCCGAATACCTCGGCGGGATCGACGGACTGGTGAACAACGCGGGAATCGGCGCGCAGGGCACCGTCGAGGCCGGGACGCTCGACGACTGGCGGAAGGTGCTGGACGTCAACGTCCTCGGCACCGTTAGGGTCACCCGGGCGGCGCTGCCGCACCTGCGCGGATCCGCGAACCCCGCCGTCGTCAACACCTGTTCGATCGCCGCGACCGCCGGCCTGCCGGGCCGCGCGCTCTACAGCGCGTCGAAGGGCGCGGTCGAGGCGATGACCCGCGCGATGGCGGCCGACCATGTGCGCGAGGGCATCCGATTCAACTGCGTCAACCCCGGCACCGTCGACACCCCGTGGGTGCGACGCCTGCTGGACGCGGCCGCGGACCCCGAGGCCGAGGCCGAACAGCTGCGGCAACGCCAGCCCACCGGGCGCCTGGTGACGGACGCCGAAGTGGCGGGGGCGATCTGCTACCTGCTCAGCCCCGCCGCCTCCGCCACCACGGGCACCTCGCTCGCCGTCGACGGCGGCATGAGCGGCCTCCGACTGCCGCCGCGGCGATGACCGTGACCGGGTACGACGCGGCCCTCGCCGCCTCCCGCCCCTTCGGTCGCGGGGGCCTCACCGTGGCTCCGCTGTCCTTCGGGGCCGCGGCGATCGGCAACCTGTTCACCGCGGTCGACGACGCGGAGGCGACGGCCGCGGTGCGCGCCGCGGCGGACGCGGGCATCGACTACTTCGACACCGCCCCGCACTACGGTCTGGGGCTCTCCGAAAGCAGACTCGGTGCGGCACTGCGGGACCGGACCGGCGTGGTGCTCTCCACCAAGGTCGGCCGCCTCCTCCGCCCCGCGTCGGAGAGCAGCGCGCCCGGTGACACCGAGGGCTTCGCCGTGGCCGCCGACGTGGAGCGCGTGTGGGACTTCAGCCGCGACGGCGTGCTGCGCTCGATCGAATCCAGCCTGGAACGGCTCGGCCGCGACCGCGTGGACGTCGTCTACGTGCACGATCCCGACGACCATTTCGCGGAGGCGATGGACGGTGCGTTCCCCGCGCTCGACGAGCTGCGCAGGCAGGGCGTCATCACGTCGTACGGCGCGGGGATGAACCAGTCGGCGATGCTGACCCGGTTCGTCCGCGAGACCGATCTCGACGCGGTGCTCATCGCCGGTCGCTACACGGTGCTCGACCGCAGCGCCGCCGACGACCTGCTGCCGGCGTGCCTCGAGCGCGACGTCTCGGTGGCCGCGGGCGGCGTCTTCAACTCCGGCATCACTGTCTCCGCGGATCCGCGGCCGGGGGCCACCTACGACTACGCGCCCGCCACGCTCGAGGTCCTGGACCGGGCGCGCCGGCTCGCGGCCGTCTGCCGGGCCCACGGCACCACGTTGCCGCACGCCGCCGTGCACTTCCCGCTGCGCCACCCCGCCGTGCGGACCGTGCTCCTCGGCATGCGCTCCGCGGACGAGGTGCGCGCCGACCTCGCGTTGCTGGCGGCGCCCCCGCCCGACGCGCTGTGGCCCGATCTCGAGGCCGCGTTGTGAGGCCTCCCGTCCCCTCGCGCCGCTAGGATTGACCGATGTCGACCAACGAGGGTGCCGGGCGGATCTCGCGGACGGACGACGCGATCCTCAAGCTCAAGGCGATGATCACCGACGGGGAGCTCCCCGCCGGGAGCCGGCTGCCGCGCGAAGTCGATCTCGCGGCCCGGCTCGGACTGTCGCGCAACTCGCTGCGCGAGGCGATCCGTGCGCTCGCCATGCTGCGGATCCTCGACGTCCGGCAGGGCGACGGCACCTACGTCACCAGTCTCGAACCCACCCTGCTGCTCGACACGATGGGCTTCGTCGTCGACTTCCAGCAGGAGGATTCGGTGCTGCACTTCTTCGAGGTGCGCCGCATCCTCGAGCCGGCGGCCACCGCGATGGCGACGCACCGGATCACCCCGGACAAGCTCGCCGTCCTGGAGGGGACCCTGTCCCTCGGCGGCCCCGATGCTTCCGTGGAAACCCTCGTGCAGCAGGACATCCTGTTCCATCAGACGATCGCGGAGGCCTCCGGCAACCCGGTACTGCGGGCACTCATCTCGGGCCTCTCCGCGCCGACGCTGCGCGCCCGGATCTGGCGCGGCACCGAGCAGGAGGACGCCCGCGCCCGCACCATCGCCGAGCACCGCCAGATCTACGAGGCCCTCGTCGCCGGTCAGGCCGATGTGGCCTGCGCCTGCGCGACGGTGCACATCGCCGGCGTCGAGGGCTGGATCCGCCGCGCGATGGCCGAGGACGCCTCCTCCTAGCCCGGCCCCAGCGCCGACGCCGCCTCGGCGAGCCGGGTCGCGAGCGCGGCGCGCACCGCGGGTGGCCCCAGCACCTCGACGTGCGGCAGCGCGCCCCACAGCGTCCAGACCGCGCGACCGAGGTCGCTGAAGCCGAGCGTGCCGGCACCGTCGGGCCCGGGCGGCGCGACGACCGTCCCGAACCCGGACAGCTTGGTCCAGCCGTACTCGTCGGCGCGCAGCTCGACGAGCACCGCCTCGTGCCCGGAGCGGAAGGAGGCGCGGGACTCCTCGAACTCCGCCGCCAGATCCACCGTCTCCGGGCGCTGCGCGGGCTCGTCGAGCACCGTCACCGCGGAGAACCGCGAGGTGCGGTAGGTACGGCGCGCGCCGTTCCGCAGGGCCATGAGGTACCAGGCCTGTCCCGCGTGGACGAGGCCGACGGGGTCCAGCGTCCGCTCCGCCGCTGCGCCGCCGCGCGGCCGGTAGACGGCCCGCACCCGCAGCCCGTCGATGACGGCGCGCTGCAGTTCGCCGAGGTGCGGGTCGGGCTCGGGCGCGCGGGCGAAACCGTCGGGGCGCACGTGGATCCGCTGTGCGGCGGCCGCCGCTTCCCGACGGTGCGCCTCCGGCAGCGCCGCCGCCACCTTCCGCATCGCGCCCGCGAAGGCGGGGGAGTCGGGCGCCCCTGCGAGCAGGGCCTTCGCCTCGTCGAGGGTGAGGCCCGTGAGGTCGGTGCGGTAGCCGGGGAGCAGGCTGATACCGCCGCCCCGCCCGCGGTCGGTGTAGACGGGGACGCCGGCGACGCCGAGCGCCTCGACGTCGCGCAGCACGGTGCGGGTGGAGACCTCGAGCTCCGCGGCGATCTGGGCGGCCGTCATGGTGCCGCGGTGGCGCAGCAGCATGAGGACGGACAGGAGGCGGTCGGCGCGCATGGATCTCAGATTGCCAGACAAACATGACAGAAGATGTCATGTTTGGCCGGTTGAATCGCTCCCATGACCACCACAGCCACTGATCCCCGCCCCTCCTACGCCGCCGCCACCGCCTGGGTGCAGTCCCTGCTCGCCGCCGTCAGCGAGGAGCAGCTCGCGCTGCCCACGCCCTGCGACGAGTTCGACGTCCGCGCCCTCGGCGAACACCTCATCGCCGTCGTGATGCGCGTGGAGGCGCTGGCGACCGTCGCCACGGTCGAGGGGCAGCCCTTCCGCGCCGCCGAGCACGACGCCGCCACGTACGGCGCGATCCGCGAGAAGGCGCTCGCGGCGTGGGACGTCGCCCCGCTCGAGCGCGAGGTCACCGTCCCCTGGGGCGTCGTCCCCGGCTTCGCGGCGCTGGGCATGTACGTCAACGAGACCCTCGTCCACGGCTGGGACCTCGCGGTCGCCACCGGCCAGAACGCCGAGTACCCCGAGCCCGCGCTGCCCGAGGGCGTGCTCGCGGTGGTCACGAACGTGCTGCCCGCTGATTTCCGCGGCGGCGACGTGCCCTTCGGGCCGGTCGTCGAGCCGCGCGAGGGCGCCGGCCCCACCGAGCGCCTCGCCAACTGGAACGGCCACCACTGGCCCGCGGCCTGAGGTCGCGGTGCAAAGAGGTCAGGAACTGGCACCTGGGGCGGGTTGACTCGAGGGCATGACAGAGATCGCCCTCGACCCCCGCCCCACCTATTCCGCCGCCACGGCGTGGGTGCAGTCCCTGCTGGAGGGGCTCACCGACGACCAGCTCGGACGGCCCACGCCGTGCGGCGAGCTCGACGTCCGCGCACTGGCCGGGCACCTGACCGCTCATTGTCTGCAGGTGATCGCGCTCGCGGAGACGGGCACCGTCGCCGGCCTGCCGAACCTCGTGCCGGAGCACGACGCCGCGACCTACGCCGACGCCCGCACGCGGTCCCTCGCCGCGTGGTCCGACGCCCCGCTCGACACGGTGGTGACCGCTCCGTGGGGCGAGGCGTCGGGCTCCGAGGCCCTCGCCACCTACGTCAACGAGGCGCTGGTGCACGGGTGGGACATCGCCGTCGCCACCGGGCAGCCGGCCGAGATCCCCGACGGTGCCGTCGCCGTCGCCGCCCTCGAGGTGGCGCGGGTCGCGATCCCGGCGGAACTCCGTGCGATACCGGAGTTCCCGTTCGGGCCCGTCGTGGAGGCCCGCGACGGCGCAGGCCCCACCGAACGCCTCGCGAACTGGAACGGCCGCAGCGTGAACGGTGGGGCCGCGTGAGCACCGTCGCGCTGTTCCACTCCGTGCTCGGCGTGCGCGAGGGCGTCCGCGACGCCGCGAGCCGCCTCCGCGCCGCCGGGCATGCGGTGCACGTCGTCGATCAGTACGACGGCCGCGTCTTCGACTCGTACGAGGAGGCTTCGGCCTACGCGGAGGGGATCGACTACCCGGAGCTCATGGCGTCCGCGCTGGCCGCGGTCGAGGGGCTGCCGGAGGATCTGGTGGTCATGGGCTTCTCCAACGGCGGCGGCATGGCGACGTACGTCGCGGGCAACCGGCCCGTCGCGCGGGCGGTGCTCTGTTCCGGGGCGCTGCCGCTGGAGATGATCGGCCAGGATCACTGGCCGCAGGGCGTGCCGGCCCAGCTGCACTACGCGCTCGACGACCCGTTCCTGCAGGCCGGCTCCGTCGAGTCGGTGCTGCGCTCCGTCGGGGAGGCGGGCGCGATCGGCGAGTACGTCCAGTACCCCGGCACCGGTCACCTCTTCACGGACCCTTCGCTCCCGGCGGAGTTCGACGGTGCCGCCACCGAAGCGTTCTGGAGTGCGGTCCTGCGGTTCGTCGGCGGCGGCACTCCGGCCGTTAGCCATTGACATGAACGCCGGTTGAGGTCCTAGCGTCGAGGCATGAGCATCGAACTGAACCACACCATCGTCGCAGCGTCCGACAATCTCGTGACCGCGCGGTTCCTCACCGAACTGCTCGGTCTCGAGGATCCGGTGGACGTGGCCGGCGGGCACTTCCAGCAGGTCCGCCTCGCGAACGCCGTCGTCCTCGACGTCATGACCGTGCCCGGGCCCGTCCACCCGCAGCACTACGCCTTCCTCGTCTCGGAGCAGGAGTTCGACGAGATCTTCGCGCGGATCACCGCGCGCGGCCTCGACTTCTACGCCGAGCCCGACGGCTCCGGCGTCGGGGAGATCAACCACCGCTTCGGCGGCCGCGGCGTCTACTTCCGCTCGCCCGACGGCCACGCCCTCGAGGCCCTCACCGCGGCCTGACCCCGCGGAAATCCGTTGCCCGCGACCCTGACCCTCGTCCGCCTGCACCCGCGCGGCCGCCGGCTCCGCGAAGAGCAGTCGGCCTCTGCTGGAGACTTTCGGCGTACGGCGAGGGTGTGGACGCCTGGTGGGGGAAGAACTGGCGTCCAGTGAGGGAGAGCCGGCTCCTGGTAGGGGACTCGGCGTCGCGCGGGGGAAGACCGAGCCCCTACTGGAGGCACGGCGCCCGGTTGGGGAGCGAACGCTGGAGCCGCGGTTCGGCGCGGCGTGGGGGACGAACGCTCACACTCGGTCGCAAGCCTCGCCGCCGCGCGAGCGTAGGTATCCGGTTCTTGCATGAGCGAGCGCTCGAATATCGCCTCTGAACTGCGCATTCATGGGTATGCGCGACACTCAGTGCGATTCTGGAGGTGCCGCGGTCGTGTCACCGGCCCGAGACACTTTCTTTGCTGGGGAGTCTCTGGTGTTGACGCCGCTGCGGTGGTTGGGTTCAGTTCACCGGGCATCTGGCTC
>NZ_CBCRZG010000007.1:0-191499 GCF_965137015.1 Tsukamurella hominis | reverse complement strand
TACCGTTCGACTTGCATGTGTTAAGCACGCCGCCAGCGTTCGTCCTGAGCCAGGATCAAACTCTCCATAAAAAACACTAGAAACACAAGGTTTCAGCATAATCAGGAAATCCTGAACAAAAAACGAAACCACTGACAAAAATCAATGATTCCAGAAATACATCTCGCAAAGAAATAAACGAGAAAAGCCACAACACAAACAACCAAATAACTTGATTGTCCATGCGTGCCAAAAATTTTGGCACTGACAATTTCATCGACACACTGTTGAGTTCTCAAAGAACACGCCAAACGCGGCCGTCCACACCACATGTTTTCTGTGTGAACCGCACCTTCGCAGGCAGTTCAAGCTACACCCTCGCAGTCACCCAGTCAAATCGACTGGCGTAACTCGCTCGGAGCAACCGTTCTAGCTTAGCAGATCGGATTTCCGTGTGCAACTCGCTCTCGCGGGCCGCTCTCGGAACTGCTTCGATCAGGTCAACCGCACGTTTCGACCCCCTCGACCGTGTATCACGCTCGAGGTTGCGTCTCTCCGTAGTGGCTGGCTGCTCGGAGCAACCGTTCCAGCTTATGTCGGAGTCGATCTCGGTGTCAAACCGGGGTTCGGCTCCATGTTGTCAAGCTGTCCGCGTTTCTACCGTCTGACCTGGGCTTTTCGGCCCCGTCCTGGTCGGTGTCGCGCTGACTTCGAATAAGTTACGCACCGTGGAACGGAAGCACAAATCCCCAGGTCAGCCTGTAACGCGATGTTCATCTGCCCAGGTCAGAGGCTTGACACCTCGGGCGGGTCGTCGAATCACAGGTTTGTGACCTGCAGCACAAAGGCCGCCCCGCGCTCGTCGGCGGGGCGGCCCGTGTGGTCATGACCAGCGGTTTCAGGCGAATCGAGCCCCCGCGAAGGTCTTCTTGCCACGGCGGAGGACCAACCACCGGCCGTGCAGGAGGTCGCCGGCGGCCGGCTCCCACTCCTCGGACTCCACCTTCACGTTGTTGGCGTAGGCACCGCCCTCCTTGACCGCCCGCCGTGCGGCGCCCTTCGACTCGCACAGGCCCGACGCGGTCAGCAGGTCGACGATGGTCCGCGGCTCCCCCGCCGCCACCTCGGCGACCGACGCCTCTTCCAGAGCCGCCGCGAGGGTGCTCTCGGGAAGATCGGCGAGCTCGCCGCGTCCGAACAGCGCCTGCGCGGCCAGCTCCGCGGCACGGGTGTGCTCTTCGCCGTGGACCAGCGTGGTCATCTCCGCGGCCAGCCTCTTCTGTGCGGTGCGCTTCTGCGGGGCCTCGGCCGTCTCGCGCTCGAGTTCCGCGATCTCCTCCTGCGTGAGGAAGGTGAACCAGCGCAGGTAGCGGACCACGTCGGCGTCGGCCGTGTTCACGAAGTACTGGTACCAGGCGTAGGGGCTGGTCTGCTCCGGATCGAGCCACAGGGAACCACCACCCGTGGACTTGCCGAACTTCTTGCCGTCCGACGACGTCACCAGCTGCGTGGTCAGGGCGTGCACGTGCCGGCCGTCGATCTTCCGGTTCAGGTCCACGCCGGCCACGATGTTGCCCCACTGGTCGGAGCCGCCGATCTGCAGCGCGGCGTCGTAGCGCCGCGCGAGCTCCACGTAGTCGTACGCCTGGAGCAGCATGTAGCTGAATTCGGTGTAGCTGATCCCGTCCGACTCGAGCCGGCGCTTGACCGTCTCGCGCGCGAGCATCACGTTGATGGAGAAGTGCTTGCCCACGTCGCGCAGGAAGGTGGGCACGTTCATCTGCCCGTGCCAGTCCAGATTGTTGACCAGGATCGCCGCGTTCTCGCCGTCGAAAGCGACGAAGCGCTGGAGCTGGGTGTCGATCTTCGCCGCCCACTCGGCGACGGTGTCAACGGAGTTCATGACGCGCTCGCCGACGTCGCGGGGATCGCCGACCTGCCCCGTCGCCCCGCCGCCGAGCACGATCGGCCGATGTCCCGCCTCCTGGAAGCGGCGCAGGGTGAGCAACTGGACGAGGTGGCCCGCGTGCAGCGACGAGGCGGTGGGGTCGAACCCGGCGTAGAGGGTGATCCGCCCGGCGGCGAGGCGCTCGCGCAGCGCGTCGAGATCGGTGGACTGCGCGATCAGGCCGCGCCAGGACAGTTCCTCGAGGATGTCAGTGCTCACCCGTCCATTGTGAACGAACGGCCGCCTCGCGGAGGTCGCCGCCCTGCAGAGCGGTCACCAGCAGCTCGCGGTCCGCCGGCCCACCGCCGCGGGTGAACATCACCAGGTCGCCGTGCACCAGCTGATTCACCAGGAGGTCCGCAACCACCCGCGCGGCGTCGTCGGCCCTGCGGTGGGCGGCTGCACCGGACATCGCAGCGATCGCCGCCAGGTCCGCGACCAGCACCGCAGCGGGTTCCTCGTCGTACTCCTCCGCGAGCTCGGCGATGAGTGCGCCGCCGTGCACCGTCCAGCGCACCGTGATCGGCCCGATGCAGCCGAAGCGGTCGAAGAGGCGCTCCCAACCGTCGAACGGGCCGCGGAGCCAAGCCGGTGCGGGGACCTCACCGCGGAGTGCGAGCGCGCCCGGCACGCCCGGCCGCAAGTACCCGTTCAGCAGGTCGCGGACGTCGTCGGCGGTCGACGGTGCCGTCCGGACCACGTCGGCGAGGAGGCGCCACCGCGCGACGACGGCGACCGCACCCGCACCGTCGTCGACGGTGAGCAGGTCCCGGTCCTCGGCGTACGTGAGGTCGGCGAGCCCGGCGGGAAGGTCGAGCAGCGTCTGGACCGCGGCGGCGGAGGTGGGCGGCAGGCCGCCCAACCACGGCGCGATGCGCAGGCCGCGGACGGCGACCGGGGCGGTCGCGAGTTCGACACGGGTCACCGAGCGCAGGATCAGGAACACCCCGGCGACCAGGATCGCCAGCGCCGCGAGCGCGCCGAGAGCGAAGACCGCGCCGAGCAGGGACAGCAGCCACACGACGAGCGTCCCGGCCGCGGCGAGGGTCAGGGCGATCACGTACGCCGCGGCGAGGTCGGACGGGATCTGCGCGCGGTGCGCGATCTGCCGGTGTCGTTCGAGTTCAGCGTGGGAGCGGGCGGCGGCCGGGCCCAGCCGGCGCAGGTCCACCAGGCCCAGGATCGCGGCGAGTCGCGACTCCGCCGCCGTCGCCAGCGCCGTCCCCGAGTGCGTCTGCAGGATCGGCACGAGCGACCAGCCCGCCTCGAGCAGCCCGTCGGTGGTCGCCGGGAAGGGCGCGCCGAGGAGGGCGCGGGAGGCCGCCTCCTCGTCGGGATGGGCGAACGCCCGCGCGTTCACCGCGTTGAGGCCCCGGTCGCGGGCGAGCTGATCGATGTCGGTCACGCGGCGTAGTGCACCCGCTCCCCCTTGGAGCGCGGTTGGATTCCGCTGGGCGGGTCAGCGACTCACCGACGGATCGCCCTCCAACCACAAGCGCCAGGGCTTGTCGACCGCCCTGCTGATCCCGATCCGCGGGCCGGCCGCGACCGGGCCGCGCCGGGCGGCGATCTCGAGACGGACCGCCGAGGACGGGTCGAGCACGTCGATCCCCTTGTCCGCCACAGTGATCCCCAACGCCTGGCCGAGACGGCCCGGGCCGGCGGCGAGTCGCGAGTCGGGGTCGCGCACGGCGCGACGCTCCCGCACTCGGTCCAGACCGCTTTCGATGGCGGCCGCGCGGAGCAGCACACCGGAGCCGACTCCGTCCGGTCCAGCGGTGATGTTCACACAGTGATGGATCCCGTACGAGAGGTAGACGTACAGGTGCCCGGCCGGCCCGAACATCACGTCGTTGCGCGGCGTGGGGCCCGGGTAGGTGTGGGCCGCTGGGTCGGGCCACGGGCCGTTCTCGGGCGAGCCGTAGGCTTCCACCTCGACGATCCGGGCCCGGACCCCGTCGACGACGAGGACGGAGCCGAGGACGAGACGGGCCGCCGTGAGCGGATGGACGGCGAGCCGGTCCCGCAGGGACCCGGTCACCCGAACCGGGTCACTGGGCGGCGCGGGCGAGGATCGACTCGTGCTCGGCGTCGTCGACGTCGCGGGCCTCGCCGATCAGCAGCACGGGCAGCCCGTCCTCGATCGGGTAGGCGCGGCGCAGGCGCGGGTTGTAGAACAGCTCGTCCGGCACGTACAGCAGCGGCCCCTTGTCCTGCGGGCAGGCGAGGATCTTCAGCAGCGTCGCGTCGATGGCCATGGCGCCATGCTACCCAGCGGGGAGCCACACCGGCTTGACCGCGGTGCCCTCCCGGGCCGCGGCCCAGGCCTCGTCGAAGTCGGCGAACGTGGTCACGAGCCGCTCCACGGGCAGTCGTCCCTCGGCCGCGGCCACGGCGAGCTCGGGCAGGAATTCGGACGGTTCCGAATCGCCCTCGATCACGCCGATCACGCGCAGGCCGCGGGCCATGATGAGCATGACGGGGAGGTCGGCCGACGGGGCGCCGAGCCCGACCACCGCGAGGGTGCCGCGCGGTCGGAGCGCCAGGATCGCCTGGCTCAGGACGTCCGCGCGGGCCGTGGTGTCGACGGCGGCGTGCGCGCCACCGCCCGTCGCCTCGTTGACCTGCTGCGTGGCCTGCGCCCCGGCCTCGACGGCGTGCGTCGCGCCCAGGTCGAGGGCGAGCGCGCGGCGGTCCTCGCGCGGGTCGACGGCGACGATCGTCGTGGCGCCGGCGAGCTTCGCCCCCATGATCGCGGCGAGCCCCACGGCGCCGGTCCCGAAGACCACCACGGACTGACCCGGGTCCACCTTCAGCGCGCGGGTCACGGTGCCGACGCCGGTCTGGACGCTGCAGCCGAGCGGCGCGGCCAGCTCGAAGGGCAGATCGCCGATCGGGATCGTGTTCCGATCGGTCGCGAGCGCGAGGCCCGCGAAGCTCGACTGGCCGAAGAAGCCGCCGGTCACGGCCGTCTCCCCCGAGCGGATCCCCGGGAGTCCGAGGTAATTGCGGGTGATCGACTGCTCGCAGTAGCCGGGCGTGCCGGCCGCGCAGAACTCGCAGGTGCCGCAGCTGTCGAAGGTGAGCGAGACCCGGTCGCCGACGGCCAGGCCGCGCGCGTCGGGGCCGAGCGCTTCCACGACGCCGGCGCCCTCGTGGCCGAGGATCACCGGCAGGCCCTGTTCGGGCCACTGCGCGGCGAGGGTCAGGTCGGTGTGGCAGACCCCGACCGCGTGGATCCGCACCAGGACCTGGTTGCCGGTGGGCGCGGGGATCTGGACCTCGAGCGGCGACGGTGCCTCGCCGGGCGCGGCGACGACCCGCGCGACGGTGCCCGTCATCGGTCCGCGAGGCAGCCGCCGGACGTGCCGGGCGGAGTGTCGCGCTCGAGATAGAAGTAGAAGTACGGCGCGACCAGCTTCTTCCCGGTCATGACGCCCATGACCGTGTCGTCGTCGACCTTGGCGAAGTGGTCGATCACCGGCTGCCCGTCGTACACCATCGACGCGGTCACGGTCCCGTCGAAGTCGATGAGGCGCAGCGTCGCCTCGCCCTTGCCGAGGGCGACGTTGGAGAACTTCTGGCCCTGCTCGTCCAGGCAGACCAACGGCTGCACGTCGTTCTCGGAGACGAAGCTCTTGCCGTACCAGCGCGCCTTGCCGAGGGCACCGTCCATCGGGTGGCCCGAGGGCAGTTCGCCGCCGTGCCAGTCGCCGAGCAGGAACTCGATCGAGACGGGCTCGAGCTGCGCGAACAGCCCGGCGAGTTCGGCGGGTTCGGAATGGCGCGGCTCGTCGATGAGCCCGCGGACGGTGCGCTCTGCGGTCATGCCGTGATGTTATCCGATGTTCTCCGCAGGGCGACCGGAAACGGGAACACGTTTCAGTAGCTGAACGCCGTCGCCCCGTCGCCGATCCACTCCCACATCGGCACGGTCCCGCCCAGGGAGGCGCCGTCGATGAGCGGATGCTCCCGCAGCCCCTTCGCATCGACACAGATCGGGCAGACGAGGAACGTGCCCCCGGCCGCCGTGTACCGCGCGATCAGGTCCGGAATCGGCGGGCACCCCGTGCACGCGACACCGGTCGCGACCCCGGCCGTCGCCAGGCGCACCGCCTCCTTGGTCAGGAACATCAACGTCGGGCGGCCCGATTCCGCCGCCCCGACGGCGACCAGCAGCGCCACCGTCACCTTCTCCGTGTCCTCGAGTCCCGTGGTCAGCGAGACCACCGCCTTGCCGCTCATCACTCACTCCCGTCGTCGTCGATCACCTACGAGTCCCAGCGTGGGCGGGCTGCGACCCGCGCGGAAGTTCAGAAAATGAAGCTCGATGCGCTCCCTCCGCGGGCTACCGTGCGGAGATGGCCGAGTACGGGCAGTTCTGCCCCGTCTCCAAGACGTCGGAGATCCTCTGCGAGCGCTGGACCCCGCTGATCCTCCGCGAGCTGATGTGCGGCAGCGTCCGGTTCGGGGAGATCGCGCGCGGCGTGCCGACCGTGTCCACCGCCCTGCTGACGGCCCGGCTGCGAAGACTCGCCGCCGCGGGCGTCCTCACGCGCGAGCCCACCCCCGGCGGCGGTGCCGACTCCCGCCTCACCGAGGCCGGGCTCGAGCTCGCGCCGATCATCCTGGCGATGGGCGTCTGGGGACAGCGGTGGGCGCGCAGCGACTACACGCCCGACGAACTGGACCCCGGACTCCTGATGTGGGACGTGCGCCGATACCTGCGCCCGGGCGGCCTGCGGGCCGGCCGCACCGTCGTCGAGTTCAGGTTCGCGGCGGCCCCACCGGGGAGGAACCACTACTGGCTGGTGGACGACGGCGTCGACGACCGCCCCGTCGACCTGTGCCTGGTGCCCCCGGGATACGACGTGGACCTCTGGGTCGACGCGGACCTGCGGACCCTGACCCGGGTCTGGATGGGCGACGAGGGAATCGACGGGGCGCTGATGGACGGGCGGATCACGCTGTCCGGTCCCGCCGAGCTGCGGCGCGGCTTCCCCCGCTGGCTCGGGCGACATCCCGTCCTGGGCGGGGTCGGTCCCGCCGAGGAGTCGAGGAGCGCGGGCGCGCCGCCGGCTCGGTAGCGCCCCGGCGCGGGCGGCGGGGCCTAGGTTCGTCGACATGACATCCATCGCAGTAGTCACCGGAGCCGGCCGCGGTATCGGCCTCCGGTTCGCCCACCGGCTCGCGGACCAGGGCCATCGCGTGATCCTCACCGACATCGACGGCGAGGCGGCGCGCGCGGCGGCCGCGCAGGTCGGACGGGACGCCATCGGTCTCGCCCAGGACGTGCGCGACCTCGCCTCCCACCGCGACGTCGCCGAGCACGCGCAGGAGCTCGGCCGACTCGCCGTCTGGGTGAACAACGCGGGGATCCTCATCGCGGGCGACAGCTGGGATCACGACGACGATCAGGTGGCGTCGATCCTCGACGTGAACCTGCGCGGCCCGATCGGCGGCTCCGCCGCGGCCGTGAACGCGATGGGTGCGCGGGGCGGCGCGATCCTCAACGTCGCGTCGCTGTCCGCACTCTCCCCCGTCCCCGGGCTCGCGCTCTACGCCGCGACCAAGGCAGCCGTCCTGTCCTACACGACCTCGCTCCAGGGCGACCTCGACCACGCCGGCCTGCCGATCCGCGCGCGGGCGCTGTGCCCCGACGTGGTCCGCACCGCGATGGTCACCGACCGGGAGAAGGACGCCGGCGCCGCCCTGCTCTTCGCCGGACCAAAGCCCCTCGACGCGGACGACGTCGCGGCCGCCGGGCTGCGGCTCCTGCAGTCGCGCCAGATCTTCCGCGTCGTGCCGCGGTGGCGCGGCGCCCTCGCGCGGTCCTCCGATCTCGCGCCGTCCGTGGGGCTGCCCTTGCTGAGCGCGATGCGGCGCTTCGGTGACCGGCGGCAGCGCGACTGACCGCCTCTTGACGCCCGGTTCCGCCGGGTGCACAATTCACTCGACGATGAATTCATCGTCGAGTGAATTCTTTGGGAGGCGCCATGACCAGCGCGATCACCCTGTCCGGGCTCACCGTGGTCCGCTCGGGCAGCACCGTCCTCGATCACCTCGACGCCGAGATTCCCGCCGGCGCCATCACCGGGCTGCTCGGTCCGTCGGGCTCCGGGAAGACCACCCTCATGCGGGTGATCGTCGGCGCCCAGCGGATCACCGATGGCAGCGCGACAGTGTTGGGCCGCCCCGCGGGCAGCCCCGACCTGCGCGCCCGGGTCGGGTACACGACGCAGTCCCCCGCCGTGTACGGCGACCTCACCGTGGCGCAGAACGTCGAGTACTTCGGCGCGCTGTACCCTGCGCGACGCTCCACCGCGAAGGCCGACGTCGCGGAGGCGATCGACGCCGTCGGCCTGGGCGCGTTCGCCGACCGACCTGCCGACGCCCTCTCCGGTGGCCAGCGCTCGCGAGTCAGCATCGCGTGCGCGCTCGTGGCCCACCCCGAGTTGCTCATCCTCGACGAGCCCACGGTCGGCCTCGACCCCCTGCTGCGCGCCGAACTGTGGGAGCGGTTCGCCGCGATGGCGGCCGCCGGGACCACGCTCCTCGTCTCGAGCCACGTCATGGACGAGGCGGCTCACTGCGCCCGCCTCCTGCTGCTGCGCGAGGGCCGCCTCGTGGCCGAGCTCGCACCGTCGGACCTGCTGACCCGGACCGGCGCGACAACCCTGGACGATGCCTTCCTCGCACTCGTCCGCGAACAGGAGGCGACGGCATGAGCACCGTCCTGAACCCGAGCATCACCCGCGCGACCACGCTGCGCGTGCTCCGCCAGCTCCGCGCCGATCCCCGCACCATCGCCATGATCGTGGTGGTGCCGACGGCGCTGCTGACCCTGATGTACTTCCTCTACCGCGACTCGCCCGGCGGCACAGCGCTGTTCAGCCGGATCGCGCTGGTCCTGCTGGGCGTCCTGCCCTTCGCGCTCATGTTCATCGTCACCTCGATCGCCATGCAGCGCGAGCGGGTCTCCGGCACGCTCGAGCGGCTGCTCACCACGCCGCTCGCCAAGGCCGACCTGCTGCTCGGCTACGCCGTCGCCTTCTCCCTCGCGGCGACGGTCCAGGCGACGGTCGCGACCACGGTGGCGGCGTACCTGCTCGGCATGGAGACGGAGGGCAGCGTGTGGCTGGTCGTCCTGATCGCCGTCGTCGACGCCTGGCTCGGCGTCGCGCTGGGGCTGCTGTTCAGCGCCTTCGCCCGCACCGAGTTCCAGGCGGTGCAGTTCATGCCGATCGTCGTGGTGCCGCAGATCTTCCTGTGCGGTCTGCTCGTCCCGCACGACGCGATGCCGGGCTGGCTGCAGGGCATCGCCGACGTGCTGCCGATGACCTACGCGGTGAGGGCGCTGCAGGAGGTCGGCGCGCACGGGACCGCGACCACAACGATGTGGACCTCGCTCGCCGTCGTCGCCGGTTTCGCGATCGCGGCGCTCGCGCTCGCGGCCGCCACCCTGCAGCGGAAGGTCGCGTGAGCGGCCCGGCCCGCAGGTCGGGCCGGCGCACGGGCAGCCCCGACACCCGTGCCGAGATCCTCGCCGCCGCCCGGGCCGCGTTCGCCCGCGGCGGCCTCGCGGGCACGACGGTGCGGTCGATCGCGGAGGCCGCAGGCGTGGATTCCGCGCTGGTGCACCACTACTTCGGCACGAAGCAGCAGCTCTACCTGGCGGCGCTGGCGATCCCCGTCGACCCGGAGTTCGTGCGGGCGCCGCTCCGGGACACCCCTCTGGACGACGCCGCGCGCGCCCTGCTCCGCGCGCTCCTGACGATGTGGGACGGGCCGCTGCGCGAGGTCGGCGTCGCGGTGATCCGCACCAACCTCGGTAACGACGGCGACCCCGCGATCGTGCGGGGCTTCCTCCTCGAGATCGCGCTGGCAGAGCTCATCGGCCGCATGGACGCGGGGCCCGGCGACGGCGTGCTGCGCGCGAACCTCATGGTGGGCCAGGTGTTCGGGCTGCTCGTCGCGCGCTACGTCGTCGGCTTCGAGCCCCTGGCCTCGCTCACGGTCGACGAGGTCGTCGACCTCGCCGCTCCCCCGCTCCAGCAGGTCATCACCGGCCCTCTACCCCGCAATTGAACGACGTTCTGGAGTGCAAAACCGCAGGTCAGACTCTCCAGAACGTCGTTCAATCGGGTCAGGCGGTGGTGGCGGCCCAGGTGCGAAGCGGCGGGACGGCCTCGGTGACCGTCGTCAGTTGGCGAGCCACCGCCGACGGTGCCGTGCCGCCGCGGGCGTCGCGCGAGGAGACGGAGCCGCGCACCGTCAGCACCTCGCGGACCTCCGGGGTCAGCGCCGGGTGGATCGCGGCGAACTCCGCATCGGTGAGACCGTCGAGGCCGACGCCGCGGGACTCGGCGGCGCGGACGCACTCGCCGGCCGCCTCGTGCGCGACGCGGAAGGGCACGCCCTGGCGCACCATCCACTCGGCCACGTCGGTCGCGAGGGTGAATCCGGCCGGGGCCAGCGCGCCCATGCGCTCCGGGTGGAAGGTCAGCGTGGCGGTGAGCCCGGCGACGGCCGGCAGCAGCAGCCGCAGCTGCTCGACCGAGTCGAAGACCGGCTCCTTGTCCTCCTGCAGGTCGCGGTTGTACGCGAGCGGCTGCGCCTTGAGCGTCGCCAGCAGGCCCGTCAGGTTGCCGATGAGCCGGCCGGCCTTGCCGCGGGAGAGCTCGGCGACGTCGGGGTTCTTCTTCTGCGGCATGATCGAGCTGCCCGTGGACCACGCGTCGGCGAGGGTCACATAGCCGAACTCGGCCGTGCTCCACAGGATCACGTCCTCGGACCAGCGCGAAAGGTCGACGGCGATCTGCGCGAACACGTACGCGGCCTCCGCCGCGAAGTCGCGCGACGCGGTGGCGTCGAGGCTGTTGTCCGCCGCGGAATCGAAGCCGAGGTCGGCAGCGATGGCGTCGGGATCGAGCCCCAGCGACGATCCGGCCAGGGCGCCGGAACCGTACGGCGAGACGGCGATCCGCTTGTCCAGGTCCTGCAGCCGCTGCACGTCCCGCAGCAGCGGATGCGTGTACGCCAGCAGGTGGTGCGAGAGCAGGATCGGCTGCGCCGCCTGCAGGTGCGTCTTGCCCGGCAGGATCACGTCGGGGTTGGCCTGCGCCTGCGCGACGAAGGCGTCCACCACGTCGAGCACGCCGACCGCGACGAGCCGCACCGCGTCGCGCAGCCACATCCGGAAGAGCGTGGCCACCTGGTCGTTCCGCGACCGGCCCGCCCGCAGGCGGCCGCCGACCTCGGGGCCCGCCCGTTCGATGAGCCCGCGCTCCAGCGCGCCGTGCACGTCCTCGTCGGACTCGGCCGGCTGGAAGGCGCCCGAGGCCACGTCGTCGCCGAGGCGGGTGAGCGCCGCGAGCATCGCCTCGAGATCCTCGTCGGACAGCAGCCCGGCGCGGTTGAGGACGCGGGCGTGCGCCTTCGACGCGCGCACGTCGTACGGGGCCAGCGCCCAGTCGAAGTGCGTGGACTTGCTCAGCGCGGCCATCGCCTCGGCCGGGCCGGACGCGAACCGGCCGCCCCAGAGGCTGCCCTCGTTGGTGCCGTGCTTCTCGGCGTTCTCGCTCAACGGATCTCCTAGTCGGTGCCGAGGTCGAACGCGGCGTGGTTGCTCGCCTCGTCGAGCGCGGACGGGATCTTCTCGCCCCCGGAGACGATGGCGTCGGCGCCGCCCTGCTCCAGCTCTCCGACCAGCGCGGCGGTCTCGCCCGCGACGATGCCCTGGGCCGCGTACTGCTCGAGCCGCGAGCGGGAGTCCGCGATGTCGAGGTTGCGCATGGTGAGCTGGCCGATGCGCTCGTCGGGTCCGAAGGCGGCGTCGCCCACGCGCTCCATCGAGAGCTTCTCGGGGTGGTACGAGAGGTTCGGGCCGGTGGTGTCGATGATCGAGTAGTCGTCGCCGCGGCGCAGGCGCAGCGTGACGGAGCCGGTGACGGCGGAGGCGACCCAGCGGATGATGGCCTCGCGCTGCATGAGCGACTGGGGGTCCAGCCAGCGACCCTCGTACATCAGGCGGCCCAGGCGGCGGCCCTCGTTGTGGTACGTGGCGATCGTGTCCTCGTTGTGGATCGCGTTCACGAGGCGCTCGTAGGTGGCGTGCAGCAGCGCCATGCCGGGCGCCTCGTAGATGCCGCGCGACTTGGCCTCGATGATGCGGTTCTCGATCTGGTCCGAGATGCCCAGGCCGTGGCGGCCGCCGATGCGGTTCGCCTCGCGGACCAGCTCGACCGGGTCGGAGTACTCGACGCCGTTGATCGCAACCGGGACGCCGGCATCGAAGGTGACGGTGACGTCCTCGGTCGTGATCTCGACGGACTCGTCCCACGGGGCGACGCCCATGATCGGGTCGACGATGACGACGCCGGTGTTGAGGTACTCCAGGTCCTTGGCCTCGTGCGTGGCACCCCAGATGTTGGCGTCGGTGGAGTAGGCCTTCTCGGTGGAGTCGCGGTACGGGAAGCCGTGCGCGACGAGCCACTCGCTCATCTCCTTACGGCCGCCGAGCTCGGTGACGAACTGCGAGTCCAGCCACGGCTTGTAGATGCGCAGCGCCGGGTTCGCCATGAGGCCGTAGCGGTAGAACCGCTCGATGTCGTTGCCCTTGTAGGTGGAGCCGTCGCCCCAGATGTCGACGCCGTCCTCCTTCATGGCCCGCACCAGCATGGTGCCGGTCACGACGCGGCCGATCGGGGTGGTGTTGAAGTAGGTCTTGCCGCCCGAACGGATGTGGAACGCGCCGGTCTGCAGGGCGGCGATGCCCTCCTGCACCAGCAGCGGCTGCACGTCCACCAGCCGCGCGATCTCGGCGCCGTACTCCTTGGCGCGACCGGGGACCGCGTCGATGTCCGGCTCGTCGGGCTGGCCGATGTTGGCGGTGTAGGTGCAGGGCACGGCGCCCTTGTCGCGCATCCAGGCGACGGCCACGGAGGTGTCGAGGCCGCCGGAGAAGGCGATGCCGACGCGCTCGCCGATGGGCAGGGTGGAGAGGACCTTGGACATGGTCGATAAGCCTATCTGGTGGTGAGTGTGCGGATTCAGGCGAGCGCCACGAGGCGCTCTGCGAGGTCTTTCCCGGTCAGGGGCTCGCGCGCGACGACGAGAACGGTGTCGTCCCCGGCGACGGTGCCGACCACCTCGGGCAGCGACGAGCGGTCGAGCGCACTGGCGAGGAAGTTCGCCGCGCCCGGCGGGGTGCGCAGCACGCAGATGTTCCCGCTGTGGTCGGTGGAGACGAGCAGTTCCCCCAGCAGCCGGGAGAGCCGCTCCGTGCCGCCGGAGACACCGCGCACCGGCGAGCCGTCCTCCGGCACCACGTACACGCCGGTGCCGCCATCGGCGCCGCGCAGCTTCACGGCGCCCAGCTCGTCGAGGTCGCGCGAGATGGTGGCCTGGGTGGCCTCGTAACCGCCGCGCACGAGCAGCGCCTGCAGTTCGGCCTGGCTGCGCACCTGGTGGTTCGCGAGGATCTCGACGATGGCCGCCTGCCGCCCGGCGCGCGTGGCGAGCGGCTGCTCGCTCACGACCGCTCCAGCAGCCAGGTGAGCAGCGCCTTCTGCGCGTGCAGCCGGTTCTCGGCCTCGTCGAACACCGCGGACTGCGGCCCGTCGATCACCTCGTCGGTGATCTCGTCGCCGCGGTGCGCGGGCAGGCAGTGCAGCACGATCGCGTCGGGGTCGGCGTGGGCCAGCAGCTCCGCGTTGATCTGGTACGGGCGGAACGGCGCGTTGCGGTCCACGCCGTCGTCCTCCTGGCCCATCGACACCCAGGTGTCGGTGACCACCACGTCGACGCCCGCCACCGCGAGGACGGGATCGGAGATGACGCTGACCTCGGCGCCGGTCTCCGTGCCCCGGGCCCGGGCCGCCGCCACGAATCGCTCGTCCGGCTGGAAGCCCGACGGTGCGCTGATGGTCACGTCGATCCCGGCCGTCACGCAGCCGAGCATGTAGCTGTGCGCCATGTTGTTCGCGCCGTCGCCGAGGTAGGTGAGCTTGAGGCCGGCGACGGAGCCGGTGCCCTCGGCGCCCTTGCGCTCGGCGATGGTCTGCAGGTCCGCGAGGATCTGGCAGGGGTGGAAGTCGTCGGACAGCGCGTTGACGACGGGCACCGTCGAGTAGCGCGCCAGCTCCTCGAGGCCCTCCTGCGAATACGTCCGCCAGACGATGGCGTCCACGAACCGCGACAGCACGCGGGCGGTGTCGGCGAGCGACTCGTCGCGGCCCATCTGGGTCGACTTGGTGTCCACGACGACGGCGTGCCCGCCGAGCTGCGCGATGCCGACGTCGAAGCTGAACCGGGTGCGCGTGGAGTTCTTGTCGAACAGCACCGCCACACCCTTCGGGCCCTCCAGCGGGCGCCGCGAGAACGGCTCGGCCTTCAGCTCCGCGGCGAGCGCGAGCACCTCGCGCTGTTCGGCCGGGCTGAGGTCGTCGTCGCGGAGGAAGTGGCGGGTCATGATTGCTCCTGGGCTGAGTCGAGCAGGGCGGGAAGGGCGGTGAGGAAGCGGTCGGCCTGCTCGTCGGTGAGGACGAGGGGCGGGGCGAGGCGGACCACGTCGGGCTGGGCGGCGTTGAGCAGGAATCCGGCGTCGCGCGCGCCGGTCTCGATCGCCTTGGCGACGCCGCGGGACAGGGTGATCCCGAGGAGTAGGCCGGAGCCCCGGACGCCGGTGACGAGCGGATGACCGAATCCCTCGACGGTGGCGGCGATGTGCTTGCCGAGGGCGTCGGCGCGCTCGGCGAGGCCCTCGGCCTCGATCACGTCGAGGACGGCGTTCGCGGCGGCCGCGGCGACGGGGTTGCCGCCGAAGGTGGTGCCGTGCTGGCCGGGCGTGAGCAGCTCGCCGGCGGCGCCGACGGCCACCGTCGCGCCGATGGGCAGGCCGCCGCCGAGCCCCTTGGCGAGGGTGAAGACGTCGGGCGTCACACCGGCCCGCTGGTACGCGAAGAGCGTTCCGGTGCGGGCGATCCCGGTCTGCACCTCGTCGAAGACGAGGAGCGCGCCGGCCTCGGTCGCGGCGGCGCGGGCCTCCGCGAGGTAGCCCGCGGGCGGGACGACGACGCCGCCCTCCCCCATGATCGGCTCGAGGAAGATCGCGGCCGCCCCGTCCGCCGCGGACCGCAGTGCGCCGGCGTCGCCGTAGGGCACGTGGGTCACCGACTCGATGAGCGGCGCGAAGGGCTCCCGCTTGGCGGGCTGGCCGGTCAGCGCCAGCGAGCCCATGGTGCGGCCGTGGAAGGCGCCTTCGGCGGCGACCATCGCCGTGCGGCCGGTGCGCCGGCCGATCTTGATGGCCGCCTCGTTGGCTTCGGCGCCCGAGTTGCTGAAGAACACCCGGGTGCCGGGCACGCCGACGGCCTCGGTGAGCCGCTCCGCGAGGCGCACGACGGGCTCGCTGATGTACAGGTTGGAGACGTGCCCCAGCGTCGAGACCTGCTGCGTCACGGCCTCGACGATCTTCGGGTGGGCGTGGCCGAGGGCGTTGACGGCGATGCCGCCGAGCAGGTCGACGTACTCCGTGCCGTCGGCGTCGGTCACGGTCGCGCCGCGGCCGGACACCAGCGCGATGGGCGGGGTGCCGTAGGTGTCCATCACCGCGGCGTTCCACCGCGACTGCATTGCTTCGTTGCTCATGTGTGTCAGATCCAGGTCTCTGAAGGAGGTTTCGGCGGGGTCACCATGGTTCCGATGCCCTTGCTCGTGAACAGTTCGAGAAGCACGGAGTGCGGCACCCGCCCGTCGATGACGTGCGCGGTGGGAACGCCCCCGTGCACGGCTCGCAGGCACGCCTCCATCTTGGGGACCATGCCGGAGTCGAGGCTGGGCAGCAGCGCGGTCAGTGCGTCGGTGTCGATCTCCGAGGTCAGGGACGAGCGGTCGGGCCAATTCGTGTACAGGCCCTCGACGTCCGTGAGCACCACGAGCTTCTCGGCGCCCAGCGCCTCGGCCAGCGCGGCGGCGGCGGTGTCGGCGTTGATGTTGTGCACCACCCCGTCCGCGTCCGGCGCGATCGTCGAGATCACGGGGATCCGGCCGGCGGCGATGAGGTCGTTGACCGCCTCCGGGTTCACTGCGGTCACGTCGCCGACGAGGCCGATGTCGGTCGGCGCACCGTCGACCACGACCTGCCGGCGCGTCGCCGTGAACAGGTGCGCGTCCTCGCCGGACATGCCGACGGCGAAGGGCCCGTACGAGTTGATCAAGCCCACCAGCTCGCGCCCGACCTGTCCGAAGAGCACCATCCGCACGACGTCCATGACCTCGGGGGTGGTCACCCGGAAGCCGCCGCGGAATTCGCCCTCCATGCCGAGGCGCTTCAGCATGGCGTTGATCTGCGGGCCGCCGCCGTGCACCACGACGGGGTGCAGGCCGCAGGTCCGCAGGAAGACCATGTCCTGGGCGAAGGAGCGCTTGAGCTCGTCGTCGATCATGGCGTTGCCGCCGTACTTGACCACGACGGTCTTGCCGTGGAAGTCGAGCAGCCAGGGCAGCGCTTCGGCGAGTACGCCCGCCTTGTCGAGCGGCGTGAGATCGGGTGCGCTCATGAGGAGTACGCCGAGTTCTCTTCGACGTAGGCGTGCGAGAGGTCCGTGGTGCGGATCGTCGCGGTGCCCCGCCCGAGGCCCAGGTCGACGGTGACGTCGATCTCCGGCCCGGAGAGGTCCACGTCGCGCGCTCCCGGTACGCCGCAGCCGTTCTCGGCGATGGGCTGCCCGTTGAACGAGACGGTCAGCTTGTCGTGCACCAGCTCGATGGGCGCGATGCCGATCGCGGCCATGACGCGGCCCCAGTTGGGGTCGCTGCCGAACAGCGCGGTCTTGACCAGGCTGTCGCGGGCGATGGCGCGGGCGCCGATGAGCGCCTCCTCCTCGGAGGCGGCCCCGGTCACGGTGATGAGGATCCGCTTGGTGACGCCCTCGGCGTCGCCCTGCAGCTGGGCGGCGAGGTCGTCGCAGACCTCGCGGACGGCGGCGTTGAGTTCCTCCTGCGTGCAGGTCTTCTCGCTGGCGCCGCTGCTGAGCAGGAGCACGGTGTCGTTGGTCGAGGTGGCGCCGTCCACGTCGAGCCGGTCGAAGGTGTAGGACGTGGCGTACCGCAGGGCCTCGTCGAGTTGCTCCGGGGTGGCGTGCACGTCGGTGGTGAGCACCACGAGCATCGTCGCGAGCGAGGGCGCCATCATGCCGGCACCCTTCGCCATGCCGCCCACGTTCCAGCCGCCGGAGTGGTGCAGCGCCGTCTCCTTGGGCACGGTGTCGGTGGTCATGATCGCGTGCGCGGCATCGGTGCCGCCGGTGAGGCCGCCGCCCATCTCGTGCACGATCTCGGTGACGCCCGCGAGCACCTTCTCCATCGGCAGGCGATCGCCGATGAGCCCGGTCGAGCACACGGCGACCTCGCCGGCGCCGGTCTCGGTCCCCCAGTGACTCAGCGTCTCCGCGACCTTCTCGGCCGTGGCGTGGGTGTCCTGGAAACCGCCGGGGCCGGTGCAGGCGTTGGCGCCGCCCGAGTTGAGGATCACCGCGCGCAGGTGCCCGTCCTTGATCACCTGCTCGCTCCAGAGCACCGGCGCGGCCTTGACCTTGTTGCGGGTGAAGACGCCCGCGGCGGCGTAATGCGGCCCCTCGTTGAAGACCAGGGCCAGATCCGGCTTGCCGGAGGCTTTGATCCCCGCCGCGATCCCCGCGGCCTTGAAGCCCAGCGGCGCGGTGACGCCCTGGTTCCGAACGAGTTTGAAGGTGCTCACGGTGCGACTCCTACGGTGGACAGGCCGGCGGTCTCGGGGAAGCCGAGCGCGAGGTTCATGGACTGGACGGCGGCGCCGCCGGTGCCCTTGGTGAGGTTGTCGATGGCGGCGGTGGCGATGAGGCGCCCGGCGCGCTCGTCGACGGCCACCTGCACCTGCACGGCGTTGCTGCCGACCACCGACTTGGTCTGCGGCTGCAGGCCTTCGGGGAGCAGGTGCACGAAGGGCTCGTCGGCGTAAGCCTTTTCGTAGACCTCCCGGGCCTGCGCGGCGGTCACCGTCGTCGGGGCGGAGACGGTGGCGAGGATGCCCCGGGCCATGGGCACGAGGATCGGCGTGAACGACACCGTCACCGGCGTATTCGCGGCCGCTGAGAGGTTCTGCGTGATCTCCGGGGTGTGCCGGTGCGTGGTCACGCCGTAGGCCCGCGCGGAGCCGATCGCCTCCGAGGCGAGCAGGTCGGTCCGCAGCGACTTACCGGCGCCGGAGGTGCCGCTCACGGCCACGACGGTGACCTCGGGCGCGACGATCCCGGCCGCGACGGCGGGCAGGAAGGCCAGGGTCGACACCGTCGGGTAGCAGCCCGGGACGGCGATGCGGGACGCGCCGGCGAGCACGTCCCGGTTGCCGGGGAGCTCGGGCAGGCCGTAGGGCCAGGTGCCGGCGTGGGCGCTGCCGTAGTAGTGCTCCCACTCCGCGGCGTCCTTGAGCCGGTAGTCGGCGCCGCAGTCGATGATGAGGGTCGACGGGGGCAGCGCCTCGGCGATCTCGGCGGACTTGCCGTGCGGCAGGCCGAGGAAGACGACGTCGTGGCCGCGCAGCGTGTCCGGGGTGGTCTCCTGCAGGACGCGGTCCGCGAGGGGCAGCAGGTGCGGGTGGTGCTCGAAGAGCGTGCTGCCGGCGTTGCCGCCGGCGGTGAGCGCGCCGATCGTGAGCTCGCCGGACAGGTACTGCGGATGGCCCAGCAGCAGCCGGAGGATCTCTCCCCCGGCGTAGCCGCTCGCGCCCGCGATCGCCACGGAAACAGTCATGCAATGATTATGCACCATCATGCAAGGCTATTCACATAGGCGCCGGGGAATGCCGCCACGAACACCCACAGGTTCCGCCCAGCCGCTCATCAGGAGCCGTGGGCACCCTGGGTAGCAGTAACGAACTGAACCCTGCACCCGAAAGACCTCATATGCGCAACGATCTTCCGACCTCGAACCCCGACGCCCTGACGCAGCCGCTGTCGCTGCCGCGCCGCGACCGCGGCCTGCGGGGCACCGTCAACCGCGTCCTCGACGGCTTCGCGCCGCGCGTGGAGAACCGCGCGATGCTGGTGAAGATGGGCCGCGGCCGCCCCAGCCTGGTGGGCGATCACCGGCGCGGCAACCACATCACGCAGGCCTTCCACCTGGGCTGACGGCGCCCACCCGGGTCAGGCGAAGCGCGCCAGCCGGGCCGCGGCGGCCTCGGTCGCACCCATACGCGCGATGGTCCGCCGCTCGTCGTCGAGCTGCTCGCCGTAGGTGCGGGCGTACGACGCGCGCACGAGCCGCCGCGCCTCGCCGAGCGCGGGGTGCGGGCCCGCGAGCAGTCGTTCGACGGAAACGGCGACCTCGGCCTCCAGCTCCTCGCCGGGGACGACCCGATCGATCAGCTCCCACGCGGCGGCGGTCGGCGCATCGATCCGCTCGCCGTGCAGCAGCATCCGCAACGCGCGTCGCATGCCGACCGCCTTCGGCAGCAGCGCGGAGACGCCGCAGTCGGGGCTGAGCCCGACGCCCGCGTACGCGGTGGAGAAGTGCGCGGATTCGGTCGCGATCGCGACGTCGGCCGCGAGCACCAGACCGAGGCCGCCGCCGGCGACGGGGCCCTGGATCGCCGCGACCACCGGTACCGCGAGGCCGTTCAGTGCGTCGAGCGCGTCGTGGATCGTGCCGGCGAGGCGATCGAGCATCGCGCCGCGATCCTCGGCCACCACCATCGCCTTGACGTCGCCGCCGGCGCAGAAGAACCGTCCCTCGGCGCGCAGCACGACGACCCGCACGTCGTCGCTCGCGGCGATCGACCCCACGACCTCGACGAGCGCATCCGCCAGGGGCTGGCTCAGCGCGTTCGCGGCGTCGGGCCGCCGCAGGGTGATCGTGGCGACGCCCCGCTCGTCGACGCCGAAGCCCAGCCCCGCGTCGTCCGCCGCGCCACTGCCGATGTCATCCGCCACTGGATCCTTCTTCCGTCATGAGAACCGTTCGCGCCCAGACTCCCACAGCCCGTCGGGGCCGCTGAGGCGCACACCGATGTCCGCGATCGTCGCGACCACCTCCGCCTCGTCCATCGGGACGGCGCCGCCGAGCCAGCGGGTGAGCACCTCGACGGTGCCCGCCACGACGAACCACGAGGTCACCTCCGCCCGTGGCGCGCCCCGGTCCGCGTAGATCCCCGCCGCCAGCAACTCACTGAAGACGCGGAACGCCCGGTGCCGGTGCTGCTCCAGCACCGCCACCCGCGGCGCCTCCTCGAAGAGCCGCGCCGTCCGCGCGTCCTCGGCCAGGATGCGGGCCAGCGTCTCGACGGTGCGCCGAATCCGCCTCTCGACGTCGTCCTCGCCGTCGAGCACGGCGGCGACCCGTTCGCGGATCACCTCGAGCAGCCCGTCGAGCGCGGCGAGCAGAATCTGCTCCCGGTCCGCGAACGCCTCGTAGAAGTACCGCTTCGACAGCCCCGCCCGCCGGGCGACGGCGTCCGCCGTGACGGCCTCGACGCCCGCGTCTCCGACGACGTCCAGGCACGCCTCGAGCAGCTGCGCCCGCCGGGCGGACCGTCGGTCCTCCGCACTCACGCCCCGCCAGGGCCGCACCACCTCGTCCACGGATCAATCTTGACACATAACCGTTCTTAGTTCATCGTCAATCCAGGAACGATGCAGTTCCGACTTTCCGACGGGCCCAGGGAGACGCCATGCGATCCGCACCGACCTCATCCGATCCGCTGATCACTGCGTCGGCGCTGCGCCGCCGGATGGACGCGCTCGACCCCGTGGCCGATCACGAGGAGCTCACGCACCTGAGTCTGGAGGTCAAGTACGGCGACGGCCTGTTCGTGCACGCGGCGTACACGGTCGCCTTCGCGCGCCAGGTCGCACTCCCGTCCATCGCGCGCATCGTCTACCGCAAGGGCACCGGCGACATGATGAAGGACGTCCGCCGCCGCAACGACGACACGCTCGTCTTCTTCGGCGAGATGCTCCGCAACGGTCACAGCTCCCCCGCCGGGATCGCCGCCATCGATCGCATGGAATCGATCCACTCCCACTTCGGGATCCGCGATGACGACAAGCTCTACACGCTCGCCTCGCTCGCCCTCGAGCCCGACCGGATCGCCGACGAGCTCGGCCTGCACCTGTTCACCGGCGACGAGCGCCTGGCCCGCTTCCTGTTCTGGCGCGGCGTCGGCCTCCGGATGGGCCTGGACGTGCCGGAGAGCCGCACCGAGTTCCTCGAGTGGGCGCAGGCCTACGAGTGCCGGTACGCCTACACCGAGGGCGGCCGCGCCCTGGTGAACCAGCTCTCCGCGGACTGGCGCGAGCGCTGGTTCCCCGGGCGTGCGGCACGCTACGCCGACCCCGTCCTGTTCAGCATCTACGGCGAGCACCTCTGCGCGACCCACCGTCTCGACGCGCCGTCGCCGCGGATGCGCGCCCTCACCGCCCGCGCGATGCGGACCTACGCCGGCTCGACCGCCGCCCGGCCGCACCGCCTCCAGCGCTCCTGGGTCGACCACTTCGGCGGCGCGCACGGCGAACCGCTCGACATCGCCGACTACGGCTACCGCTCCCATGCGAGAGTGCGTGCATGACCCACGAAGACACCGGTGTCCGCGTCACCGTCGACGGCGCCGTCGCCACCCTCACCCTCGACCGACCCGAGATCCGCAACGCGCAGGACCCCGTCCTGTGGGCCGCGATGGCCGAGGCGATCCGTTCCTTCGGCGACGACGTCCGCGTGGTCGTCGTGCGCGGCGCGGGCGGCACCTTCTCCGCCGGGCTGAACCTGCGCCTGCTCGACCCGGCGCGCACCGGCGAGCCCGGCAACCTGGTGGACGTCGTCGCCCTCTCCGACGAGGGCGCCCGGCACGCGATCGGCGTCTTCCAGGAGCCCTTCGCACTCCTCGCCGACGGTCCCTTCCTCACGATCGCCGTCGTGGAGGGCCACGCCATCGGCGCGGGCTTCCAGCTGGCACTCGCCTGCGACCTGCGCCTCGCCGCCGACACCGCGCGGTTCTGCATGAAGGAGCCGGCGCTCGGCCTGGTGCCCGACCTGGCCGGGACGAAGCCGCTGGTCGAGGCCGTGGGGTACGCGCGGGCCCTGGAGATCTGCGCGACCGCGCGCACCGTCGAGGCCGACGAGGCCCTGGCCCTCGGCCTCGTCCAGCAGTGCGTGCCCGCGGCGGAGGTCGACGACGCCCTCGCCGCGCTCGTCGGCGCGCTCACGGCGCACGACGCCGTCGCCGTGCGGGAGACCCGGGAGCTGCTGCGGGCGGCGCCCGGGCGCACCGCGCGCGAGCAGCGGCTGGCGGAGCGGACCGCGCAGGTGCCGCTCCTGCGGCGCGCGGTGCAACGGCTGGGCTAAGCCAGGTCGCGGAAGCCCACGGTGTGCCGGAACTCGCCGCGCGGCAGGCACGCGGAGCCGACCTGCGCGCGGGCCTGTTCGATGACGGGCGTGACCGGGTCCAGCACCGAGAGGTACTGACGGTGCTCGGCGAGCGATTCGACGGCGCGCTCGGTGAACCCCGTGACGTCGACGATGTACGCGGGCTCCGGCGCCGTCTGGTACGCAGTGACCCCCGCCACCGCGGCGGCCTCGGCGACCGCGCGAGTGAACTCCATGTGGTCGCTCTGGTTCGGGGCGCCGGGCGCCCACTCGGGCCCGCCCCACAGCGTGAGCACGATGTCGGGCTCGTACCGGGCGATGGACTTGCGGATCGACTCCCGCAGTTCCGGCGTGTTGGTCACCTGCGAGTCCGGGTAGCCCCAGAACCTGACCTCGTCGACGCCGACGACAGCGGCGGACCGTCGTTGCTCCTCCTCGCGGACCGGTCCTGCGGTGCCGGGCGTCATGCCCTCGATGCCGGCCTCGCCGGACGTCGCGAGGCCGTAGGCCACCGTCTTGCCCTGGGAGGTCCAGCGGGCGACGGCCGCCGCCATCCCGTACTCGGGGTCGTCCGGGTGCGCCACCAGGACGAGCGCCGTGGTCCAGTCCTCGGGGAAGATCTGCGGCTCGCTCACGGACTCCACGCTAGAGGCAGGGGCCGGTCAGCGCAGCAACTCGACCGACACGCCGTCCGCGAAGCGGTAGGGCTGCGCCGCGATCACCCCCGACAGCACCCGGCGCAGGCGCGAGATCTCCGCCCGCACGGTGACCACCCGGCCGGGATCGCCGAACAGCGCCTCGGCCAGCTGCGCGGCGGAACGCCCGGCGCCGTCGGCGAGGAGTGCGAGGATCTGCGCGTGCCGGGGCGAGGGCTGGTAGCGCCACGATCCGCCGCCACCCGCGACCGCGACCTCCGGCGCCCGGCCGGGCCGCAGGTCCAGGGTCACGCGGGTCACGACGTCCGGACCGTCGCCCGGGTCGGGCTGCAGCAGCCAGCCGCCGGGCAGCGGGTCGACGGTGCACACCCCGAGCTCGGGGAGCCGGACCGACGGGCCGGTGAGGTCGGCGGGCAGCGCGATCCGCGAGCGCGGCGGCAGGTCGCCGACGGCGGCCACCCAGCCGTTGACGTCGACGGCGAGGCCCGGGCGGCCCAGGCCCGCGAGCATGGGTGCGGCCACGGACCGCAGGCGCTCGAGCCCGGCGAGGTGCACCTCGCGCAGCCGGGACTCGGCGAGCTTGGCGACGGTGGAGACCAGCGCCAGGGTCGTCGGGTGCACCGTCGCGGCCGGACCGGAGACGTCGACCACGCCCAGGATGTGGCCGGTATGCACGTCGCGGATCGGCGCTCCGGCGCAGGTCCAGGCGTGGTGGCTGCGGGCGAAGTGCTCGGCGGAGAAGATCTGCACCGGCGTGCGGGACGCGATCGCGGTGCCGATGGCGTTGGTCCCCACCTGATCCTCGGCCCAGCCCGCGCCCTCGACGAAGCCGAGCCGATCCGCGTGCGAGAGGACCCGCGTCGATCCGGAGCGCCACAGCACACGGCCGAACCGGTCGGCGACCACGAGGATGTTGTCGCCGTCGGCGGTGAGCGGCGCGAGGCCCGCGGTGAGCTCCTCGAGGACGGGGCCGAGCCCGGACTCCTGACGGCTCAGCTCGACGTCCATCCAGCCGAGCGCCGGCCCCGCGTCGGCGTCGGGCGCGAGCCCCGCGGCGCGCACCCGCTCCCAGGAGTCGCCGATCACGCCGCGCGGCCTGGCGGGTGGGCGCGAGCCGCTCATGGTCGCGTCGTAGACCTCGGACAGCAGGCGCGCGTAACGGCGTGGATCCTCGCCCGCCGACATCGCCGGTTCTGTCACGCTCGTCCCCCTCCGCACGGTGTCAGCGGTAGACCAGGCCGCCGTCGATGAGCACGGCCTGCCCCGTCATGTAGTCGGAATCGGGAGAGGCCAGGTGGGAGACGAACGCGGCGACGTCCTCCGGCGTCTGCGCCCGGCCGAGCGCGATGCCGCCGACGAACTGGTCGTACGTCGCGCCCACCTCGGCGCCGGTCAGGTCGGCGAAGCGGCGGTCGATCTCGACCCACATGTCGGTGCCCACCACCCCGGGGCAGTACGCGTTGACGGTGATGCCGTGCGTCGCGTACTCCTTCGCGGCGGCCTGCGTGAACCCGCGGACCGCGAACTTGGTGGCGCTGTAGGCGCCGAGCATGGCGAAGCCCTCGTGCCCGGCGATGGAGGCGGCGTTGACGATCTTGCCGCGCACCCCGCGCTCGATGAACGACGCCGCGGCGGCCTGGATGCCCCAGAGCACGCCGTCCACGTTCACCGAGAACAGCCGCCGTAGCTCCTCCGGCGTGACGTCCGCGACCGGCCCGACGAGTGCCACGCCGGCGTTGTTCACCATCACGTCGAGCCCGCCCAACGCCTCGACGGTCGCGGCGACGACGCCGAAGACCGCATCGCGGTCGGCGACGTCCGCGGTGAGCGCGACGGCGCGGCGGCCCGTCGCCCGGATCTCCTCCGCGACGGCCTCGACGCCGTCGGCGGTGAGGTCCACCAGGGCCAGGTCGAGGCCGTCCGCGGCGAGGCGCCGCGCGATGCCCGCGCCGATCCCTCGTCCCGCTCCCGTCACCAGTGCGATGCGCGCCATCGTGTGTCCCTTCGTCGACGTGGTCCGACTCCGGTCTATGTGACCCGGGACACATGCGGCAAAGGTTGCGTGGGGTTGCGGCCTTGCGGCGGGCTCAGCGCAGTGTCTCGAGCACCACCGCGTCGGCGAAGCGGTAGGGCTGGGCGGCGATCAGCCCGGACAGCACCCGGCGCAGCCGCGAGATCTCCGCGCGCACGGTCACCACGCGCGCGGGGTCGCCGAACAGCGACGCCGCGACCTGCGCGGCGGTGTGCCCGCGGCCGTCGGCGAGCAGCTCGAGGATTTGGGCGTGCCGCGGCGTCAGCTGATGCCGCCACTCCCCCGTCGCCCCGGCTACCGTGACCGACGGGGCCTTCCCGGCCCGCAGGTCGAGCGTCACCCGGGTGGCGCCGTCGCGGGGCTCGTCGGCGACGGGCCGTAGCAGCCACCCGCCGGGCAGCGGCTCGACGGTGCACTGCCCCAGCTCCGGCAGCCACAGGTGCGCCGAGTCCACGGCGTTCGGCAGGGTGACCCGGGTGCAGGGCGCGAGCTGACCGACTGCGGCGACCCAGCCGTGCGAGTCGACCACGAGGCCCGGGCCGGCGAGCCCCGCGAGGATCGGCGCCGCGACGGTGCGCAGCTGGTCGAGCCCGGCCAGGTGGGCCTCGCGCAGCGTCGCCTCGGCGAGGCCGGCGACGGCCGCGACCAGCGCGAGCGTCGTGGGATGCACCGTCGACGCCGGTCCACTGACATCGACGACGCCGAGGAGCCGGCCGGTGCGACGGTCGCGGATCGGTGCCGCCGAGCAGGTCCAGGGGTGCTGGTTGCGGGCGAAGTGCTCGGCCGAGAAGGTCTGCACGGCGGCGCGCGAGGCCAGCGCGGTGCCGATGGCGTTGGTGCCCACGTCGCTCTCCGACCACGCGGCCCCCTCGACGAAACCGAGTCGGTCGGCCTCGCGGAGCACACGCGTCGAGCCGCTGCGCCACAACAGCCGACCGTCGGCGTCGGAGACGACCATGATGCTCGACCCGGCGTCGGTGATCGGGGCGAGGCCCGTGGTGAAGTCGTCGATGAGGCCCGCGAGCCCGGATTCCCGACGCAGCCGGGACAGGTCGGCGGAGTGGATCGCGGGGCCCGCGCCGGAATCGGGCCGCAGGCCTGCGGCGATGACGCGTTCCCAGGAGTCGCCGATCACCTCCCGCGGGCGCGCGGGTGGCCGCTCCCCGGCCATCGTCGCGTCGTACACCTCGGCCAGCAGGCGCGCGTAGGTCCGGGGGTCCTCTCCGTGCGCCACCGCCGGCTCCACTGCGTGTGCCACCCCTCGATTCTGCATCGCCGCCCGTCGCGGCAGGGGCGATCGCCCAGAACCGTGCAACGGGACGCAACCCTTGTAACCCCCGTCACATCGGGCGTGTGATGCACACCACAGCAGCACACAGAACGTGAAGGAGTAGGACATGACCGCGATCGCGGAATCGGCGCCTGACGTCGCCACCGGCCCCCAGGAGCGGGTCGACGCCTGGCTCGCGAAGTTCGAGGCGGCTCTGGCCGCGCGCGACGTCGCCGCGGCGGCGGACCTCTTCGAGCCCGGCGGCTTCTGGCGCGACCTGGTGTCGTTCACCTGGAACCTGCACACCAGCGAGGGCCGCGACCAGATCGCGGCGATGCTCACCGAGCGCCTGGACGGGACGGCACCCAGCGCCTTCGCGACCACCGACCCGGCGTCGGGCGACGAGGTGGCCGAGGCGTTCATCGGCTTCGAGACCGGCGTCGGCCGCGGCAAGGGCCACGTGCGCATCCGGCAGGGCGAGGACGGCGTCGACCGGGCGTGGACGCTCCTGACGACGCTCCGGGAGCTCAAGGGACACGAGGAGTCGTTCGGCACCAACCGGCCCATGGGCGCGGTGCACGGCGCGCACAATGCCGCTCCGACGTGGGCCGAGCGCCGCGAGCAGGAGGAGGCCGAGCTCGGCCGGTCGATCCAGCCCGACACCCTCGTCATCGGCGGCGGCCAGGGCGGCATCGCGCTCGGCGCCCGCCTGCGGCAGCTGGGCGTGCCGGCGCTCGTCGTCGACAAGTACGACCGGCCGGGTGACCAGTGGCGCGGCCGGTACAAGTCGCTCTGCCTGCACGATCCGGTCTGGTACGACCACCTGCCGTACCTGCCCTTCCCGGCCAACTGGCCCGTCTTCGCCCCGAAGGACAAGATCGGCGACTGGCTCGAGATGTACACGCGCGTCATGGAGGTGCCGTACTGGTCGCGCACCGAGGCGCTGTCCGCGTCGTACGACGAGGCGAAGGGCGAGTGGACCGTCGAGGTGAACAAGGACGGCGAGCGCCTGACCCTGCACCCCAAGCAACTGGTGCTCGCGACGGGTATGTCCGGCAAGCCGAACATCCCGGCGTTCGAGGGGATGGACGTCTTCCAGGGCGAGCAGCACCACTCGTCGAAGCACCCGGGACCGGACGCCTACGCGGGCAAGAAGGTCGTGGTGATCGGCGCCAACAACTCGGCGCTCGACATCAGCAAGGCGCTCATCGAGGCCGGTGCCGAGGTGACCATGGTGCAGCGCAGCTCCACCCACATCATCAAGTCCGAGTCACTCATGGAGCACGGCCTCGGCGACCTGTACAGCGAGCGCGCCCTGGCCAACGGCGTGACCACCGACAAGGCCGACATGATCTTCGCCTCGCTGCCGTACAAGATCATGAACGAGTTCCAGAAGCCGATCTACGACAAGGTCCGCGAGATCGATGCCGACTTCTACCGGGGCCTTGAGGACGCGGGCTACGAACTCGACTTCGGCGACGACGACTCGGGCCTGTTCATGAAGTACCTGCGCCGCGGCTCGGGTTACTACATCGACGTCGGCGCCGCCGGTCTCATCATCGACGGCTCGATCAAGCTGGCCAAGGGCGGCGTCGACCACCTGACGGAGAACAGCGTGGTCCTGAAGGACGGGACCGAGCTTCCCGCCGACCTGGTCGTGTACGCGACCGGCTACGGCTCGATGAACGGCTGGGCCGCCGACCTGATGGGCCAGGAGACCGCCGACACGCTGGGCAAGTGCTGGGGCCTCGGCTCCGCGACCACCAAGGACCCCGGCCCCTGGGAGGGCGAGCAGCGCAACATGTGGAAGCCGACGCAGGTGCCCGGCCTGTGGATGATGGGCGGCAACCTGCACCAGTCGCGGCACTACTCGCTGTACCTGGCACTGCAGCTCAAGGCCCGCTACGAGGGCATCGACACCCCCGTCTACCAGCTGGCCGAGGTGCATCACACCAGCTAGGCGGCCCCACCGACTCCGGCCCCGGCGGCAGCACGCGATGCGCCGCCGGGGCCGGCTCCACGTCCGGGGTCGACGGTGCGGTCAGCGCGCGTAGGCCGCGAGGAAGACGTCGACGCCGGCGGCGACGATGCGCTCCTCCTCGGCGGGCTCGACGGTGCGCCCCGTGCCGCTCACGCCGCCGACCGCGCCGGCCGTGAGGTTGATCAGGTGCACCGCCGCGAGCTCGCCGTCGTCGATGCGCAGATGTCCGTCCCGGTCGAGCGCAACGAGCAGCTCGCCGATCGCGGCCCGGACCCGGTCCGGGCCGGCGGCGCGCCATCCGGCGAGGACGTCGGGCGCGATGTGGTCGACGTCGGCGTTGATCTGGCCGACCATCCGGAAGTGGTCGCGACTGTCGGGGTCGCGCACCGACCAGGCGCGGCCGAAGGCGATGAGATCCGCGCGCAGGTCCACGATCCGGCCGAGGTACTTCTCGGCGACGGCGATCTGCCTCTCCGCGACGCGGGTCGCGCTGTCCAGCACGACGGCGCGGAACAGGTCCTCCTTGTTGCCGTACTGGTTGTAGATGGTCCGCGTCGAGACGCCGCCCTCGGCCGCGAGGCTCTGGATGCTCGCGCGGCTGAAGCCGTCGGCGGCGAACACCCGCACCGCGCCGCGCAGCAGATCCTGTCGCTTGTCCTCACGCATGACCACACCCTTCCATAGGTACAATCACCATTGTATCTAGTGCAATGATCGTTGTACATTGGGTTATGGACACCACACCGCACACCGAGCTTCCCCGCATCGCCGTCATCATCGGGTCCACCCGCCCCGGGCGCCGCACCGATCAGGTCGCCGCGTGGGTGCACCGCGCCGCGACCGAACACCTGCGGGGCCGGGCCGTCGTCGCCACCGTCGACCTGGCCGACCAGGACCTGCCGCTGCTCGACGAGCCCCTCCCCGCCGCCGTCGGCGGGTACCGGCACCCGCACACCCGCCGCTGGGCGGAGGTGATCGGATCGTTCGACGGCTTCGTCTTCGTGGTCCCCGAGTACAACCACTCCGCGCCCGCGGCCGTGAAGAACGCGATCGACTACCTCTTCGCCGAGTGGAACGACAAGACGGCCGGTTTCGTGAGCTTCGGGATCCACGGCGGCGTCCGCGCCGTCGAGCACCTCCGCCTCGTCCTCGCCGAGACGAAGACGGCCTGCGTCCGGACCACGGTGGCCCTCAACCTGTTCACCGACTTCGACCTGCCCGACGTCCGGCAGGAGGGCGCTTTCGCCCCCGCCGCGTTCCACGAGCCGGCGCTGCACCGGATGTTCGACGAGGTGCTCGCCTGGTCGGAGGCGCTGCGCCCCCTGCGCGCGGCGCGGGCGTCATGACCGCCACCGCGGCGCGCACCGGCGACCGGATCGACGGCCGCACCTGGCGGCTGTGCAGCGTGATCGCCGCAGGCGCCTTCGCCAGCGGGCTCGACGCGACCATCGTCAACGTGGGCCTCGCCTCCATCGGCGACGCCCTGGGCGCGCCGCTGTCGCTCACCCAATGGGTCGCCAGCGCCTACCTGCTCGCCCTCGCCGTCTCGCTGCCGCTGGCGGCGCGGCTCGGGAACCGGTGGGGCGTGCGGCGCCTGTGTCTGGCCGCCCTGGCCGGGTTCACCCTCGCCTCCGTCCTGTGCGCGGCGGCGCCGACCGTGGAGACGCTCATCGCAGCCCGGGTGGTCCAGGGCCTCGCCGGCGGTGTCCTCATCCCGACGGGCCAGACGATCCTCGGCCTGGCCGTGGGGCCGGAGCGGCTGGGCCGGGTCATGGGCACCCTGGGACTCGCCGTCGCGGCGGCGCTCGCGGCCGGCGGCCTGATCGGCGGCCACGTCCTCGCCGCCGCGCCCTGGCCGTGGCTCTTCCTCATCAACGTGCCGATCGGCATCGCCGCCGGGCTCCTCGGTCACCGGCTGATCCCACGTTTCCCCACGGCACCGCCGGTGCCGCTACACCGGACCGGGCTCGTGCTGATCACCCTCGGACTGCCGGCCCTGGTCTTCGCCGCGACCCGCTGGGGCGAGACGGGCCGCCCCACGGCCGACGTGCTGGTGATCGGCGCCGCCGCGACCCTCGCGCTGGGATGGTTCGGCGCCGCCAGCCTGCGCACCGACCATCCCCTACTCGACCTGCGCCTGTTCACCGCCCCGGGCTTCCGCGCGAGCGCCCTCGGGGCCTTCTTCGCCGGCACGCTGATCTTCGGCAGCGGGATCCTGTTCGCACTCTACTTCCAGCTCGGGCGCGGGCAGAGCCCGCTCGACGCGGGCACCAGCCTGCTCGGCCTCGCGGGAGCGACCTGCGTGATCTCCCCGTTCACCGGCCGGTGGGTCGACCGGTTCGGCCCCGCGCCGGTGGTCCTCGTCGGGTCGGTCCTCGCGACGGCCGCCGTCGCACCGTTCTCGATGCTGCCGGCGGACGCGCCGACCTGGCTGGTCCAGGCGCTGCTCGTCGCGTTCGGCGCCTCGATCAGCCTCGTCGCGACGCCCGTGACGGTGGCCGCCTACCGCGCGGTGACCGCGGACCAGCTCCCCGGCGCGATCACGCAGGTCAACATCCTGCAGCGGATCGGTGGCTCGCTGGGCGGCGCCCTGTGCGCCGTGCTCGTCGCCTCCGCCCCGGGCGGCCCGCCGTCCGGATTCCACCTCGCCGCGATCCCGCTGGTGGGCAGCGCGATCGGGTGCGGCGTCGCCGGGCTGCTCCTGTACCGCCGGCGCGGGTCAGCGCAGGACGGCGCCCACGAGCTCTGACGCCTTCGCCACCGCGGCGTCGCGCGCCGCGGAGGCCTCGTCCTCGGTCAGCGTGCGGTCGCCCGCGCGGAAGCGCAGCGAGAAGGCCATCGACTTGCGGCCCTCGCCCACCTGCGCGCCGGCGAAGACGTCGAACAGCGAGATGGCCTCCAGGAGCTCCCCGGCACCGTCGGCCAGCGCGGCCTTGACCGCCTCCGCGGGGACCTCGGCGTCGACGACGACGGCGACGTCCTGCAGCACCGCCGGGAACGGCGAGATGACGGGCGCGGGCAGGTTCTCGGCCAGCGGGATCGCGTCGAGGTCCAGTTCGACGGCGCAGGTGCGCGCCGGCAGGCCCGCGCGCTCCAGCACCGCGGGATGCAGCTCGCCCGCGTGCCCGACGACCGCCTCGCCGACGAGGACCTCGGCGCACCGTCCGGGATGGAACGGCGCGAACTGCGCGGACCGCAGCGTCAGCTCCACGTTGCTCGCGCGGCCGATCTCGCGGACCGCCTCGAAGGCGTCCGCGGCGTCGGCGGCCCGGCCCGGCCCGGACGGCCCGGCGAGGACCCGCTGGCCGGTGAAGACGAGCGCGATGTGCTCGGGTTGGCTCGGCAGCGAGGCGTCGAGCTCGGCGACCTGCTCGGCGGTGGGACGGCGGTCGACGGGGATCGGGTCGACGGCGACCGTCTTCTCCGACGGCAGCACCACCTGGGCGATCGTGTACAGCGCGAGGTCGCGCTGCCCGCGGGAGACGTTGCGCGCCAGGATCTCCAGCAGACCCGGCAACAGCGTGGTGGCGAGCGACGGCCGGTCCGACTCGAGCGGGTTGAGCACCTTCGTGGTGTTCCGGCGCGGGTCGTCCGCCTCCAGCCCCCAGGTGTCGAAGACCCCGGCGGGCAGGAACGGGCTGGTGAGGACCTCGACGTGGCCGGTGTGCGCGAGCGAGCGACTCACGGTGCGGCGGCGACGCTGCCGGGCGCTGAGCCCCCGGCCGCCGGGCGCGGCGGGCAGCACGGGCGGGATCTGCTCCAGCCCCTCGAGCCGCAGCACCTCCTCGACCAGGTCGGCGACCATGTTCAGGTCCGGCCGCCACGTCGGCGGGGTCACCGTCAGGCTGCTCTCGCCCTCGACCTCGCAGCCGATCTGGGTGAGGCGGCGCACCGTCGTGCCCGGGGCGTAGGTGATTCCCGCGACGCGGTCCGGACGGTCCGCGGCGATGGTCACCTGCGGGCGCTCGGAGTAGCCGCCGAGGTCGGTGAGCTCTCCCACGACGGTGCCGCCGGCGATCTCAGTGAGCAGGCGGGCCGCCTCGCGGACCGTCCACACGGAGATCGCGGGATCGACGGTGCGCTCGTAGCGCTTGGCCGCGTCCGAACTGAGCTTGTGCCGCTTGCCCGTGCGGAACACCTTGACGGGGTTCCAGATGGCGCCCTCGAGGATCACGTTGACGGTGTCGTCGCCCACCTCGGTGGTGGCGCCGCCCATGACGCCGGCGAGCGAGACGGGCCCGGAGTCGTCGACGATGACCGCGTCCTCGGGATCGAGCTTCCGCTCGACGTGGTCGAGGGTCTCGAGGGTCTCGCCCGGGCGCGACGCGCGCACGACGAGGCCGCCGCGCACCTTGTCGGCGTCGAAGGCGTGCAGCGGCTGGCCGCTGAGCAGCATGAGGTAGTTGGTCACGTCCACCGCAGCGCTGATCGGGCGCACGCCGGAGGTGAGCAGGCGGCGCTGCAGCCACCACGGGCTGACGGCCTTCGGGTCGATGCCCTCGACGCGCAGCGCGGTGAAGCGGGTGCAGCCCGACTCGGGCTCGACGGTGACGTCCACGCCGCCGGCGCCGCTCCCTGCCTTGTCCGACGGGGTGGTGATGTCGGTGAAGGGCAGGTCGTAGCCGCAGGCCAGCTCGCGGGCCAGGCCGCGCACCGAGAAGGCGTAGCCGCGGTCGGGCGTCACGTTGAGCTCGATCACGGTGTCGTCCATGCCGAGCACCTGCTTGGCGTCGTCGCCGGGCTCCGCGGTACCGGCGGGCAGCACGAGAATGCCCGAGTGGTCGGTGCCGAGGCCGAGCTCGGAGACCGAGCAGATCATGCCGTCGGAGGTGTGGTCGTACGTCTGGCGCGTGGCGATCGCGAAGCCGCCGGGCAGCACGGCGCCGGGCAGCGCCGCGACGATGAGATCACCCTCGGCGAAGTTGCGGGCGCCGCAGACGATGTCGCGCGGCTCGGCCTCGCCGACGTCGACCTGGCAGAACCGGATCGGCTTGCGGAAGTTCGTGAGCTCCTCGATCGCCACGACGCGGCCGATCTTCAGCGGGCCGGTCACGGTGTCGAGCGAGTCGAGCTCCTCGACCTCGAAGCCGACGCGGACGAACCCCGCGTCCAGCTCGTCGGCGGTGACGCCCCAGTCCGGGGTGTCGCGGCGGAGGATCTCGGTGAGCCATGACTGTGCAACGCGCACGGTGGAAGTCCTTCTCCTGGTGTGGCTGTGGAAGCGGTGGGCGGCGCTAGCCGCGGACGCCGAAGGGCAGGGTGAAGCGGACGTCGCCCTCGACGATGTCGCGCATGTCCGAGAGGCCGGTGCGGAACTGGAGGGTGCGCTCGAGGCCCATGCCGAAGGCGAAGCCCGAGTACTCCTCGGGGTCGATGCCGCAGGCGCGCAGCACGTTCGGGTTGACCATGCCGCAGCCGCCCCACTCGATCCAGCCGGCGCCGCCCTTCTTGTTCGGGAACCACACGTCGACCTCGGCCGACGGCTCCGTGAAGGGGAAGTAGTTCGGCCGCATGCGGGTGGTGGTCTCGGGGCCGAACATCGCCTTGGCGAAGGCCTCGAGAGTGCCGCGCAGGTGCGCCATCGTCAGGCCCTTGTCGACCGCGAGGCCCTCGACCTGGCTGAACACCGGAGTGTGGGTGGCGTCCAACTCGTCGGTGCGGAAGGTACGGCCGGGGCAGGCCACGTAGATCGGCACGTCGCGCGTGAGCATCGAGCGCACCTGTACCGGGGAGGTGTGGGTGCGCAGCACCTGCCGCGAGCCCTCGGGCGCGACGTAGAAGGTGTCCTGCATCGAGCGCGCCGGGTGGTCCGGGAGGAAGTTGAGCGCGTCGAAGTTGAAGTGCTCGGTCTCGACCTCGGGCCCCTCGGCGATCTCCCAGCCGATGCCCACGAAGAAGTCGGCCACCTCATCGGCGATGATGCTGACGGGGTGACGGGCGCCCTGCGGCGCGCGCGCCGACGGCAGCGTGACGTCGATCGACTCGGAGACGAGCACCGCGGCGTCGCGCTCGGCGTCGAGGACCGCCTTGCGCTGCTCATACGCGGCGCGGGCCCGGCCCTGCGCGACGTTGACCCGCTTGCCGGCGTCCTTGCGCTCCTCCTTGGGGATGGAGCCGAGGGCGCGCTTGCTCAGCGCGAGCGGCGACTTCTCCCCGAGGTGGGCCAGCCGGGCCGCGTTCAGGGCCTCGAGGTCGGACGCGGCGTCGAACGCCCGCGCGGCCTCCGCGGCGAACGCGTCGAGCGCGGCTTCGCTGAGGTCGTCAACAGGGGCGATCTGGTCTTCCGACACTGCTCTGGGCTCCTCGGTGAGGGTGGGACGGTACCCGACCAGACTAGTCGACGGGATTCCGCGGACGGAATCGCATTACCGCTGGTACGCGCCCACCAGCTCGGTCAGCGCCCGACGGTGCGCGGCACGGCGGCCCGCGACGACGGCGCGGTCGACAACCATTCCCCAGGCCGTCGCGACGGCCTCGACGGCGCGACCGGGCACACCGGCGGCGCGCGCCATACAGAAACACCCGATCGTCGTCGCGACGACGGCCTCACCCTCGGCTGCGACGTCGACGCCGTCCCCGAGGTCACCCACGTCCCGCGCGGCGGCGAACTGCGCCGCGAAGACCTCGCTCCACTCGTCGACGGGTCGCGACCACGGCGCCAGTTCGGGATGGGGGCGGTCGACGACAACGCCGAAGGCAGCACGGAACCGCACGTCGTCGACGGTGGCCGCGAGCGCCTGCAGCGTGATCTCGGCCGCGTGCAGGACCGGCATCCCCGGGATCGTCGGCGACGCGAGGATCGGCGCGAACTGCTCCTCGACCAGGGCGCCCACGAGCGCCGCCTTGGAGGGGAAATGGTGGTACATCGCCCCCTTAGTGACGCCGGCGCGCGCGAGGACGTCGGCGAGCGAGGCCCCGTCGTAACCGCGGGCGTCCACGATCTCCGCCACAGCGTCGAGGAGCGCCTCCCGCGTCCGTGCGGCCCGTTCCTGCATGGCTCCCCCTCTTGACAGTGCGCACCCACTCCGTGAAACATACCAACCGGTCTGATTCTTTGGAGGTGGAATGTCCCGCACCGCAGTTCTCCTACTCGCGGCGGCCATCGTCTGCGAGGTCGCGGCCACCCTCGCGCTCCGCGCGACGGACGGCTACAAGAATCTCTGGCCACTCGCCGCCGTGGTCCCCGGCTACCTCGGCGCCTTCGCCTTCCTCGGGCTGTCGCTGCGCGAGATCTCGGTCGGCGTCGCGTACGCGGTCTGGTCCGCGGCGGGCACCGTTCTCGTCACTGCCGCCGCCGCACTCCTGTTCGGCGATCGGGTCTCCGCGACCACGATCGCCGGAATAGCCGTGACGGTGGTCGGTGTCGCGATCATCAACCTGTCGACGGCAGCCGAATGAGGGGCGCAAAGGCGCTCCTGCTCCTCGTCGACGTCGCCCTCACTGCCTACTGGGCGGCGATCATCGCCGGCGCGATCCCTGAGCAATGGCGGTTTCGCGATTACACGAACCCCGTGGTCCAGGCGTGGAACTGGTCGTTCCTCCCGCTCGACGCGCTCGCCGTCGGATTCGGCACAGCGGGCCTGCGGCTCGTCCGCACCCGACCCGAGACCGGCCGGATCGTGCTCACCATCGGTTGCGCTCTGACCTTCTGCGCGGGCCTGATGGCGATCTCGTTCTGGGCGTTCGCGGGTGACGTCGACCTCGCCTGGTGGGGGCCGAACATCGGCCTGATGGTGGTGGCGGTGATCGTCGTCGCCGACCTCGCCCGGACTCCTTCCGAGGTCAGCGAGCGCGCTCGGCGAGCCACGCCCTGACCACTGTCTTCGGGGCGCAGGCGCACCACGCGTCCTCGATCACCTCGGCCAGCTCATCCCGGCTGATCTCCCCGAGGCGGGACGCCCTGATCAGGACGGCGTTGTAACCGTCGAAGTGGGGCGTGGTGAAGAACGGCCCGTCGGCCTGGACCAGCGCGAGCTTGTCGGACTCGTCGGGCGTGCGGATCAGGATCACGTCGTCGAGCCGGACGCCGTCGGCGTCGACCGCGTCGGGCCGCGGCGACCGGTTGCCGCAGAACACCTTCTTGCTCACCTGCCACGCCGGGCGGCCTCCCCACGCCGCGACCTCCACGACGCGCGGCAGGGCGAGCGCGATCGCGGCCACGTCCTCGATTCGCGCCGCTCGCCTCACGATCCCGACGGTACGCGCGGAGCCGGCGGTGGGCGAGCGCCCGGTGCCGACATGCGGTGTGATGAGCGCATGACCGACGTGAACCGCCTGCTGACCGTGATCGCCGACGAGATCGTGCCGCTGACCCGCGCCGGCGTCGCGGCGGGGAACAAACTGTTCGGTGCGGCGATCCTCCGCAAGAGCGACCTGAGCACCGTGGTCGCGGCGACCAACGACGAGACGTCGAACCCGCTCTGGCACGGCGAGATCCACGCGATCAAGCAGTTCTACGAGCTCGACGACCGCCCTGCGCCGGCCGGCTGCGTCTTCCTCGCCACGCACGAACCGTGCTCGCTGTGCCTGTCGGGCATCGCCTGGTCCGGCTTCGACAACTTCTCCTACCTGTTCAGCCACAGCGACTCCGAACGGTCCTTCGCGATCCCGCACGACATCCGGATCCTGACCGAGGTCTATGCCGTCCCCGACCCCGACCGCACGGCACCGGCGCCCGGCCGTGACCTGTACAACCGGAGCAATGCGTTCTTCCGCGCGACCGACCTCATGCCGCTCGCGCGAGCAGCGTGCCCCGACCGGCTGGAGGACCTGATCGCTGCCTACGACGAGCTGTCCCGGACGTACCAGGCGAGCAAGAACGCGGACGGCACGGCGTCGGGCAACATCGCGCTCGCATGATGCAACACCGTCGTCACATCGAGGCAATCGATCAGCGGATCGGGCTGCCTACCGTCGGGCCATGGCGATCACGACGACGGACGGCGGCACGCCGCACACGCGACCCGAGGACGAGTACCTGGGCGTCGGGAAGACTCTCGGCTACGGGGTCCAGCACATCCTCGCGATGTTCGGCGGTGTCATCGCCGTCCCGCTGATCGTGGGCGGCGCGGCGGGCCTGGACACCGCGCAGAAGGCGCTCCTCGTCGCGAGCGGGCTGTTCGTCAGCGGCCTGGCGACGATGCTGCAGACGCTCGCCGTGCCGTTCTTCGGCAGCAGGCTGCCGTTGGTGCAGGGCACCAGCTTCGCGACCGTCTCGACCATCCTCACGATCCTCGCCGGCGACCCCGAAAACGGGCTCCGTGTCGTCTTCGGATCGTTGCTCGTCGCGGCGGCGATCGGTCTGGCCATCACCCCGTTCTTCGCGCGCGTGATCCGCTTCTTCCCACCCGTCGTGACCGGGTCGATCATCACGGTGATCGGCCTGTCGCTCATGCCGGTCGCGGCGGGATGGATCACGGGGCAGCCGACGATCACCGTCGACGGGCAGAAGGTCGCCAATCCGGATTTCGCGGCGCTCCCGAGCATCGGGCTCGCGATGTTCACGTTCCTCGCCGTCGTCCTGCTCAGCAAGGTGCGTGTGTTCTCCCGGCTGTCGGTACTGCTGGGGCTGGTGGTCGGCACCGTCGTCGCCCTGATCTTCGGCCGCGCCGACGTCGGCGCCGTGGGATCCGCGTCGGTGTTCTCCCTCCCCCACCCCTTCGCCTTCGGCGGGCCCATGTTCGAGATCGGCGCGATCGTCTCGCTCACCGTGGTCATCCTGGTGACGATGGTCGAGACCACCGCGGACATCCTGGCGGTCGGCGAGGTCGTGGGCACCAAGGTCGACGCGCGGCGGGTCGCGGACGGGCTGCGGGCCGACATGGCGTCCTCGCTGCTGGCGCCGGTGTTCAACTCCTTCCCCGCGACCGCGTTCGCGCAGAACGTCGGGCTGGTCGCCCTGACCGGAATCAAGAGCAGGTTCGCCGTGGCCGCCGGCGGCGCGATCCTCCTACTCCTCGGGCTGTCGCCGATGGCGGCGGCCGCGTTCAGCGTGATCCCCGGGCCGGTCCTCGGAGGCGCCGGGATCGTCTTGTTCGGCACGGTCGCGGCCAGCGGGATCCGCACCCTCGCGAAGGTCGACTACCAGGGCAACAACAACCTGCTCATCGTCGCGGCGGCGATCGCCTTCGGGCTCATCCCCGTCGTCTCGACCGACTTCTGGCACGCGTTCCCCGCCTGGTTCGTGGTGATCTTCCATTCCGGCATCAGCGCGGCGGCGATCGTGGCGGTGCTGCTCAACCTGCTGTTCAACGTCCTCCTCCCGGGGGCGCCCGCACAGCCGTCGATCGTGGCGGCGGGCCCCGCGGTCGGGGTCCCCGACGAAGTCGAGCGCACCGGTCAGGTGTCGGACGGTGCCGTCGCGGCACCGTCGGCCACGCAGGAGCAGGGCACGCGCGCGTCCGCCTGAGCCGCCCCGGCGGCGGCCCTCGTCGGGCGGCGGAAGACCAGCGCGCTCGCGACGGCGAAGAACACCGCCGCGACACCCCCGTACAGGGTGAAGCGGACCAGCCCGTCGGTGGGAGAGGGGGCCGCGCTGAAGAGCACGCCCATCACTGCGATGTTCACGGCCAGTGAGACCATCCGGGCGCTCATGTCCAGCCCCGAGGCCATGCCCGCGCGGTCGGCGCTCACCGACCCCGTGGTCGTGTTCGTGACCGGCGTGTTCGTCAGTCCGAGACCGATGCCCGCCACCACGAAGCCGGCCAGGAGCACCGCGGGCGCATCTACGACGGCCCCACCGGCGCACAGCAGGAACAGCCCGGCGCCGATCGTCGCGAGCCCCGCCGGAATCGTGCGCGGCGCGCCGTACCGGACGGCGAGACGTTCGGCAATCGGCGGCAGCAGCAACGTCGGGAGGGTGTACCCCAGCAGGAGCAGGCCGGCCCCGGCGACCGAATACCCGCGCCCCGCCTGCAGATAGGCCGGCAGGTAGACGATCGCGGGCCAGAACGCGAAGTTCATCCCGGCCGAACCGAGGAGCGCCCCGGAGAAGTCGCGGTGGCCGAAGATCGCGAAGTCCACCATCGGGTGCGTGCTCCTCCGCTCGACGGCGACGAACACGGCGGCGGCGATCGCGCAGAGACCGAAGGCCGTGAGGGCGGACTCGCTCGTGAGCCCGCCGGAGACCCCCTCGGTGACGCCGAAGGCGCAGGCCGCGACTGCCACGCTCAGACTGATCACGCCGGGCACGTCGACCCGCGCGGAGCCGGTGTCCCGCGACTCGCGGACCGCCGCCAGGATCAACACCACGGTGACCACACCGACCGGAACGTTCACCAGGAACACCCACTGCCAGCTGAACGCCGACGAGATCAGGCCGCCCAGGATGGGCCCGAAACCGAGGCCCGCGCCGAAAACGACGCCCCAGACCCCGAAGGCGACGGTGCGCGGGCGCCCAGCGGGGAAGGCATGCGCCAGGACCGCCACGAGGGTCGTCAGCATCGCGCCGCCGCCGACACCCTGCAGGACGCGCGCGGCGATCAGCGGCCCCGGCGCGGTGACGAGGCCGCACAACAGCGTCGCAGCGGTGAACAGCACGGTCGCGGCGACGAAGGCGCGGCGCCGCCCGAACCTGTCGGCGAGCGATCCCGTGGCCATCAGCACGCTCGCGACGGCGACGGTGTATCCGTCGGCGATCCATTGCTGCGCAACGGCATCGGCGCCGATACTCGCCTCCAGAGTGGGGAGGATCACGGGGACGCTCGAGATCTCGAAACCGCTCATCATGGCGGCGAGGCAGACCGCGGCAAGGGTGGCCGTCGAGCGACGGTCGAATTCTCCGAATGCAGGCACGCTACGACGATAGAAGCGTCGAACGCCCGTCGGAACCGATGATCCACGGTCATGTCGCAAAGCCGCCAATGATTCCCGCGTAGATTCGATGAAGTGACGAGCAATCCACAGATCACCCTCGACGGCACCGATCGCGCGATCCTCGCGCTCCTCCTCGAGGACGGCCGCACGACGACCGCCGACCTGGCGCGAGGCGTCGGCCTGTCGCCGTCCGCGACCGCCGATCGCGTCCGCCGCCTCACCGATGCCGGCGTGATCGGCGGCTACACGGCCGTCGTGGAGCCCGCGGCTCTCGGCCACGACGTGACCGCCTACATCCGGCTGCGCTTCGGCCCCGGCCGGACCGCCGCCTTCCACGAGTACCTCGCCGGAGTTCCGCAGGTCCTCGAGGCCCATCACGTGACCGGCGAGGACTGCTACCTGATCAAGGTGGTCGCGGGGTCGATGGATCACCTCGAGCAGTTGGCGAGCGGACTGGCCACCTACGGCCACATCACCACGAACGTGGTCTTCTCCAGCCCGGTGAAGCCCCGGCCGCTCAGCCCCGGCCTGCAGCCCGCGGACGCATGAATCCGGAGCACCGGCAGGCCCGCTACCCCATCCGCTGCGAGTGGGGCCTCGACGGCGCGCGGGCTGTCGCACCGGGCGCGGAGATCGTGGTCGTCGTCGACGTTCTGTCGTTCACAACCTGCGTCACCGTCGCCGCAGATCGTGGCGTCGAGGTCTTCCCGCACCGCTGGCGTGATGAATCGGCTGCGGACCTGGCGGCCGAGCACGACGCCTCGCTGGCCGTGGGCCGCAGTAGCGCCCGCCCCGGCGAGGTGAGCCTCTCCCCTGGCACGATCCGCGCCGCCGCCGGCCTTACCCGGCTGGTGCTGCCCTCGCCCAACGGCTCGACGATCGTGCACGAGCTCACGGAGAGCGGGGCTACGGTCCTCGCGGCGTCGCTGCGCAACGCGGCCGCGGTCGCGCAGTGGATCAATGCACGTGGACCGTCGACGGTCGCCGTGATTCCGTCCGGCGAGCGTTGGCCCGATGGTGGCCTACGCCCCGCGATCGAGGACCTCTGGGGCGCGGGCGCCGTGATCGACGGCCTTCCGGAGGACTCGCTTTCGCCGGAGGCGCGGACGGCGCGGGACGCGTGGCGGGCCGTCTCAGACGTCGGCCCGCCCCTGCGCGACTGCTCGTCCGGCCGCGAGCTGATCGCTCTCGGATTCGGCGAGGACGTGGCCATCGCCGCTGAGGTCGGTTCCTCGTCCCGGGTGCCGCTGCTCGACGGCGACCGCTTCCGTCCTGCATAGCGCCCTCGCGAAGAGCAGGGCGACGACGAACACGGCGAGGGCCCACCACCCCGTCGACGAGCCGAGCCCCTCCTTCGCCATGAGCAACACCGCCGCCCCGGCGACGCAGACGAGACCACCCGCGAGGGCACCTCGCGCACCACGGGCCGTCACGCGTGCGTCCCACCACGGTAGACGCCGGTGCTCCAGCGGCGACAGCAGGACGAACAGCGCGAACATCACCACTGCGAAGACCGCGGCCCGCAGCGCCATGAGCCCCCAGAAGCCGGCCTGCGCGGGATCGACCGCGTCGATGCCGACCGCGTGCAGCGCGAAGGCGGCGACGGCGATCGCGGGGATGTGCCAGAGGTAGAGCGTCATCGCGCCGCCGTTGCCCACCGCCACCGGGTACCAGACCCGCGGGCGCCGGGCCCAGCGGCCGATCGCGGGCGCCGCCATCACGAACAGCAGGCTCACCCACACGCAGTGCAGGCCGAGCAGGAACGTGGGCGGCGTGGTGTTCGAGAAGGTCTCGGCGCCGGTCACGACGAGCGGCACGTCGTACGGGCCGAGAACGACCGCGGCCAGGGCCGCGACGAACGCGACCGCGGCGGCGGCCGGCGCGAACCGGGCCGGAATCATCCGGCGGGCGTAGGCCACGCCGATGACCACGGGGATCAGCCACACAACCAGGAAGTTCGGAAAGCCCCACTCGATCGATCCCGTGCCGAGGCGCGCACCGTCGAACAGGGCGGACGCGGCCAGGAGCGCAACGACGATCCCGCCGAGCGCGGCGGCGCCGCACCGCATCAGCGCGGGCACGAACGCCAGGACCAGCAGGTACACGCCGATGAACCAGAGCAGCGCGACGGACTCGCCGCCGAGCCGCTCGGCGCTCGACTCCCCCAGGATCAGCCGCGTCACGCCCAGCGCGAGCGACCAGAACGCCAGGTACCAGAACACCGGGCGGGCGAGCCGCTGCGCCCGCCCGAGCAGCCACCCGCCCCAGGGCGCCCCGGGTCGGAGCCCGTAGGCGCTGCTCGCGGCGCCGGCCAGGAAGAACAGAGGCATGACCTGCAGCACCCACGTGATCGGCTGCAGCGAGGGCTGCGCGCCGAGGGTGTTGCCCACCCACACGCCCGACGGGGTGACGGTGGCGAGCAGCAGCACGCAGTGGCCGAACATCACGACGAGCAGGCTCGCGAGGCGGGCGACGTCGATCGCGCGGTCACGGGTGTCCGGGGTGCCGTCGAGGACGGCGGCGCGGGCGGGCAGGAATCTCATGGTCACCATGCTTCCGGCGCGAGCGCCGTCAGGGATGAGTAGTCCTACCCGGAACCGGTGAGGACCTATCCCCGATTCTGCACGCGCGAGCTCGCGTACAGGCAGATCGACGCGGCGGTGGCGAGGTTGAGCGATTCGGCGCGGCCCCGGATCGGGATGGCGACGCGGTGGTCCGCGAGATCCTGCAGCGCGCGCGGCAGACCGTGGGCCTCGTTGCCGAACAGCCAGGCCGTGGGGCCGGCGAGCAACTCGTCGGCGTCATCGAGCGAGACGTCGCCGTCGGCGGCGGTGGCCAGGACCGTGAGCCCCGAGTCCTTGAGCCGCACGATCGCCGCGGCGGGATCGCGCCCCTGCACGACGGGCAGATGGAAGACGGATCCGGCGGAGGCTCGCACGACCTTGCCGTTCATCGGGTCGACGGCGTCGCCGGCGAGGACCACGGCGTCGGCGCCGACCGCATCGGCCACGCGGATGACGGTGCCGGCGTTGCCGGGCTCCGCGACGTCGACGGGCACGGCGACCAGCCGCGCACCGTCGGGCACGGAGGCCTCGGGCAGGGCCCGGCAGACCGCGACGATGCCAGGCGGGGTGACGGTGTCCGAGAGGCCCCGCATGGCGCGCTCGGTCACGTACGCCTCGCGGCCCGTGAGCAGCTCGGGGTAGCGCGCGGCCCCTTCCTCGGTGACGAAGAGCTCGTCGACGAGCCCGGCCTCCAGCGCGGAGGTGACGGCGTTCGATCCCTCGGCGAGGAACAGGCCCGCCTTGCGGCGACCGGCGGCGCGGAGGAGCTTGGAAGCGGCAACGACCCGCGGGGTCCGCTCCGTGAAGAGCTGGTCCGCGGGTCGTTGCGAGTGCTGCGTCAAGTTACGCGACGGGCGCGTTCACGTCGGCGGGGAGCGCCTTGCGGGCGACCTCGACGAGCGCGGTGAAGGCGGCCGGATCGGAGACGGCGATCTCGGCGAGGTTCTTGCGGTCGACCTCGACGCCGGCCAGGTTCAGGCCCTGGATCAGGCGGTTGTAGGTCAGGTCGTTGGCCCGCGCGGCGGCGTTGATACGCGTGATCCACAGCTTGCGGAAGTCGCCCTTGCGCGCGCGGCGGTCGCGGTACGCGTAGGTGAGCGAGTGGAGCTGCTGCTCCTTGGCCTTGCGGTAGAGGCGCGACCGCTGACCGCGGTAGCCCTTCGAGGCCTCGAGGATGGAACGACGCTTCTTCTGAGCGTTCACTGCGCGCTTGACGCGTGCCATAGGTCTTCGTCCTTACGTGATGAAAAGTTCTAGCGGGTACCGGGAGCGGCTTACTTGCCGAGCAGCTTCTTGATGCGACGCACGTCGGCGGGCGCGACCTCGGCCACACCGTCGAGGCGACGGGTCACGCGCGAGCTCTTGTGCTCGAGCAGGTGGCGGCGGCCGGCCTTCTGGCGCAGCACCTTGCCACTCCCCGAGATCTTGAAGCGCTTCGAGGTACCGCTGTGGGACTTGTTCTTCGGCATGTGTTCGTCTCTCTGTCTCGTTCTACTGCCGGGCGCGACGTGCGTCGCTACTCGGCCGGAGCCTCGGGCGCGGCGGGCCGCGCCACCGGGGCTTCCTTGTCCTGCTGCGCCTTGGCGCGGGTCTTCGCGCCCTTGTGCGGGGCGAGAACCATGGTCATGTTGCGCCCGTCCTGCTTCGCCGACGTCTCGACGAAGCCGTACTCGGCGACGTCGGCGCCCAGGCGCTGCAGCAGACGGAAACCCAGTTCCGGACGCGACTGCTCGCGGCCGCGGAACATGATCGTGACCTTCACCTTGGAGCCCTGCTCCAGGAACCGGACGACGTGACCCTTCTTGGTCTCGTAGTCGTGGTCATCGATCTTCGGGCGGAGCTTCTGCTCCTTGATCACGGTCAGCTGCTGGTTCTTCCGCGACTCGCGCAGCTTCTGCGCCGCCTCGTACTTGAACTTGCCGTAGTCCATGATCTTGCACACGGGCGGGCGGGCGTTCGGCGCCACCTCGACCAGGTCGAGATCCGCCTCGTACGCCAGCTTGAGCGCATCTTCAACTCGCACGATCCCGACCTGCTCGCCGCCGGGGCCGACGAGTCGGACCTCGGGAACGCGGATCTGACCGTTGGTGCGTGTCTCAGTGCTGATGGGGCCTCCTTGAATAGGTGCTCGTGTCGTGGTGCGAGCGGTCTTCACTCGTAGACCGCCGCGCAGCCGACGAGGCCCACCCAAGTCCCACACAGCGAAAAGGCCCCGACCAGGCTTGTCGCCTGACGGGGGCCCACACCGACCGATTCGGGCCCCCGACGGCGTACGCCGACGATCGACCCCTCCTCCAACGAGGAGACCGCAGCGGAAATTCCTCACGGAATCCGCGGCGGCGACCGGACCAGCCGACCGGAGGTCGACGTGGTGGGAGTGGACTCCACTTGCTGCCCCGGACAGAGCCGGAGCGGTCGCACATGACAGTGTAGCAGTCGTGAGTGAGAATCCGAATTCGTCCCCCGAGCCCGACACCCTGGAACGCCTGGTCGCGGACTCGCCGTCGATCGAGGTCATCTCCAGCGCCTGGATGCTGCTGATGAGCGCCGCGGCGGAGAAGCTCGGCCTCACGGGCGCGGACGGCGACGAGGCCAACGCCTTCGACCCCCGCGAGAGCCCGCACTTCGACCTCGACGAGGCCCGGCGCCTCATCACCGCGCTGGCCGGCCTGACCACGGCGTCCGTCGAGTACCTGGGTCCGCACGCGGGCCCGTACCGCGACGGACTGAAGTCGCTCCAGCTCGCCTTCCGTGAATACAGTAGTTACCCGGACGAACCGGGCCACGGTCCGGGCGAGAAGTACACGGGACCGGTGTACAGCTAACCCTCAGGGTTATCCCCCAAAAACACCCTGACCTGTGTAAATAGGTCTAGTGTTCCAGGTCACACCAGGCGTACCGTCACGGCATGACAAGGATGAGAACGCTTGCGGCCGGCGTACTGGTCGCTGCTGGAGTAATGGCACCCCTGGGGACGATGACCGCCACCACGGCGGCCGCCGCCCCGACCCCCGCGGTCTCGCACCCCGGGCACGGATGGTGCGAGCCCGGACGCTGGGTGGGCGGCTACTGGACCCAGGGCCGCTGGCACCCGGGCTACTGGCAGGGCGGCTACTGGCGGCCCGGCTGGGTGGATCGGTGGGGCTGGCATCCCGGCTACTGGGTGCAGCCGCGGTGGAATCCCGGCTGGTACGAGCAGGGCCGGTGGGTTCCCGGCCGGTGGATCCCCGGCCGCTGCTACCCGCACCGGTGAGCCGATAACCGAACAACCCTCCACGGCCGAAACGAACGGGCCCTCAATCGCTTCTCGCGATCGGGGGCCCGTTCGGCATTTCCGTGAGCAGCAGTCACAACGATGCTCGATCGGCGTAGCGTCCACTTCATGGTGAGCGGTTCGCGCGAACAGTCGGTCTTCCCGAATCTGCGCTATGCGGATCCCCGGGCCGCGATCGCCTTCCTGACGGCGGCTTTCGGGTTCACGCCACATTTCGTCGTCGACGCCGAAGACGGCGGAGTGGAGCACGCACAGCTCCGCGTCGCCGACGATCTGGTGTTCCTGGGCCGCGAGCAACCCGGCGACCGCTACCGCATGCGCGCACCCTCTGCTCTCGGCGGCAGCACCGTCGCACTGTGCGTCCGCGTGCCCGACGATGCGCTGGACACTCATGCGCGGCGCGCGGAGGCCGCCGGGGCGGCGATTCTCAACCCGGTCCACGTGGCGATCGCGGGAGTGCGCGAATACACCTGCGCGGATCCGGAAGGACACGTCTGGACGTTCAGCGCGTACGCCGGAGAGTGACGAGCGCTCCCGACCCCGGCCGAAACGAACGGGCCCGCAGCCGCACCTCCGCGGCTGTGGGCCCGTTCGGCTTTCCGCGAGGAGGGAGGAATCGGCGCCGGCGCCTCGCCGTGATGGGCGCACTGCCGAGAACGAGCGCAAGCCCAGCAGTGCCGGAGTGTCTCTGTGAATGCGCGCCCCGGCCGGGTTATACAGCCCCGCCCCGTCGACGACGACGTAGTTCACGGCACACCGGCCCGACCCATGCCGGCGTCGGCGCGCCGGTGGGTCACAGTTCTCGAGGGCTCTCGGACTGCAGGCTCGATGCGGGCAGCGGTAGGTCCACGAGGGTCGTGATGTCGCTCTCGGTGACTCCGAAGCCGCGCAGAACATGCGCCGTGACGGCGTCCGTGGCCTCGGCGTCATCGCGCTCGGGGTGCTCGAGAAGAAGGACTGCGAGCGACAGTGCGGCACCGGAAGCGACGGTGAGCGCGAGTTCGGGGTCGTCGACCGGGAAGCGGCCGGCGAGGGCCGCAGCCGTGATGTCCCGGCGCGCGCGAGGCAGCAGTCCGGTGTCGGAGGCGAGGAGTCGGGAGCCGCTGTTCACGACGATCCGGCTCATCTGAGGGAACAACCGGTGCAGTCTCCCGGTCATGCGGAAACTCTGGGTGAACGCCTCCGCCGGATCGGCGATGCCCTCGGTGAGCCGGTCCATCGCGGCCCCGTGGTCATCGATGACGGCCATGACCGCAGCGTCGAACAACTCGTCCTTCGTCGCGAAATGGTTGTAGAAGGATCCGTTGCCCACATCCGCGAGGGCGGTGATTTCGAGCACCGACACCGCCGTTCGTTCCTCTGCCAACAGCTGTTGCGCCGCGCGCAGTAGCGACTGCCTGGTCCGCAGCTTCCGTCGCTCCGCCCGACTGAGTGTCTCGGGTTCGGTCATCGGAGGGCCCCTTTCGTCGGTCTTCATGGTCACACGCGGCCATCTCTGACGAGAACGTCAGAATCAACTCTTGACTGACGATACCATCGTAGGTGACGATGTCGTCAGTCTATTGATCGGAGCTGCGATGTCCCTCACCCACGATGTGCACGACGGGTTGCACACCGACGAAGGTGCGCTGCCGGGCGAGCACGCTGGCCGTCATCCGAACCCCGTGATCAAAGTGCGCGACATCGCGTGGCTGGAATTCGATAAACCGGACCTGGCCCGCACGGCCGCGTTCGCCGTCGACTTCGGTCTCACGCCCGTCCTGCAGACCCCCGACGAGCTGCACTTGCGCGGCGCGCTCGCCGGACCGCCGTGCGTGATCGTCCGGCGGGCACGGCGCACCGCGTTCACCGGAGTCGCCTTCCGCGCCGCCGACCGGACAGATCTCACGACGGTGGCCGCTGCGTGGGGACAGCAGGTCCACCCCCTCGACGAGGCACTCGGCGGCCACGCGGTCACCACCCGCGATCCGAGCGGCTGCCGTGTGCGGGTGATCGCCGACGTGACGGAATGGCCCGCGCTGCCTGTGCAATCCGCGCGCGACTCGTTCAACTTCGCCCGCGCACTGCACCGGACCAATACGACTCAGCGGCCACCGCGCGCGCCGGCGGTGGTCGAACGGCTCGGCCACGTCGTCCTCCAGTCGAATCGATACCTGGAATCGGTGAACTGGTACCTCCAGCACCTGGGACTCATCGTGAGCGACTTCCTCTACTACCCGGGGCAGCGCGACCGCGGTCCGGTCATGAGCTTCATCCGCTGCGACCGCGACACGGAGCCCGCGGACCATCACACCCTCGCGATGGCCCTCGGCCCGGCGAATCGCTACGTGCACTCCGCCTACCAGGTGTGCGATCTCGATGCGCTCTCCGCCGGCGGCGAGTTCCTCCTCGATCGAGGCCATGACCGCTCCTGGGGCGTCGGGCGCCACATCCAGGGCAGCCAGATCTTCGACTACTGGCGTGACCCCGACGGCCTGCTCGTCGAGCACTTCACCGACGGCGATCTGTTCGACAACACCGTCCCCGCCGGCTGGGCGCCGATGACCGCATCGGGACTCAACCAGTGGGGCCCACCCGCCACCGCGGACTTCCTCGGCGTCAAGCCCGGACGCGCCGCTCTGCAGGAGTTCACCTCGATCCTCACGTCGTTGCGGGAATCCGACAACGAATTCGATGTCCAACGCCTTCTCGGCCTACTGAAAGTTGCACGCTCATGAGCTACTCCGTCCTCCGTACCTCCGACGCCTGGTGGGTCCTGGTGCCCGCCGGTGCGCGCCGCATCGCGACCGCAGCCACCACCACCGCCGAACTGATCGCCGACACGCCCGCCGTTGCGGCGGCCGCAGACGGCGGTGATGTCGTGGATCCGGCGACCCTTGCGCTCGTCTCGCCGGTGACCGCGCCCTGCCGCGTGATCGCGCAGATGACGAACTACGTCTCCCACGTGAGGGATTCGGGAATGGACCCGGACAAGGTCCCCCTGACGTTCTTCCGCAAGTCGTCGGGGTCGATCTCCGGGCCGTTCGACGACATCGTCAAACCCGCGCACGTCTCCCTGCTCGACTACGAGGTCGAGCTCGGGATCGTCTTCGGTAAGACCGTGCCCGTCGGATCGGCGATCGACGCCGCCGTCCTCGCCGACGCCGTCGCCGGCATCGTCGTCACCAACGACGTGTCCGCACGAGATGTGCAGCTGCCGAAAACACAGTTCTACGAGGCGAAGTCCTACCCCACGTTCACACCGGTCGGCCCCGTACTGGTACTGCTCGAACCGGGCGACTGGAAGGCCTTCTCCACCCTCACCCTCGAGCTGCGGGTCAACGGCGTGACCCGGCAGAACAGCACCGTCGCGGACATGATCTACAGCCCGCTCGAAGCCCTGCGGACCTTGAACCGGTTCCAGCGGGTCGACCCCGGCGACCTGCTGCTCACCGGCACGCCCGGCGGCACGGCGTTGACCGCGCCGGCCAAACCCATCGAGATCATCGGCTCGTTGTTGCCACCGCACGTCAAGTGGAAGGCCTTCTTCAAACGCCAGGCCGGCAACCCCAAGTACCTCCGCGACGGCGACGTCGTCGAGGCCGTCATCCGCTCCGGGAACGGGACCCTGGACCTGGGCACGCAGCGCACGGTGGTGCGGTACGCATGACCGCCCCGCAGACCGCGCTGTGGCCGCGCTACGACTCGCCCGCAGACCTGGCAGTCATCGAGTCCGTCCGGCTCGACGAACGCGGGTTGCCCGCCACCACCTTCCACGCATTGCGCCGCGCCGCCGACGCGTGGCCCGAGCGCATCGCGATCCGGGTGCTCCCGGACGCGACCCGATGGGAACACCCCGTCGGACGCACCTATGCCGAACTGCTCGCCGCGGTCGAGCACCACGCCTCCGTCCTGCGCGCAGCGGGCGTGAACCGCGGCGATGCGGTGGCCGTGCTGTCCCCCAACTGTCTCGAACTGATCGAGACGATCCTCGCTGCGCAGCATGCGGGGATCGTCGCGCCCATCAACCCGGCCATGGACGGCGCCCACGTCTCCGACCTCCTTCGCCGGTCGGGTGCACGGGTGCTCGTCGCCGCAGGGCCGGACGTGGACAGCGGCGTCGCCGGAAATCTCGCCGACATCGTCGCCGGCACACAGATCGAGACCGTGTTCCTGCTGCGCCCCACGGACGGCTCCGTGACCGAGGCCCCCACGATCCGCGGCGTGCACACGGTCTACCTCGCCGAGGCGCCCGCAGGCCCGCGCGTGGACGACACCGCCTCCGAACACGACATCGCCGCGTTGTTCCACACCGGCGGGACCACGGGCACGCCGAAGCTGGCGGCGCACACCCACCGCAACGAGATCGCCAACGCGTGGATGATCGCCGCCAACAGCATCCTCGACGAGGATTCCGTGCTGTTCGCAGCGCTGCCACTGTTCCACGTCAACGCGCTCATGGTCACCCTGCTGGCACCGGTGCTGCGGGGACAGACCGTGGTGTGGGCCGGTCCCCTCGGGTACCGCGACCCCGCGCTCTACGGCATCTTCTGGCGCCTGGTCGAACGGCACCGGATCGCCGCGATGAGCGCCGTTCCCACGGTGTACTCGGTCCTGGCGCAATGCCCGGTGGACGCCGATATCGCGAGCCTGCGGGCCTGCCTCGTCGGGGCGTCGATGCTGCCCCCGGCGGTGCGCGCCGCGTTCGAGTCCCACACCGGCACACCACTGCTGGAGGGCTACGGCCTCACCGAGGCCACTTGCGCCAGCGTCCGCAGCTTCCTCGACGGACAACCTCCCGGGTCGGCGGGGCAACGTATGCCGTACCAGGACATCCGCGCGGTCGACGAGAGGTGGGACGACGTTCCCGCCGGCGCCGTGGGACGGATCCTGATATCGGGCCCCACGGTGTTCGCCGGATACGTCTGCTCGCGGACCGCCTCGGGCTTCGAGCTCGACCGGGCGGGCAGTGTGCACGGCGACTGGCTCGATACCGGCGATCTCGGGTCGGTGACCTCCGATGGCTTCCTGACCCTCACCGGCCGGGCGAAGGACCTGATCATCCGCGGCGGCCACAACATCGACCCGGGAGCCATCGAGGACGTTCTCCTCAGCCATCCCGACGTGACGGGCGCGGGCGCCGTCGGCCGGCCCGACATCCACAGCGGCGAGGTTCCCGTCGCTTACGTGACCGTCCGAGCGAATGCGGCCGTCACCGACGAGGAGCTCGCGACCTGGGCCTCGGCTCGGGTTCCGGAGGCGGCCGCCGCCCCGAAGGCGGTCACCGTCGTCGACGCGCTGCCGATGACCGACGTGGGCAAGCCCTACAAGCTCCGGCTCCGCGCCGACGCCACGACGAGCGCGCTGCGGACCGCGCTCGCGGGAGCGGGCTGCGACACAGTCGTCGCCGGCCGCATCGACGACGGCGCGATCGTCGCGGTCGTCACCGCTCCCGCTGATCGCGGCGCGGCGACGCGGGTACTCGACGCGTTCCCGGTCACGTGGGAATGGGCGCAGCCGTCATGACCACCGCGCACACGAGTGTCGTCATCGTCGGCGCGGGACCCACGGGCCTGACAGCCGCGGCGCTGCTCGCCGATCACGGCGTGCCGTCCGTGATCCTCGAGCGCTGGGACGATGTCTACCCCCAGCCCCGAGCCGTCCACCTCGACGACGAGGTCTACCGTGTCCTGGGTCGCCTCGGCCTCGCCGAGGAATTCGCCGCCATCTCACGGCCGGGACGCGGCCTGCGCCTGGTCACCAGCAATCTCGACCTCATCGCCGAGTTCGCGCGCGACCCCGACCCCGGCGTCCACGGCTACCCGGCGGCGTCGATGTTCGACCAGCCCGAGCTCGAACGGATCCTGCGCAACGCCGTGGCGCGCCGCGGTGACTTGGTAACGCTGCGCGGCGGCACGGAGGTCGGTGCCATCACGCAGGGCGATACGGCGGTGACCGTTCACGCCACCGACCGTGCCACCGGGGAACCGTTCACCGTCGAGGGTGCGTATCTCCTGGGCTGCGACGGCGCCGGCAGCGTGACGCGATCCGTGGTCGGCACCCGGTGGCGCGACCTCGGCTTCAGCCAGCGATGGCTGGTGATCGACATCGAGACCACAGCCGATCTTCGACAATGGGACGGCGTCCAGCAGGTGTGCGACATGCAGCGCGCGGCCACGTTCATGCGGATCGGGGACACCCGGTACCGGTGGGAATTCCAACTCCGCGAGGACGAGAGCACCTCGGATTTCGCTGACCTCGACGCCGTGCGCCCGCTGATGCGCCCGTGGCTCGCGCACCTCGTGCACCCGGACCTGCAGCTGATCCGCTCTGCGGAGTACACCTTCAATGCTCGGGTGGCGCAGCGGTGGCGGGATCGACGGATCTTCCTGCTCGGCGATGCCGCACATCTCACCCCGCCGTTCATCGGGCAGGGGATGGGCGCAGGTGTCAGAGACGCCGCGAACCTCAGCTGGAAACTCGCGGCAACGCTGTCCGGAAGCGTTCCGTCGGCAAGCCTCGACAGCTACGAGGACGAACGGAAACCGCACGCCGTCGCGTTGATCCGGCTCGCGATGATGACGGGCGCACTGATGACCGGCGGCGGCCGCGGCGGCGACCGTGCGCGCCGCTGTGTCGCTCCGATCCTCGCCCGCACGCCGGCCGTTGCGAATCGACTCACTGACAGTGCCACCCCACCATTGGCACGGTCCTACTACGTCCGCGGGAGCGCCCGCCGCCTGCCCGCGGCGCTCCGCAGCGCGACGGGCACTGCGGCCGCGTTGCCGGGAACACTCGCCCCGAACACGCCAGCGTACCCGGGCGGAGGACGACTCGATGGCAGACCTCCGGGGTTCGTGCTGATCAGCCGCGTGGAGCCCACCGCCGAGCACCGGTTCGAGATCTCACGTCGTGGGGCAACGGTACTCGTCGATACCGCGGGTGGCCTCGCCGACTGGTTGGCCGCCCACCGCGCTGTCGCCGCAGTGGTGCGTCCCGACGGCACCGTCATGGCCGCGGGCCGTTCAGTTCGTGAGATCTATACCCAGATCCCGACCGTGCTCCCCCTCCAAGGCCGCGCCGACACAGACCGATCGCCTCGGTCCAGGAATCTCAACAATGCATCCGCCACAGACGAAACAGAGGAACGATGATGCGTCAGAACCGAACCGCGAACGCGGTCATAGCGTGCTGCGTCACCCTCGTCCTGGTCATGTCGGCGGTCAGGCATGGGTCCTTCCGTTCGGAGCCATCGGCGACGACTTCGGTCGCAAGCGCGTACTGATCGCGGGAACGATCGTCTTCGGCGTCGCCGCCGCGATCGCGGGTACCGCCGACTCCGTCGAATTGGTGATAGCCATGCGCGCTGGCATGGGCGTCGGTGCAGCGATGGCCATGCCGGCGACACTGTCGACCATCACCACGATCCTGGGGGCGGATCAGAGGAAGCGCGGAGTGGCCCTGTGGTCGGGATTCGCCGCCGCGGGAGCGGTCATCGGACTCGTACTCAGCGGCGCACTCCTGGAGGAGTTCAGCTGGCGGTCCACGTTCTACGGAACGGCGATCTTCGCGGCGGTCACGCTGGTCGCGGTGATCATCCTCGTACCCGACACCAAATCCGACGGGACGCCGTCGCCCGGGAGCGCCCGTGAACTCGCGCGTCGCGACGTAGCGCGCACTCGGGGGCGAAGGCCGGCGTGCCGCGAAAGCCAGGCAGGTACGCCCGGGGTCGACCGAGCGCGAACCGGGACGCTGGATCCCCGGACGCCGGGCCCGGGCCACTGCTACCCACATCGCTGAGCCGACACCCACGAACAGCCCACGGCCGAAAACGAACGGGCCCTCAGCCGCATCCCCGCGGCTGAGGGCCCGTTCGGCCTTCTGAGGTGGCGCGCTACGCGCCGGCGACCGCCGCCGGCGCGGACGCCAGCGCCTTGATGCGGTCGGGCCGGAAGCCCGACCAGTGGTCGGCACCGTCGACCACGACGACCGGCGCCTGCAGGTAGCCGAGCGCCAGGACGTACTCCCGCGCCTCCTCGTCGAGGCTGATGTCGACCGAGGTGTACTCGACGCCCGCCTTGTCGAGCGCACGGTAGGTCGCCGAGCACTGCACGCACGCGGGCTTGGTGTAGACGATCACGTTGCTGCTCATGCCCTCAATACTACATCTAGTGTCACACGCATGCAATTTACACAAGATGCTGTGGATCGCGCTCCACAGGCGTCCCCAGGCGATCCACCGTCCGTCCACAGCCGCATCCCCAGGGCCGCGACTCCCCTACGTCGATAGAACCTCCTTGAGGAAGGTGCCTGTGTAGGAATCCGGCACCGCGGCCACGTCCTCGGGGGTGCCCTGCGCCACGACGGTGCCGCCCCCACTACCGCCTTCGGGGCCCATGTCGACGATCCAGTCGGCGGTCTTGATCACGTCGAGGTTGTGCTCGATGACGAGCACCGAGTTGCCCTTGTCGACGAGCCCGTCGATCACCTGCAGCAGCTTCGCGATGTCCTCGAAGTGCAGACCCGTCGTGGGCTCGTCGAGGATGTAGACGGTGCGGCCGTTGGACCGCTTCTGCAGCTCCGCCGCGAGCTTGACGCGCTGCGCCTCGCCGCCGGACAGCGTGGTCGCGGGCTGGCCCAGCCGCACATAGCCGAGGCCGACCTCGACGAGGGTCTTGAGGTAGCGGTGGATCGACGTGACCGCCTCGAAGAACTCGGCGGCCTCCTCGATCGGCATGTCGAGCACCTCGGCGATGTTCTTGCCCTTGTAGTGCACTTCCAGCGTCTCGCGGTTGTACCGCGCGCCGTGGCACACCTCGCAGGGGACGTAGACGTCCGGCAGGAAGTTCATCTCGATCTTGATCGTGCCGTCGCCGGAGCACGCCTCGCACCGGCCGCCCTTGACGTTGAACGAGAAGCGTCCGGGCTGGTAGCCGCGGACCTTCGCCTCGGTGGTGGCGGCGAACAGCGTGCGGATCTTGTCGAACACGCCCGTGTAGGTGGCCGGGTTGGACCGCGGGGTGCGGCCGATCGGTGACTGGTCGACCTGCACCAGCTTGTCGAGGCCGTCGAGGCCGGTGACGCGGCTGTGCCGGCCCGGCACCTGACGCGCGCCGTTGAGCTTGTTCGCCAGCACCGTCGCGAGGATGTCGTTGACCAGGGTCGACTTGCCCGAGCCCGAGACGCCCGTGACCGCCGTCAGCACGCCCAGAGGGAAGGCGACGTCGATGTTCTGCAGGTTGTGCTCGCGGGCGCCGACGACCTTGAGCTGCCGCTTCTTGTCGATCGGCCGCCGCACCGCGGGCACCGGCAGCGCCCGCCGCCCCGACAGGTAGGCGCCGGTCAGCGAGTCCTTGTTCTTGAGCAGCGCCTTGTACGTCCCGCTGTGTACGACCTTGCCGCCGTGCTCGCCCGCGTACGGGCCGATGTCGACGACCCAGTCGGCGGTGCGGATCGTGTCCTCGTCGTGCTCGACGACGATGAGCGTGTTGCCCAGGTCGCGCAGCCGCACGAGAGTGTCGATGAGCCGGCGGTTGTCGCGCTGGTGCAGGCCGATCGACGGCTCGTCGAGTACGTACAGCACGCCGGCGAGGCCCGAACCGATCTGCGTGGCGAGCCGGATGCGCTGCGCTTCGCCGCCCGACAGCGAGCCGGCGGCGCGCGAGAGCGAGAGGTACTCCAGGCCCACGTCCAGCAGGAACGCGATGCGGGCCTGCACCTCCTTGAGCACGCGGCCGGCGATCGCGGCCTCGCGCGCGCCGAGCTTGAGGTCGGAGAGGTAGTCGGAGCACTCCCCCACGGACATCGCCGCGACGTCCGCGATCGACTTCTCTCCGAACCGCGGGTGGTCGAGCGTCACCGCGAGGATCTCGGGCCGCAGCCGCGCGCCGGAACAGGCGGGACACGGCACGTCGCGCATGTAGCCCTCGTACCGCTCCTTCATCTGCTCCGACTCGGTGGACTCGAGGCGGCGGTGCAGGAAGGGCATCACGCCCTCGAACTCGGCGTAATACGAGCGGGTGCGGCCGTACCGGTTGCGGTACTTCACGTGCACCTGATGCTCGGAGCCCTCGATGACGGCCTTGCGGGCCTTCGTCGGCAGGTCCTTCCACGGGGTGTCCAGGTCGAAGCCCATCGCGTCGCCGAGGCCGGAGAGCAGGCGCAGGAAGTACTCCGCGCTCTGGCCCGACGACCAGGGCGCGATGGCACCGTCGGCCAGCGAGAGCAGCGGGTCGGGGACGACGAGCTCCGGATCGACCTCCTTACGGACACCGAGGCCGTCGCACTCCGGGCACGCGCCGTACGGCGAGTTGAAGGAGAACGAACGGGGCTCGAGGTCGTCGACGGCGATGGGGTGGCCGTTGGGGCAGGCCATCTTCTCGGAGAAGCGCCGCTCGCGCTCGGGGTCGTTCTCCTCCCGATCCACGAAATCGAGCACGACGATGCCGTCGGCCAACCGCAGGGCCGTCTCGATGGAGTCGGTGAGACGCTGCTTGGCGGTCGCCTTCACCGCCAGGCGGTCGATCACCACCTCGATGTCGTGCTTCTCCTGCTTCTTCAGCTTCGGCGGCTCGGCGAGCTGGTACACCACCCCGTCGATCCGGGCGCGGGAGTAGCCCTGCGTCTGCAGCTGGTTGAACAGGTCGACGAACTCGCCCTTGCGGGTGCGGACGACGGGCGCGAGCACCTGGAAGCGGGTGCCCTGCTCCATGTCGAGCACCTGGTCGACGATCTGCTGCGGCGTCTGCCGCGCGATCACCGAGCCGCACTCGGGACAGTGTGGCGTGCCCGCGCGCGCGTAGAGGAGTCGCAGGTAGTCGTACACCTCGGTGATGGTGCCGACGGTCGACCGCGGGTTGCGGTTGGTCGACTTCTGATCGATCGACACCGCGGGCGAGAGGCCCTCGATGAAGTCGACGTCGGGCTTGTCCATCTGCCCCAGGAACTGGCGCGCGTACGCCGAGAGCGACTCGACGTAGCGCCGCTGCCCCTCCGCGAAGATCGTGTCGAACGCGAGGCTGGACTTGCCGGAGCCCGAGAGCCCCGTGAACACGATCAGGCTGTCGCGCGGGAGATCCACGTCGATACCCCGCAGGTTGTGCTCGCGCGCGCCGCGCACGATCAAACGATCGACCACCGTGATCCCCTCATCAGACTCATTGCAGGCCCACAGCGCGGGCCCTCGTCAATGCTAGGCAACCGCACTGACAAGTTTTCGCCGCGCGGTAGCGTCGAGGTCGTGACCACCACGATCAAGCAGATTTCCGTCGGCGGTATGGACAACAACGTGTACCTGGTGAGTGATTCCGCCGGGCGCACGCTCCTCATCGACGCCGCCAACGAGGCCGAGCGGATCCTCGAGGTCGCACGGGAGACCGGCGGCGTCGAGCTCATCGTCACCACCCACCGCCACCTGGACCATTGGTACGCACTGGCCGACGTCCGCGCGGGACTCGGCGTGCCCGCGGCGGCCGGCGTCAACGACGCCGAGGGCATCGACGCCCCCACCGACCGCACCCTCTCCGACGGCGAGGTACTCACCGTGGGCGATCTCACCTTCGATCTCATCGAGCTCGTCGGTCATACGCCGGGTTCCATCGCACTCGCGCTGCGCCCCGAGTTCGACGGCGCGCCCGTCCACCTGTTCACCGGCGACTGCCTGTTCCCGGGCGGCGTGGGCAAGACCTGGCAGCCCGGCGACTTCGACCGCCTCTTCGCCGACGTGACCACCAAGCTCTTCGACCGGTTCGACGACGACACCGTCGTGCACCCCGGCCACGGCAAGGGCACGACGATCGGCGCCGAGCGCCCGCACCTCGCCGAATGGCGCGAGCGCGGCTGGTAGCCGATCAGGGGTAGCCGCCCTCCGGCGGCACCATCTCGCCGCGCACGCCCAGAAGCCGCACCGGGCGGTCGTCGTCGAGGGCGCGGTACAGCGCCTCGGCGGTGTCGGCCATGGTCGCCGGATCGAAGGTCGGCTCGGGCAGCTTGCGCACGCGGTTGACGGTGAAGAAGGGCGCGAACCGCACCTTCACGTGCACCCGCATGCACGGGCGGGCCTCCGCCCGCAGGTCCGCCGCGACTGCGCCCGCCAGCTCGTCCAGCGCGCCGCGCACCTGCTCGGGGGTCACGAGATCCGCTTGGAAGGTCCGCTCGTGCCCGTGGGCGCGGGCGACCCACGGCGTCTCGTCCACGCGGTCGGGACCAGCGCCGCATCCCAACCCCCGCAGGTAGGGGCCGGTGCGCGGCCCGAACTCCGCGGCCAGGGTGACCTCGTCGGCGGCGGCCAGGTCCGCGACCGTGCCGATGCCCAGGCCCGCCAGCCGCTGGGACAACCGCGATCCGATCCCCCACAGGTCGCGCGTGGGTCGCTCGCCCATCACCGCGAGCCAGTTCTCGCACGTGAGCTGGAAAGTTCCCCGCGGCTTGCCGAGGTCGGTGGCGTTCTTCGCACGCACGGTGGTGTCGCCGATCCCGATGGAGCAGTGCAGGCCGGTCGCGTCGAGCACCGCGCGCTGGATGGCGGCGGCCGCCGCGGCCGGGTCCTCGGTGTCCAGCCCGACGAACGCCTCGTCCCACCCCAGGACCTGCACGGCCGCGGCGGGAAAAACCCGGAGAGTTGCCATGACCTCGGCGGACACCTGTTCGTAGGCCGGGAAGTCCACGGGGAGGAAGACGGCGTCCGGACATCGCTTCGCCGCGGTGCGCAGCGGCATGCCGGACCGGATGCCGAACGCGCGGGCCTCGTACGACGCCGTCGACACCACGGCCCGTTCGGTCGGGTCGCCGCGTCCGCCGACGACCACGGGGAGGCCCACCAGCTCGGGGCGGCGCTGCATCTCGATCGCGGCCAGGAACTGGTCCATGTCCACGTGCAGCACCCACCGTGTCATGCGTCCAGTGTGCAGCGCGGCGCGGTGATCCGTGCCTCCCCGCATGAACGTCGCGCACGATTCGCCCGCTCACGGGGCGGGGCAGCTGAGCCCCGGCCGGTAGACGGCGTACCGCCGGCCCTCGGGGTCGAGGGTGAAGCCGAGATGGTTCTTGTAGAACGTGAAGTGCGCGGTGAAGCCGCTGTACACGTTCATCAGCTTGTCTCCGCCGACGTCGTACTCCGAGTACGTCCCCAGCGGGGCCGCGTGGACCGCCGCCTGGGACGCTTCCGCGAGCGCCGCGGCGTAGGACGCCTGGTTGGCGCGGCAGAAGGCGTGCTTGAGGAACTTGAAGGCGATCGCCACCGTCGAGCTGCGCGGCGGGAACGGGGCGAACCCCGGCACCCCGGTGAGGAGCTGGTTGAGCAGGTCGACGTCCTCGTTCACCACCGCGTCCAGTTGCAGCACCACGTCACCGTCGAGGCTGGTCCCGGAGTAGCCCTTGGCCCGTTCCACGGCCCACAGCGTGTGGTGCACCACCTTCGGGAAGGCGCATCCCATAGCCACGAGACGCCGTCCGACGCGAACGCTGTGCGGAACTGGGCGAGCTGCGCGGCCTCCATCGTCGGGGGCTGGAAGTCGAGTCGGGGCCGGGCGTCCTTGTCGTCGGGGTCCCGCACGGTGCCCGTCAGCGGCACCGTCATCGCCGACGGTGCGCCGAACGGGTTCGGGATCGTCAGCTCGAAGCTCCGGTCGTCGTCGCTGTTGACCAGGATCGGCCCGCCCATCCAGCCGTGGCTGAAGATGCTCAGCTCGGCGAGCGTCCCCGGGGCCGCAGCGCCGATGTCCTGGACCCGCTGATAGACCTCGAGCATGCCCATCACGGTCCACTGCCCGGGTTTGAACCGCGTGTGCCCGCCGGCCGTCGTGTAGCTCGCGCGCGTGACCGGTGAGAAGGGCTTTGTGCTGGTCACGGTCTCGGTGCGCTTGCCGCCGGGGAAAGTGATGTCGCGCACCTCGACCTCGCCCGCACGCACGTCCATCGTCACGAACCGCAGGTCGACCCGCGCGGTGTTGCGGCGGTCGAGGAGCCGGCGACGGTTGTCCGCCAGCTCGCGGAAGTCGACGCCCTTGAACTCGTAGTCGACCCCCGCGACCAACAGAACCTGTTTCATCTCGGCGATCCCGCCCGCTCAGTCGACCGGTTGCCAGTCGTCGCCGACCTTCGTCCACGACGGCAGGTCGTCGTTCGGACGGAGCTTGGCGAGAGTGGTGGGGAGGTGCACGAGCCACGGCTCGCCCTGCGGCACTTCGTTGCCGGGCGCGCCGGTGGCCTCCTGGATCTCCTTGATGATCGGGACGTACAGCGGATCGGTGACGTCGGGCGCGGGCCCGCCGCTCCAGATCTCGCCGGTCTCCAGGTAGTGGAGCACCGCCGCCTCGAACCCCGGGCGGACGGGGAAGACCACACGCGCGGCGCCGGCCCTGAGGAAGTCCGCGAACAGCGGATCGACGTCGTCGAGCAGCATGCGGTGCGACCAGCCGGGCTTCCATCCCCAGAAGTACGGGTAGAAGAAGTACACGAGGTGCTCCCACTCGAAGGCCTGCTCGAAGAACCGCACGTACGGCATCTGCGCGGCGGCCCGCGCGAGGTGCGGCTGGGGGTACCCCTCGGCGGAGAGGCTCAGTGCGCCGAACGCGTCGAAGTGCTGCGCCGTGATCATGGTCAGGCACTGCTTGCGCAGTTCCGTGGTCGTGATGCGCTGGTTCCACCCGGGGTTGCGGCCGGAGATGACCACGCCGGCCTTGGCCGCCGCCTCCGCGAGCGCGGACTCGTAGGCCTGCACCTTCGCCAGGTAGCCCTGGGTGATGGCCGCATGGGCCTTGAGCTGCCACGCCTTGTACGCGCGCGGCGTCCGCTCGCAGAAGATCTCGACGGTCGCGGCCAGGTTCCGCATGCCGTGGCCGAAGTAGGCGACCGAGACCGAGCCGACCTCGCCCGCCATGTCGACGTACCCGACGCCGTTGATCGCGTCGACCCAGTTGCTGCCGATCATGACGTGCCACGCGGCCGAGTTCGGGTAGTACCAGAAGCCGCACTGGAACAGCGCGTACTTGGCGACGTAGCCGTCGTCGATCGCCAGGTCCTGGGACTTGGAGCTCTCGTAGGGCGACTGGTTGACCACGGCGTCGAAGGCCTTCGCCACGGTGCGGACGGGCGGGGGCGGCGCCTCCAGCCCGGTCACGTCGTACCGGTGCGCCCACGTCGTGTAGTTGGCCTCGGTGATCTGGTCCGCGGTGAGGGCGAACGGGACGGGCTTGCTGAGTTGCTCCCCCTCCGCGGTGTTCGCGTTCTGTGCGGTGATGAAGGCGGTCCCCGGCTCCGGCACGGTCACGTCGAACAGCAGGCGCTTGCCGTAGTTGTAGACCTGGGCCTGCATCACCTTGTCGACCCACTGGTAGACACCGCTGACGTTGCCCCCGCCGGTCGTGTTGTCGAAGCCGTGGCTGTACTTCTCCTCGAACTCGTTGATCGTCGTCGTGGAACGGCGCTCGAGGACCCGCTCGATCACCTTGCTCACCGACCGCGCGACGACGTCCTTGCTGAACTCGGACGCCTGCTTGGCCGACTCCTCACTGGAGCTCTTGGTGCTGTAGTCGGCGTTGGCCTTGACCTCGACGAACGGGCCGTACTTCGCGTCGACGGAGACGCCGGCCTTGAACTCGGTGTCCTGCTTGAGCGTCTGGCTGGTCTCGCGCTTGAGGGAGAACCGGTCCGTCGACTGCACGTCGCGCTCGTCCTCCCGGGTCGTCTCCGATTCGGTGAGGATCGTCGTCTCGGTGCGGTCCAGGCGGCGGGTCTCGCGGTTGAGGCGCTCCGTCTTGAGGACGTTCTCGATGTGGCCGACCTCGCCGCCCTCGTACCGCAGGACGTGCTGGCGAACCAGGAGCAGATCGCCGATGCCGACGGGCCGGATGGAGCCGTGCCCGGTCGGCATCGCGGTGGCGGGCGCCCCGACGTAGTCGGAGGACGCCGCGGCCCCGAGGAGCGAGGATCCGATCGCGACGATCGTCTTCGATGCCGTGGCCAATCGGGCGTCGGCCGCGGTCAGCAACTCGGTGCGCGCATCGTGCAGTCTGCTCATCACCGCCGGTAGCGCGTCCGTGGCGAGGTCCAAGTCCAGGCTCGCGATCGTCGCGCGGGCGGCGGACGAGATCCGCCCGACTGTGGTCTCCGACAGCTGCCACGGGGATCGCAGCTCCGCGGACCGCGGGGCCGGCCGGTTGACCTGCTCCCGCGTCGGTTCCCTGCCCTCGCGGGTCTCGGGCCGCGCGGCACGCGCCTCGCGGGCGTCACCCGTCGTGGTCGCCTCCGGAGGCAGGGCGCGCTCGATGAGGAAGTCGCCCGCGCGCAGGCGGCCGAGCTCGGCCAGCGCCTCGTCCAGGCGCTGGACCTCCGCGGCGGTCGCCGCGTCCGGTTCCGCCGCCGACGGGGCTGCGGCCGGCGCGGTGGGCCCGGCCGCCGCGGCGCGGGAACGATCGGGCTGTACGACGGGCTCGCGCTCGCCCGCGTCGCGGTCGTGGTCGTGGTCGCCCCAGGTCGGCATGGCGAGGGGCCGCAGTCCGACGGGGTCCGCGCCGTCCGCAAGCGCGCGGAGGGCGTCGTACCCGCGGGCGGCGGTGGCGAGACCCCGCGCATCGGTGCCCGAGGAATCCGAGACCAGCTTGGTGGCCACCAGCACGTCGGCGAGGCGTCCCTCGTCGCGGGCGAAGGCGTCGTCGGCCACGATCTCGGCCACGGAGGCGCCCGTGAGCGTCTCGACGACGGCGCGGAGCGTCTCCGGGGGGCGGGGGCCTCCCGCCAGTTCGGCGGCGACGGCGAGGGCGACGGCCCCGAAGGCGAGGTCGTCGGTGTGCCGCAGGGCGTCCGCCCGGCGCAGCAGTTGGCTCGCCCGCCTCCGGGCGACGGCCGCGCCTCGCGCGGTGTCGAGGGACGGCGGGGCGAGCGTCTTGATGTCGGTGGCATCCGGAGCGTCGGCAGGGCGCAACAGTACGAAGCGGAACAGGTCGTCCACGGTCGGCTTCTTTCTCGGAGAGTGGGAATGGTCCGAGAAACGCTACGAGCGACGCCGGGGAACCACACGAGTAGCCGAGTACCCGAATCCCCCACCGCCGTACTCGAATCGGGCGCTCAGCACACGGCCAGAACCGCCGCCAGGCCCTCCCGCAGGTCCGCGACGAACAGGTCGGGCACCTCGAGCGACGGGAAATGGCCCCCGCGGTCCGGCGACCGCCACCGCACGATGCGCCGGTACCGCTGCTCCGACCACGGACGCGGGTACTTCTCGATGTCGCGCGGGTAGATCGTGATCGCCGTCGGCACATCGACGCGGAGCGCCGCATCGAGGGAGGCATGACTCTCGGCGTAGATGCGCGCGGCGGAGGCGCCCGACCGGGTGAGCCAGTACAGCGTGACGTCGTCCAGGATCCGGTCGCGGGAGATGGTCTCGAACGGGCTGCCCTCGGTGTCCGACCATTCGGCGAACTTGTCGAGGATCCACGCGAGGAGCCCCACCGGGGAGTCGACGAGCGCGTATCCGATGGTCTGTGGGCGGGTCGCCTGCTGCTTGGCGTAGCCCGCGCGGTTCGCCCAGAAGTCCGCTGTCTCCGCGGCCCACCCGCGCTCCTCGGGTGTGAGGCCCTCCGTGGCCAGGCCGGGCGGCCCTTCCGCGAAGGTCGTGTGGATGCCGAGGACGTGCTCCGGAAATCGGCCCGCGAGCACCGTCGTGATGTTCCCGCCCCAGTCCCCGCCGTGCGCCAGGAACCGCGGGTACCCGAGCCGGCTCATCAGCTCGACCCACGCGGCGGCGATCCTCTCGGTCCCCCATCCGGTGGCGGCCGGCTTGTCGCTGAACCCGAATCCAGGAAGCGAAGGGATCACGACGTGGAAGGCCGACGCTCCGTTGGCGGGGTTCGCCAGTTCGTCCACGACGTCGACGAACTCCGCGACACTCCCCGGCCAGCCGTGGGTCATGATCAGGGGCGTGGCGTCCACGCGGGGCGAACGCCGGTGGAGGAAGTGGATCCCGAGACCGTCGATGACCGTGCGGAACTGGCCGATCCGGCGCAGGTGGTGGGCGCTGTGCGCCTCTCCCACCTGCCGTGCGGCCTTCTTCGACACCAGCCGCAGCCGCACCCGCCGCTGGTGCGAGATGAACACCTGCGGCAACCGGGAGAAGAAGGCGCGCTTCACCGCCGCCCACGGGGCACCTCCCGATTCGCCCTCGTCCGGACATTAACGTCGCGATGACTCCTGCGGCATACACGCACGCCCTGGGTCGTTGACCCGGCCATGACCGGAGCCGCGCATCAGCCCGACGGCCTCGTCGCGGTCGTTCGGGGATCGGGCATTCCGATCGTTCTCCTTCACGGCCTCTCGATCGATCACCGCATGATGCTCCCGATCGACCCGATCATGGCTGCCACGGGCCCCTGGCAACGCCACTACATCGACTTTCCAGGGCACGGCCGCTCGGTCGCCGTCACACCGATGAGCACCGGGCACATCGTCGACGTCGTTGCGACGCACCTCCGCGCCGCCCTCGGAGGCGGCCGGTTCGCGGTGATCGGAGCCTCCTACGGCGGGGCCGTCGCGATCGCTCTGACCGAGATGTTCGGCGACCGCGTGCTGGGATCGGCCCTGATCGCGCCAGCGGTACTCCCCCGGCGGCTCCGTACTCTCCCTCCCCCCGGACGTCGGTCCGCGGAGGAACTCGCCTTCCTCGCCTCGCTGTCCGACACCGATCGCACCGCGTTCGGCGCCGTCACCGCCCGCTCGGGCCGCGACCAGTGGGAACGCTTCGCCCAGCACGTCCGACCGGGCCTTCAGACGCACGACGTCGCGGCGGTCGCCGAACTCGCGGCATCCCACGCCGGCGAGCCGGCACGATGGCCGCCGACTCACCGCGGCAGACACCTCGTGGTGACCGGACGCGAGGACACCGTCGTGGGCTGGCGCGACCAGTTGGCCCTGCTCGACGCCTACCCGCACGCGACGTACGCCGTCCTGGACGACTGCGGACACAACCCGCACCTGGAACGACCGGAGACGGTCGCCGCTCTCCTCACCGACTGGCTCGGTTCGCTCAGAGCCTGACCGGCTGCACCACTACGATTACACCGTTGTTTCCGCGCACGACCGAGGAGACCCCATGACCGGTCCCAGGGTGTTGATCGCCGGCGCGAGCATCGCCGGCCCCGCTCTCGCACACTGGCTCGCGCGCTACGGAGCCGAGGTCACCGTCGTCGAGCGGGCGCCCGGCCTACGACCCGGCGGGCAGGCGGTGGACGCGCGCGGGGTGGCCCGGGAAGTGATCCGCCGGATGGGTCTCGACGAGGCGGTCCGCGCGGCGCGGACCGAGACCGCCGGCGCGCAGTTCGTCGATGAGGACGGCAGCGTCCTGCAGACCTTCAGCGCGGACGACGACGGCGGCGACGGATTCATCGCCGACATCGAGATCCTGCGCGGCGACCTCTCGCAGGTGCTCGTCGACGCCACGCGCGACCGGGTGGAGTACCTGTTCGGCAACCGGATCACGGCCCTCGCGCAGGACGACGACGGGGTCGACATCACCCTCGCGGGCGGCGGCCCGAACCGTCGGTTCGACCTGGTGATCGGGGCGGACGGCCTGCACTCCGGGCTGCGCGCCCTCGCGTTCGGCCCGCACGATCGGTACCTCCGTCATCTAGGCCACGCCATGGCCTTCTACAACGTCCCCAACGAGTTCGGCCTCGACCGCTGGCTTCTCGACTGCGTGGTGCCCGGCCGCTCGGCGGGCCTGCGTCCGATCCGCGACGCGGCGCTCGGGATGGCGCTGTTCTCCTTCGCCGCCACCGAGGCGGAACTCGCGAGCCGCGAGCCCGACGCACAGAAGGCGCTGCTGCGCGCCAAGATGGCGGGCCTCGGCTGGCTCACCCCGCGGATCCTCGCGCACGCCGACGCCGCCGACGACTTCTACCTCGACGCCGTCGCGCAGGTGGAGCTCGACACGTGGTCGACGGGGCGCGTCGCGCTCCTCGGCGACGCGGCGTTCTGTTCGTCGCCGATGTCCGGGCAGGGCACCAGCCTGGCGCTGGTCGGCGCGTACGTGCTCGCCGGCGAGCTCGACGCCGCCGACTGGCGGCCCGCACCGGCGTTCGCCGCGTACGAGCGCCTGCTGCGGCCGATGGTCGAGGCGAACCAGCAGGTCGGGCAGTGGAACGCGGCCAGCCGTACCGTCCCCGCCCCGGGCGAACCGCCGGCGACGTCGCCCGAGGACTGGGACATGGCCGTGATCGAGCGCGCTATCAACGGCATCGACCTGCCCGACTACCCGGAAGGAGAACCGTCGTGACCCCGGAGTGGGACGAGAAGCAGGTCCAGGAGGTCAGCGCCCGCGAACGACTCCGCTCCGGCACCGTCGAGACTCCCTCACCGGACAACCGCCGCACTCGGCGCGCCGCGGTGCTCCTCTTCGTGCCCGCGTTTCTCGGCGTGCCCGCGGGCGCCGTGGTCTTCCTCGACAGCGACACCGCAACGCGGCGGATCGTCGGAATCCTCCTGTTGGCCTACACCGTGGTGCTCGGATACCTCATGACGAAGTCGATCATCCGGCGGTGACGCGCGGGTCACAGCGCGGATTCGACGGATCGTGGACAATGGACGGTCTGATTCATCGCTGCCGTCCATGAGGAGTCCTGTGACCACCGACGCCGTCGATCCCCTGCTCGCCGAGGAGCAGGCCCACCTCGATCGCGTGTACGCCCGGATCGACGCCATGCGCACCACCGCGAACCGGCGCCGGGCCGACAACCTGCAGGAGGTGGGCGAGAACCCGCAGGAGATCTCCGAGCGGGACTCGTACCACCAGCTCTACACCGATGACATCGCGAAGTACGATGCCGCCGAGCAGAACCTCTACTTCGGCCGCCTCGACATGACCGACGGAGACGCGGCCCCGTCGGACGCGGTGCGCCGCATCGGCCGGATCGGCGTCCTGGACGACGACGAGGACCTCAGCACGCTCCTGCTCGACTGGCGCGCGCCGCTCGCCCGCCCGTTCTACCTGGCGACGCCCGCGCAGCCGGAGGGCGTCGCGGTGCGCCGGCACGTCCGCACCCGCGGCCGCGACCTCACGGGCGTGGTCGCCGAGCGCCTCACTCTGACCGGAGAGGGGGCCGACGGTGCCGCCGCTGGGCAGAGCCTGGGCTCCAACGTCGCCGGGGAGTCCGCGCTGGTGGATGCTCTGAACCGGGCCCGCACCGGGCACATGGCCGACATCGTGGAGACGATCCAGCGCGAGCAGGACGCGATCATCCGTTCCGAGCACCGCGGCGTCCTCGTGGTGCAGGGCGGGCCGGGCACCGGCAAGACGGCCGTCGCCCTGCACCGCGCCGCCTACCTGCTGTACACGTACCGGCAGAACCTCTCCCGCACCGGCGTACTCATCGTCGGCCCCAACGAGACCTTCCTCAACTACATCAGCCAGGTGCTCCCCAGCCTCGGCGAGACGGGCGTGCTGCTCAGCACCATCGGCGATCTGTTCCCCGGCGTCGTCGCCACGCTGGAGGACACCGCGGCGGCCGCGCGGCTCAAGGGCTCGACCGCCATGGTCGAGGTCATGAAGCAGGCGGTCCGGGGCTGGCAGACGGTGCCCGATGAGCCGATCGTGCTCAAATTCGATGGGTACCCGCTGACGCTCGACAAGAAGCTCGCCACCCGGGCCCGGGGACGCGCCCGCTCATCGCGGCGGCCGCACAACACCGCCCGCGCGATCTTCCGGCAGTCCGCGCTCGACGCGCTGGCCGCGCAGCACGCGGCGACGATTGGCTCGTCGGTGGTGGACAACACGATGCTGCTCTCCCGCACCGACATCTCCGACATCCGGGACGAGCTCGCGCAGGATCGCGAGGTGCTGGGCGCTCTCGATCAGCTGTGGCCGGCGCTGACGCCACAGCGCGTGCTGACGGAACTTCTGCGCGACGAAGACCGTCTCGCCGAGGCAGCACCCGATCTCACGGACGCCGAGCGCGCCGAGCTCCACCGGGCCGCGACGACGGGCGCCGACGGCAAGCCCGCCTTCTCCCCCGCCGACGCCCCGCTGCTCGACGAGATCGCCGAGTTCCTGGGCGACGACGACGCCGATGTCGACGAGGCCGAGCGCCAGTGGCGGCAGCGGCTCGAGGAGGCGCAGGAGGCCCTCGACATCCTGACCGGCTCGGCGCCACAGGATCTGGACGACGAGTTCGACGCCGAGATCCTCATGGCCTACGACCTGATCGACGCGGAGCAGCTCGCGCAGCGGCAGACCGTCCGCGAGTTCAACTCCACCGCCGACCGCGCGCGCGACGACCGCACGTGGACCTTCGGTCACGTCATCGTCGATGAGGCGCAGGAGCTTTCGGCGATGGCGTGGCGAATGCTGATGCGACGCAGCCCGAACCGGTGGATGACCCTGGTCGGCGACACCGCGCAGACCGGTGACGCCGCGGGGATGACGAGCTGGGGCGAGGCGCTCGACCCGTACGTCCCGGGCCGGTTCACGGTGTCCGAACTGACGGTGAACTACCGAACGCCCAAGGAGATCATGGATCTCGCGGCGGACGTGCTGGCGCAGATCGATCCGACGCTCTCGCCGCCGGCGTCCGTGCGGGCGGGGGCCGAGCCGCCGCGCCTGATCCTGTCGGACGGAACGCGGCCGATGGCCGAGGCCGTGCGCGACGTTCTGCCGCGCGACGACGAGCGCCTGACGGCGGTGCTGGCACCGTCGTCCCTGGTGGCCCCGTTGCGGCGGCTGACGTCCCCGACGGTTCGGGTGATGAGCGTCCGCGATTCCAAGGGGTTGGAGTTCGACCACGTGATCGTGGTGGAGCCGGGCCTGATCGTGGGCGAGCCCGCCGAGGTCGAGTTCGATCGGGGGCTCCGCGACCTGTACGTGGCCCTGACGCGAGCGACCCAGACGTTGACCGTGGTCACGTCCGGGTCGCTGCCGCGCGCACTGCGCGCTCTGGAGGCGTGAAGCCGCTACGTGGTGTGGACGATCAGGATGTCCACGGAGGTCTTGCGGGCGGCATCCGAGGGCACCGAGCCCAGGAGGCGACCGGTCAGGGAGTTCATGCCCTTGTTGCCCACGACCAGCAGGGCCGGCTCGGGCAGCGACTTGACCAGGTCCAGCAGCGCATCGACCGGCTGTCCCTTGATGGCTCGCTTCTCGACGTTCTTCGCGCCGGCCGCGACCGCGCGGCCCTCTGCGGTGCGGAGCATGTCGTTGACGGGGTTCGCACCCTGCAGCTGGTACGCGTCGGCGCCCAGGATGTCGGAGGCCGCCGGATCAGCGCCCTCGCTCGGCAGGAAGGCGCACGCGATCACCAGCTTGCCGTCGCCGGACAGCGCAGCGGCGCGCTCCACGGCGCGCAGCGACGACTCCGAGCCGTCGGTGCCGACGACGATCGTGCTGTAGCCACTCATCGAGTCTCCTCTTTCTCTACGTTTCTCCAGCGGAGGTCTGCCATGGGCACGCCCTAGCATTACTTCTCCGACACAATAGCCTCATCGTCCCCGGGAACAGGCCGTTTGCGGCGGGGAACACACCGGAGCAACCGATGTCACCCGATTCGCAGGCCTTCGCAGGTCATTGCAAACCGGCGGCGTCCATGCCGCGGAGCTCCTTCTTCAGGTCCGCGATCTCGTCGCGGATCCGGCCCGCGAGCTCGAACTGCAGCTCCCGTGCCGCATTCATCATCTGATCCGTGAGTTCGGAGATCAGGTCCGCGAGTTCTGCCCGCGGCATCGACTTCACGTCCTCGCCCTCGTACATGCCCGCGCTCACCGCCGACGCCGACCGCAGCTCCCCCTGGGCCCGGCGGCCGCGCGAGGCGTTGCGGCCGGAGCCGCCGATGGCCTGCTCCGTGTCGTCGGCCTCCGTGTAGACCTGATCCAGGATGTCGGCGATCTTCTTGCGCAGCGGCTTCGGATCGACGCCCATCTCCGTGTTGTAGGCGATCTGCTTCTCGCGGCGACGCTCGGTCTCCTCGATCGCGACCCGCATCGACTCGGTCACCTTGTCGGCGTACATGTGCACTTCGCCCGAGACGTTGCGCGCCGCGCGGCCGATCGTCTGGATCAGCGAGGTCGTGGACCGGAGGAAGCCCTCCTTGTCGGCGTCGAGGATCGCCACCAGCGAGACCTCCGGCAGGTCGAGGCCCTCGCGGAGCAGGTTGATGCCGACCAGCACGTCGTACTCGCCGAGCCGCAACTGGCGCAGCAGCTCCACCCGGCGCAGGGTGTCGATGTCACTGTGCAGGTAGCGGACCCGGATGCCCGCCTCGAGCAGGTAGTCGGTGAGATCCTCCGCCATCTTCTTGGTGAGCGTGGTGACAAGCACCCGCTCGTCGCGCTCGGTGCGGTCGCGGATCTCATGGATCAGATCGTCGATCTGCCCCTTGGTCGGCTTGATCACCACCTGCGGGTCCACGAGGCCTGTCGGCCGGATGACCTGCTCCACGAACTCGCCGCCGGTCTGCCCCAGTTCGTACTGGCCGGGGGTGGCCGAGAGGTACACGGTCTGCCCGATGCGCTCGGTGAACTCCTCCCACGTCAAAGGCCGGTTGTCGACGGCGGACGGGAGCCGGAAACCGAAGTCCACCAGGTTGCGCTTGCGCGAGGCGTCCCCCTCGAACATGGCACCGATCTGCGGGACGGTCACGTGCGACTCGTCGATCACTAGGAGGAAGTCCTCCGGGAAGTAGTCGATGAGCGTCGCCGGCGCGGAGCCCGCCTCGCGGCCGTCGATGTGGCGGCTGTAGTTCTCGATGCCGGAGCAGAACCCGACCTGCCGCATCATCTCCACGTCGTACTGCGTCCGCATCCGCAGCCGCTGCGCCTCGAGCAGCTTCCCCTGCCGCTCGAACTCCGCCAGCCGCTCCTCCAGCTCGGCCTCGATGCCCTCGATGGCGCGGGCCATCCGCTCCGGCCCCGCCACGTAGTGCGTGGCCGGGAAGATGCGGAGATCCTCGACCTGCCGCACGATGTCGCCGGTGAGCGGGTGCAGGTAGTACAGAGCCTCGATCTCGTCGCCGAAGAACTCGATGCGGATCGCGAGCTCCTCGTACGAGGGGATGATCTCCACCGTGTCACCGCGCACCCGGAAGGAACCGCGGGTGAACGCCGTGTCGTTCCGGTTGTACTGCACGTCGACCAGCAGCCGCAGCAGCGCGTCCCGGTCGACCTCCATGCCCACCTCGAGCTGCACCGAGCGGTCGAGGTAGCTCTGAGGCGTGCCGAGGCCGTAGATGCACGAGACCGACGCGACCACCACGACGTCCCGGCGGGACAGCAGCGACGAGGTGGCCGAGTGCCGCAGCCGCTCCACGTCGTCGTTGATGGACGAGTCCTTCTCGATGTACGTATCGGACTGGGCGATGTACGCCTCGGGCTGGTAGTAGTCGTAGTACGAGACGAAGTACTCGACGGCGTTGTGCGGCAACATGGCCCGCAGCTCGTTGGCGAGCTGCGCGGCGAGCGTCTTGTTCGGCGCCATGATGAGCGTGGGGCGCTGCACCTTCTCGATCAGCCAGGCCGTGGTGGCCGACTTGCCGGTGCCGGTGGCGCCCAGCAGCACCACGTCCCTCTCGCCCGCCTTCAGCCTGCGCTCGAGGTCGGCGATGGCCGTGGGCTGGTCACCGGCCGGCTCGTACTCGCTGACCACCGTGAACTCCGCCGGGGCCCGCTCGATATCCCCGATGGGCCGGTGCTCGGAGTGCGCCACCACCGGTTGCTCTGCCGCGAATGCCATGGCACCAGCGTAGGCCGCGCCACCGACAAGTTTTCCGCGAGCGGACCGGCGAGGGGTCAGTCCTTCCGCGCGACGATCACGTCCCGCGTGATCGCCCGGTCCACGCGATGCCGCAGATCGTCGTAGCCGGGACCGTCGAGCACCGTCAGCCCGGCGGCCTCCAGCACCTCCGCGACCCGCGCCCGGGGCGCGACCCGGGTGTTCCACGCGAGCCCCATCGCACCGCCGGTGCGCAGCCGCGTGGCCCAGCCGGGGAGGGCGGCGTTCAGCAGGTCGAGCGGGTCCCGCACGAGACCGCGGGGGCCGCGGCTGCCGTGCTGCACCCCGTAGGGCAGGTCTCCGACCACCACGTCGACCGTGCCGGGCTTGATCAGCTGGGAGGTGAGCAGGGTGTCGGCGGCGTAGCAGGTGAGCGTCTGCTTCTCCCCCGCCAGGTAGTCGGCCTTCTCGGCGGCGAAGGCGGCCTCGTACTTCTTGGCGATCACCGACTTCTCGCGGCGCACCGGGGTGGTCGCGGCGGCGTGCTTGAACCGGTGGTCCTTGAGCCAGGTGGTGAAGAAGGAGCTGTAGAGCTCGAAGTCCTTGGTGTCCACGTCGATGCCCACCGCGTCGAGGCCGTACATGACGGCCTGGCTCAGCGTGGTGCCGCGGCCGCACACCGGGTCGAGCACCCGCATCGTCCGGTCGAGCACCCCGTCGGGCTTGGCGGTCGAGGCCGCGGTCACGTTGAGAACGAGCCGCGTGAACTGCTCGTTCGTCTTGCCCTGGTACTTGAGGATCGTCAGCAGGTCGGACGGGTAGCGGTCGGGCGAGGGCACGGCGACGGGCCGCAGCAGCTCGCCGTCGACCTCGAAGAGCGCGTAGAACGCGGAGGTGAGGCCGAGGAAGGCGAGGTCGCGCTCGGTCATCTCGTCGGCCTCGAAGGCGAGGTACTCGACGCCCGCGACGGTCGCGGTCTCGACGGGCCCGACCCGCCCGCCGAGCGCGGCGCGGCTGAGCACCGTCAGCTCGGCGCGCACCATGGACGCGGCGGCCTCCGCGTAGACGCGATTGGCAGCGGGGGCGGGTAGGAGCAGGTACTGGGGCACGGCTGAGATCGTACGTGGGGAGTCCGGACCGGACGCGTCACGTGGTCCCGTGGCGCAGCCACCCGGGAATCCCAACGAGGCGTCGTATCGTGGACGAATGGACGCGGACGTGACCTTCGAGCTCACCGTCGACGGGGCGGCGGCGATCGGCGCGACGACCGGCGCCTGGCTGGACCTGACGGTGCTCGATGCGGCGGAGGACGCCGTGCCCGCCCTCCTCGACGCGGCGCGCGAGCGGGCGTCGGGGCTCGACGGGATCCTCGTCCGCACCCACGACGACGCGCTCGGCGCGCTGCTGCGGCGCCACGGCTTCCGGCCCTCCGGCGCGGTAGCCGGCCGGCCCCGGGGGCACACCGAGGTCACGCTGGTGCTGCGCCTCGCCGCCGATGCCGCCGTCGACGACGGCGCCGTGCACCCGCCCAAGCGCGAGGTCTTCGACCCGCCTGCGATGACCAACACCGATCCCAAGGGCTTCGTCCGCGAGGTCGAGGAGTTCCGGGAGACGCCCTTCGGGCTGTACGTCTTCCGGGGCGCGGACCACCCGAAGTTCGACGCGGTCGAGTCGTGGCTGCTCCCCGCGTTCGACCTGCGCGCGACGATCTTCCACTTCACGCCGGGCCACGAGCGCGACCAGCGCGTGTACCTCGACGTCGCCCGGATCCACCGGGATGGGAACGTCTGGTACACCGAGGACTGGTACCTCGACCTCGTCGAGCACCCGGGTAGGCCGATCGAGCTCATCGACGTCGACGAGCTGCTCGCCGCCTCGGCGGCGGACCTGCTCAGCGCGGCGGACGCCGAGCGGGCACTGCATGCGGCCGTCCGGGCCGTCACCGGCACGGCGACGCACGGGCACAGCGTGGACGCCTGGCTGGCCGCGGAGGGCGCGCCGATCACCTGGCGCTGACCGCTACCCGTCCCGCAGGCCGGGGATCCGCGATTCCAGGCCGTCGAGCAGCACCTGCAGGCCCAGCTCGAAGCCGGCATCCGGATCGCCGGGGGCGCTGTAGTACTCGCCGACGACGGTGCCGACGCGGCCCGCGATCGGGTACTTCCCGGGCGGCATGAGCGCGGCGAGCTCCGGCCCGACGACCTCCCACCACTGCGCGTCGGTCATCGGCCGCGACGCGGCGCCGCGCGCCCCGGAACTGCGGGCGGCGCCCGCGGCGAAGCTCTCCAACAGCACGATCAGCCAGTCCCGCTCGAGGTCGCCGATCGGGAGGTCCTCGAGGAGCGCGAGCTGCGCCTCGTACTGCCCGATCCTCCCCGGCCCGAGCACGTCCCGCCACGAGGGCGCGTCGAGCAGCCACGTGTGCGCGAGGTACTCGTCGCGGCGCGCACGGACGGCCGCGACCAGGGAGGCGCGCAGCGTGGCGAGCCGCTCGGCCGGCGGCTGCGCGAGCGCGACCGCGTCGACCATGAGCGCGACCAGCACGTCGCGGGTCGGCACGTAGGTGTACACGCTCATCGGTCCGACGCCGAGGCGCGCGGCGAGCGCCCGCATGGTCACCGCCGGGAGGCCCTCCGCATCGGCGAGTTCGATCGCGGACGCGACCACCTCGTCGACCGTGAGGCGCTGCTTGGGCCCCTTGCGCCCCGGCGCCGGCTCCCCGGCCTCCGCCCGCCACAGCAACCTGACCAGCGCGCGGCCCTCGTCCTCGGGATTCATCGACATCTTTCTCCGTACTGTGTACACTGTTCGAGTACTCCGTACGACGTACTCTATTCGAATCCCGCGAAGGACGCGCCCTGAGCCTCGAAGCCACGTACCTCCCCGACCTGCACCAGTTCGCCCTCTGGTCCTCGCACGACCTCGGCGATCCCGCCCGCGCCACGGTTCTCCCGCTCGTCGTTCCGGTCGACGGTGCGCTCGCCGTGCGCGACGTCCGCTGCGACCTCGTCGACGTCACGGCACTGCCCGGCGCCGCGCGGCCGTCCGCCTCGCTCACCGCATGGTCCGATCGGACCCGGGGCGAGGAGGCGCCGCTGCCGATCGCGGCCCATGCCGAGCCGGACCCGACGGGGACCGCCGTCACCTCCGCCGCTTACGCGACCACCGCCTTCGTCGACACCGTCACGACCGCCGCGTCCCTCGACGGCGTCCTGGACGCGAAGCCGCGGCCCTACCAGGCGGCCGGCGTGGCCTGGCTGCTCCGCGCCCTGCACAACCACGGCGGCGCGCTGCTCGCCGACGAGATGGGCCTCGGCAAGACCCTGCAGGCGATCGCGGCCCTCACCCGGCTGGGGCCGGGCCCGTTCCTGGTGATCTGCCCCACGAGCCTCGCCACCAACTGGCAGCGGGAGATCGCGCGGTTCGCGCCGTCCCTGCTCGACGAGGTCACCGTCGTGGCGTACGCCCGGCTGCGGCTCTCGGCGGCGGAGCTCGCGCGGACCCGGTGGACCGCCGTCGTCTTCGACGAGGCGCACGCGCTGAAGAACCCGCGGACCCAGGTCTCCCGCGCCGCGCGCGAGCTCGACGCGGAGTTCCGCATCGCCCTCACCGGCACGCCGATCGAGAACTCGCTCGACGACCTGTGGGCGATCCTGCGGGTGGTCGCCCCGCGGATGTTCCCGGTCAAGGCGGTCTTCCGGCGCCGGTTCACCCGCGCGGTGGAGTCCGGGGACGACGGCGCCCTGCGTCGCCTGCGCGCGGCCGTCGCGCCGGTGATGCTGGCCCGCACCAAGGACCGCGCGGCCGGCGCGCTGCCGCCGAAGATCGACAACCCCGTCCTGTGCGACCTCAGCGACGAGCAGGCCCGCCGCTACGACGCGATCCTCGCCCGCGCGGCCGGCGACGGGTTCGGCAGCGGGCTCGAGCGGCACGGCCGGCTGCTCGCCGTGCTCACCGCGCTCAAGCAGGTCTGCAACCACCCGGGCCTCATCGACGGTGCCGCACCCTCCTGGGAGCCGGGCAGGTCAGGCAAGCTCGACGTGGCGATGGAGATCCTCGAGGCGAACGTCGCCGCGCACCGGCCGACCCTCGTGTTCAGCCAGTACCGGGACACGGGCGAGTTGCTCGCCGCGGCGGCCTCGTCGCTGCTCGGCCGCGCGGTCCCGTTCTTCCACGGCGGGATGCCGGTCGCCGAGCGGTCCGCGATCGCCGACGCCTTCCAGGCGGGCACCGGCCCGGAGGTCCTGGTGATGAGCCTCAAGGCCGGAGGAACCGGCCTCACCCTCACCCGCGCGAGCGAGGTGCTGCACTACGACCGCTGGTGGAACCCGGCGGTCGAGGCACAGGCCACCGATCGTGCCCACCGCATCGGGCAGAGCCGTCCGGTCACGGTGACCACCTTGACGACGGCGACCACGATCGAGGAGCACATCGACGAGATGCACCGCCGCAAGGCCCTTCTCGGCGTGCACGCCGACGACGGGTCGATCGTGACCGAACTCGCCTCGCTCGACGACGAGCGCCTGATGGACGTCCTGCGCCGGAACCGGGAGAACTGACATGGCCACCAACCCCTTCGGATTCACCACCTGGGGCGCCGACCTCGTCCGCATCGCCGAGCCGACCACCGCGAGCACCCCGAACACGCACGCCCCGCGGGCCCGGATGCTCGCCCGCAACGGCGGCGTCACGCTGCAGTTAGACGGTGGCCGGGTCAGCGCTCTCGTGCACAGCGGCGCGAGCGCGTCCGCAGCGCACCTCGAGTTCGCCGCGATGGCGCCGGCGACCGCGACGGCGCTGCGGGAGGAGTTGGGCTCCCGCACCGAGCCCGACGACGCGGTCCACGCGGCGCTGCTCGCCCGCGGGCTGCGGCCCGCGCCCATCCTCGACGCCGCCGACTGCTCCTGCAAGGCGCGCAGCACGATGTGCGTGCACGTGCTCGCCGCGGTGTACGCGCTCGCGACGCTCGTCGACCACGAGCCGGTGACCGCGCTGACGATCCAGGCGTACGGCGCCTCTGCGCCCGCGGGTGACGCTGAGGACGACCGGCCGGCGCCGCGGTGGACGCCGCTGGCCGCGCTGCACGTGCGGGACTTCTACGCGGTGCCCTGAGTCGTGACCCGCACCGCCGCCGCGCGGCCCGGGTCGGAGCTCGCGAACTCCCCCGGCCCCGTGGGCGCGAAGCCCGCCGCCGCGAGCTTCTCCGCGACCGCGTCGACGGTAACGTTGTCGGCGAGCACGACGGCGGCCTCGGCACCGTCGGCCGTGACCGAGGCGGCGTCGGCGCCGAGGGTGACCCACAGGCGCCCGACGAGCCGCTCGTCGTAGGCAGGGTCGTCCACCCGCGGGGCGTGGGCGGCCGGACGGTGCGCGGCGACGTTCGCGGCGTACGGGGCGATGCGGTCCGCCCACAGCGCCCGGACGGCGGCGCGCGTCGCGTCCTCCGTGCCCGTGTTCTCGAGCCAGACGTCGGCGACGGCGCGACGCTGCTCGTCGGTGGCTTGGGCGGCGATGCGGGCGCGGGCGTCGTCCTCGGCCATGCCCCGCGAGCCGACGAGCCGGCGGACCCGCTCCTCGGCATCGACCCAGACGATGATCACGAGATGGAACATCGGCGCCACCTTGTTCTCCACGAGGAGCGGGATGTCCTGCACGATCACGGCGTCGGGGCCGGCCGCCTCGATCAGCTCCGCGGACCGCGCGCCGACGAGCGGGTGCGTGATCGCGTTGAGCTTCGCGCGGGACTCGTCGTCCGAGAAGGCGATCGCAGCGAGGGCCGGCCGGTTCAGGCTGCCGTCCTCGGCGAGGATGCCCTCGCCGAAGGCCTCGGCGAGGGCCGCGAGCCCGGGCGTCCCGGGTTCGACGACCTCGCGGGCGATCTTGTCGCCGTCCACGATCACCGCGCCGAGGGCGGCGAGTTCCTTCGCCACCGTCGACTTGCCCGCGCCGATGCCGCCCGTCAGTCCGATCCGCAACATGCCCTCAGACTAGTGAGTGGTGCCGACCCCGGTGACGCCCGACACCTCGTCGGGCGTGTGCTCGAGGGTGCCGCGGCGCAGCTCCTTGCCTGTGGGGACGTCGATCGCGACGATCGACGTGGCCGACGGGTCGGTGACGTAGGCGGTCGATCCCAGGGTGAAGACCGCGGGGCGCGGCTCCTGCCAGTTCGCGTCCTCGCTCCACGGCGCCACGGCCTTGACCTCGCGGACGACGGCGCCGGTGTTGGGGTCGAGGACGCGGAGCACGCCGTCGGTGCCGAGCACGAGGGCCTCGCCGAACTGCCCCCGCGCCAGCGAGCGGAAACTGTAGGAGGCGGGCAGGTCGACGAGCTTGACAGCGCCGGTGCGGGTGTCGATGAGGCTGACCCGGGTGGGCCGCTCGGGCTTCGCCGCCTTGTCGACCTTGTAGTCGCCCAGCACCACGGCATGGGCCTCGGTCGCGGCGACGTTGCCGGTGCGCGCGTAGCCGGGCGTCGGCGCCGCGGTCTTCACGATCTCGTTGCCGCGCACCACGAGAACGCCGTCCTCACAGCCGAAGAGCACGACGCCGCCCTCGGCGGCCCCCTCGCCGTGCACGCCCGGGCACTGCTCGTTGCGGGCGATCTCCTTCCGGTCCTTGTCGAGGATCGCGACGCCGGTGCGGCTCTTCTCGTCGCCGAGGGTGATGAGCATCGAGCCGTCCGCCCGCTCGACGGCGACGCCGTGGTGCGGCTTCGCGGCGGTGTAGGTCGCGCGGGGCGCGTCGGGGTCGCCCACCTTGTCCGAGGCGATCGACGTGACGGCGCCGGTGCCGTCGGAGAAGAACACGGTGCGGCCGTCGTGGCGGACCACGTGGCCGGGCTCGGGGGCCTGGATCGTGATGTCGGTGCGACGCGGCGCGGCGGTGTAGAAGTGCTGGTGGTCGCCGTGGGGCACGGACCAGGCGCCGAGGTCCAGCAGGCGGAAGCCGTCGCCCTCGGAGAGCACGGTGTGGCGGCCGTCGCCGGCGGGGTTCACCCGGAGGTAGCCCTCGCCGGGGAAGTCCGCGACGCGCTCGAACGTGGTGGCGTCGAGTACCTGCACCCCGCCCTCGTAGGTGATGGCGAGGCGCGGCGCCGCGCGACGCTGTTCGGTCGCGCCATCGGGCGCGGCGGCGTCCGATCCGGAGGCCTTCGCCGACGACGGTGCCGGATCCGGCTGGGCGGAGCCGCATCCGGCGGCCAGCAGGGCGGCGGCGAGGAGGGGCGCGGCGAGGTGCAGGTGCTTGGGCATGAGGACAGGTGTAATCGTTGATGAAAATCATTGTCAAAGATCACCATGGCGATACGTGCATGGGCGACGCCGCGGTCTGGGAGGATCGCCACCGTGCCCCTCGTCGCCGGAATCGATTCGTCCACCCAGTCCTGCAAGGTCGTGGTGTGCGACGCGGATTCGGGCGAGGTCGTCCGTTCCGGCTCCGCTCCGCACCCGCCCGGCACCGAGGTCGCACCGGCGGCCTGGTTCGAGGCCTTCGAGGCGGCGGCCCGCGCCGCGGGCGGTCTCGACGACGTCGCCGCCGCCTCGGTCGGGGCTCAGCAGCACGGCATGGTGTGCCTGGACCACGACGGTGCCGTGGTGCGGGACGCCCTGCTGTGGAACGACACCCGATCGGCCGCCGCGGCGGAGCAGCTGATCGCGGACCTCGGCGGACCGGACCGGTGGGCCGACGCGGTGGGCGTGGTCCCGGTCGCCGCCGTCACCGCCGCGAAGCTGCGCTGGCTCGCCGACGCGGAACCCGCCCACGCGGACGCGACGGCCGCGGTCTGCCTCCCGCACGACTGGCTCACGTGGCGGCTCGGCGGGGGCGGGCTCGCCGCCCTCGCGACGGACCGCTCGGACGCCTCCGGCACCGGCTACTTCAGCGCGGCGACGGGCGAGTACCGCACGGACCTCCTCGAACTCGCGCTGCGCGGGCGGCGGCCCACGCTCCCCCGAGTGCTCGGGCCCGCGGAGTCGACACCGGTCACCGTCGGCGACGGCCCGCTCCGCCGGGGCACACGGCTCGGCGCCGGGGCGGGCGACAACGCAGGGGCCGCGCTCGGACTCGACGCCCGGCCCGGGGACTGCATCGTCTCCCTCGGGACGTCGGGCGTGGTCAGCGCCGTGACGGCGACGGCGCCGCGCGACCCGTCGGGGATCGTCGCCGGGTTCGCCGACGCGACCGGGCACCAGCTACCGCTGGTCTGCACCCTCAACGGCGCCCCGGTCCTGGCGGCGACCGCGCGGATGCTGGGCGCGGACCTCGGAGAATTCGCGCGACTCGCGCTGGCCGCGCCGCCCGGTGCGGAGGGCCTGGTCCTGGTCCCGTTCTTCGCCGGGGAGCGCTCCCCCAACCTGCCGAACGCCACCGGATCGCTGCAGGGCGTGACCGGCACCAACCTCACCCGCGAGAACATCGCGCGCGCCGCCGTCGAGGGCCTGCTCTGCTCCCTGCAGTTCTGCCTCGACGCGATCGCCGAGCAGGGCACGGCGGTCGAGCGGATCCTCGTCGTCGGCGGCGGCGGCCGGTCGGGCGCGGTGCGCGACATCGCGCCCGCGATCTTCGGTCGCGCCGTGGACTTCCCCGCCGACGGCGAGTACGTCGCCCGCGGGGCCGCCCGGCAGGCCGCGTGGGCGCTCCGGGGCGACGGCCCGGCGCCGACGTGGCAGCGCCCGGTCGCCGAATCGCGCACGGCCGCGGCCACGCCGGAGGTCTACGCGCGCTACCGCGAGGCGGCCGCGCTGGTGCTCGACCGCCCCTGAACCGCGGACGGCCTACCGCGCGAGGAGGCCCCGCAGCAGGGCGCGTGCGCCGGTCGCACGCAGCGCAGTCAGGGCCGCGAGGTAGGGCTCGGTGAACCCCGGACGGTCGGCGAGATCGCCGAAGAGGTCCGGCGCCGTGACGAAGGCGAGCGGCTCCGTCCTGGACCGGACGGCCCGCTCCGTCAGGGCGTCCGCAGCGCGGTCGCCCTGCACGATCGGCGCTCCGGCGTCGTCGACTCCCTCGCAGCCGCGGGTCCAGGCGGCGACGACCGCGGCCGCGAGGGGCGCCGAGGCACCGGCGTCGAGGCGCGAGACGATCACGGGCACGAGCCATTTCGGGATCCGGTCGGAGGCGTCCTGGCACAGGCGCGCGACGGTGTCGGCGATCGCGGGGTTGGAGAACCGCTCGAGCAGGGTCTCGATGTAGTCGTCGAGGTCGATGCCGGGGACGGGGCGCAGTGTGGGCCGCCCCTCCTCCTGCATGTACCGACGGAGCAGCTCCCGCACGTCCGGGTCGGCGGCGGCGTCGTGGACGTACTCGTAGCCCAGCAGGCGGGCGAAGTGCCCGAGGGCCTGGTGCCCCGCGTTGAGCAGGCGCAGCTTCATGAGCTCGTAGGGCGCGACGTCGTCGACCACCTGCACGCCGGCGTCCTCGAACCGCGGGCGGCCCGCGCCGAAGGCGTCCTCGAGCACCCACTGGGTGTAGGGCTCGGCGACCACGGGCCACCGGTCGTCGACGCCCGCCCGCGCCGCGACCTCGGCGCGCAGCCCGCCGGGGGTCGCGGGCGTGATCCGGTCCACCATCGAATTGGGGAAGCGCACGTGCTCGGCGATCCAGTCCGCGAGGTCCGGATCGGCCAGGCGGGCGAAGGCGGTGAAGGTGCGCTGCGCGACGTGCCCGTTGCCCTCGATGTTGTCGCAGGACATGACCGTGAAGGCCGGGACGCCGCGGTCGCGTCGCCGCCGCAGGGCCTCCACGACGTACCCGAAGACGGTGCGGGGCGACACGCCCGGCTCCAGGTCGTGCCTGACATCCGGGTTCTCGGCGTCGAATTCGCCGGTGGTCGCGGAGAAGTTGTAGCCGCCCTCGGTGATGGTGAGGGAGACGATGCGCGTCTCCGGCGCTGCGAGCCGCTCGAGTACCGCCTCGGGACCGTCGGGGGCGTACAGGTAGTCGACGATCGACCCGACGACCGAGGTCTCGACCGCACCGTCGGGATGCTTGAGGGTGAGCGTGTAGAGCCCGCCCTGGGGAACGAGGGCGTCGCGCATCGCGGCGTCGGCGGGCCGGAGCCCGACGCCGCAGATGCCCCAGCCCGCCGCGCCGGGGGCGGCCGCGAGCAGCCGGTCGACGTAGACCGCCTGATGGGCCCGGTGGAAGCCACCGACGCCGAAATGCACGATGCCGGTCCGCACCGCGGCGCGGTCGTAGGCCGGCACGGTCGCGCCCGCGATCGCTGGCAGGGCGGACGGATTCAGGTCGATCGGTGCGGTCATCACAGCTCCTCGGTGTGCGGTTCGGTGCCGGCGCGGCCGGGATGGACGACGGCCTTGATGCTGCCGGGCTCCCGGTCGGCGTTGAGGGCGTCCTCGGCGCGGTCGAGTGAGAAGCGCCCGGTGACCATGCCGTCGAGGTCGACGCGCCCTTCGGCCACCAGCGCGATGGCCGTCGGCCAGGTGTTCGCGTAGCGGAAGACGCCGGTGAGAACCAGCTCCCGGGCCTGGATCAGCGAGACGGGCAGCTCGAGATCGTCGGCTCCCATGCCCACCAGCACGATCCGGCCGCCGGGGCGGACGACGGGGATACCCGCGCGGATCGCAGCGGGCGCGCCGGACGCGTCGACGAACGCGTCGAAGCCGTCGCCCGCCGCGGATCCGTCCACGCCGGGGTCGACGGACCGCGTCGCGCCGAAGCGCTCCGCTGCCGCGCGGCGCACCGGATCGGGGTCCGTCACCACGATCCGGGTGAGGCCCGACGCGCGCGCGACCTGCGCGCAGAGGAGGCCGATCGGACCCGCGCCGGCGATGAGGACCGATCCTCCGAGGCCGACCGCCGCCTTGCGCAGCGCGGCGATCCCCACGGAAAGCGGCTCGAACAGCGCCGCCGCCTCGTCAGACACCGCGTCCGGGACGGCGTGCGCGAACGCCGACCCGATGGTCACGTACTCGGCGAGGGCGCCGTCGACCGGCGGAGTGGCGTAGAACTTCATGGCCGGGCAGAGGTTGTACTCGCCGCGGAGGGACTCCGGACTGAGCGGATCGGGACGCTGCGGCTCGATGGAGACGCGCTCGCCGATCCGCTCCACGGGCACGCCCGCGCCGACCGCCACGATCCGCCCTGACGCCTCGTGCCCGAGCACGATCGGGGCGGTCACCACGAACTCGCCGATGCGGCCGTGGCGCAGGTAGTGGGTGTCGGAGCCGCACACGCCGACGGCCGCGACCTCGACCAGCACGTCGCCGGGGTCGGGCGTCGGGACGGGCCTCGACTCGAGGGTCATCCGGCCCCCGGGATGCAGCACGCTGGCGCGCATTTCCTTCGAAACTGTTGCCTGGGTCACATCACCGATGTTAGCGTAGTGAGCAGAATCACCGCTAGTGAGCATTTGCTCACGCTATCGACGGAGCATCGCGTGACATCACCGCAGCGCACCCCCGGGGAACCCGGCCACGATCTGCGCCTGCTGGTGCGCGCGGCCACCATGTACCACCTCGAGGGCCTCACCCAAGCGCAGATCGCGGAGCGGCTGGGGGTCTCCCGCCCCACGGCCGGCCGCCTCGTCGCCCGGGCCCGGGCGCAGGGACTGGTCACCGTCACCGTCGCCGCCCCCGCGCACCTCGCGGATTCCATCCACCCCGATCTCGAGCGCGACCTGGAGGCCGCTTTCGGGCTCACCGAGGCGCTGATCATCGCGGAGGACGCCGACGGGACCCCCTCGGGCGACGCCGCCCTGGGCCGGGCCGGCGCCTCCCTGCTCGCCCGCCGGCTGCAGCCGACGGACACCTTCGGCTTCACCTGGGGCCCCGAGCAGGTGGCGGTGGCGGACGCGCTCGGCGGCGCCGCGGCCTGCGCCCGCGTGGTGCAGATGGACGGCTCGATGACCTCCGTCGAGTACCACACGGGCGTCGACCACGCCCTCGCCCGTTTCTCCGAACGCCTCGGCGCGCGGCCGGTCCGGCTCGTGGCACCGCTGTTCGCCGACCCCGACACGGTGCGGGCGCTCGAACGCGATTCCATCGTCTCCCAGGCGCTCGCGGCCGCCCGTTCCGCCGAGGTGATGCTCTTCGGCGTCGGTTCCGTCTCCACCTCCACCACCCTCTTCGAGGGCGCGTACATCGACACCGAGGTCCTGGGCGAGCTGCACACGCTCGGGGCCGTCGGCGAGATCGGAGGGCGCTTCTACGGGCTCGACGGTGCGCCCGTCGCGTCCTCGCTCGTCGACCGCACCGTCTCGGTACCGCTGGAGGACATCCGGCGCTGCCCCACAGCGATTCTCACCTCCGGCGGCGAGCACCGCCGGGAATCGATCCTGGGCGCCCTGCGCGGCGGCTTCGCGACCACCCTGGTCACGGACCGTCCCACCGCGCAGTGGCTGCTCGCAGAACAGAAGGGATGACCGTGATCCGCAGATCCGCACGACGCCGCGCCGCGGCCGCCGGTGGCCTCGCCGCCGCGACGGCACTGCTCGCCGGCTGCTCCGGCGCGGGTGTCTTCACCGACGGGGGCGGCTCCGCCGTCACCGTTGCCATGGTGTCGAACTCGCAGATGACGGACGCGGTGGGCCTGGCCCCCGAGTTCGAACGCGCCAACCCCGGCGTGAAGCTCAAGTTCGTCACGCTCTCGGAGAACGAGGCGCGGGCCAAGATCACCGCCTCCGTCTCCACCGGCGGGGGCGAGTTCGACGTGGTGATGATCAGTAACTACGAGACCCGGATGTGGGCCCAGAACGGCTGGCTCACGGACCTCTCCTCGCTGATGGACCGCGACCCGTCGTACGACCCGGGCGATTTCATCCCGACGCTGCGCGACGCGCTCTCGTACCAGGGCCGGATGTACTCAGTGCCGTTCTACGGCGAGTCCTCGTTCCTCATGTACAACAAGGAGATGTTCGCGAAGGCGGGCATCACGCTGCCCGCCGAGCCGACGTGGCCCGAGGTCGCCGACGCAGCCCGCAAGCTGCACTCGCGCGACGTGGCGGGGATCTGCCTGCGCGGCAAGCCCGGCTGGGGCGAGGTGCTCGCGCCCCTGAACACCGTGATCAACGCCTTCGGCGGCCGCTGGTTCGACGAGCAGTGGAACCCGCAGTTCGACTCGCCGCAGATGCGCGACGCGGTGCGGTTCTACGTCGACACCGTGCGGAACTACGGCGAGGCCGGCGCCGCGTCCACCGGCTTCCAGGAGTGCGGAAACCTGTTGGCGCAGGGGCAGGCCGCGATGTGGTACGACTCCACGGCCGCCGTCTCCTCACTGGAGAGCCCCGAGACCTCGAAGATCGCCGGCCAGGTCGGCTACCTCCCCGCGCCGAAGATGGCCAAGTCCGGCAACGGCTGGCTCTACACCTGGTCGCTCGGCATCCCGGCGAAGAGCACGCGCGCCGGCGACGCATGGAAGTTCGTCTCCTGGATGACGAGCAAGCAGTACATCGCCGGGGTCGCCGACAAGCTCGGGCCGAGCCGCGTCCCGCCGGGCAGCCGGCTGTCGACCTACGAGCTGCCCGCCTACAAGGAGCTCTCGTCGACCTTCGCGAAGCAGACGCTCGACTCCATGCTCGCCGCCGACCAGTCCCGCCCGACGCTGGAGCCCGTGCCCTACACCGGGATCCAGTTCCTCGCGATTCCCGAGTTCCAGGACCTGGGCACCCGCGTGAGCCAGCAGATCAGCGCCGCGATCGCCGGCCAGATCTCCGTCGACGACGCGCTCGCCCAGTCGCAGAAGTACGCGGAGGTCGTCGGGAAGAGCTACCGCGACAGCCAGGACCGGACGGGAGCAGCACGATGACCACGACCGAGGTACGTCCCGCAGCGCCGTTGCGCTCCAAGCGCGACCGCATCACCCGCGCCGAGGCGTGGCGCCGCCGCGGGCCGCTGCTGCCCGCGCTGATCTTCATGGTGATCGTCACCCAGATCCCATTCCTGGTGACGCTGTACTACTCCACCCAGTCGTGGAACCTGGTGCGCCCGGGATCGCGGAAGTTCAACTGGCTGGGGAACTACGTCGAGGTGTTCCGCGACACCCAGTTCTGGACGGTCACGCTCAACACCGTGCTGCTCATCGTCGGCACCGTCGTGCTGTCGGTGATCCTCGGCCTGATCCTGGCCCTGCTGCTGGACCGGAAGTTCCTGGGGCGCGGCGTGGTCCGCACCCTGCTCATCACGCCGTTCCTCGTCACCCCCGTCGCCGCCGCGCTGCTGTGGAAGACGAGCCTGCTCTCCCCCACCAACGGACTGCTCGCGTGGGTACTCGGCCCGCTCGGCATCCACGTCGACTGGCTCAGCGAGTACCCGCTCGCCTCCGTCGTCGCCGAGCTCGTGTGGCAGTGGACCCCGTTCATGATGCTGCTCATCCTGGCGGGCCTGCAGTCCATGCCGCGCGACGTGCAGGAGGCGGCGCGGGTCGACGGCGCCACCAGCGTGCGCCTGTTCCGCGAGCTGACGCTGCCGCACCTGCGCCGCTTCATCGAGCTGGGCGCGGTGCTGGGCGCGATCTACCTGGTCAACACCTTCGACGCGGTCTACATGATGACCTCGGGCGGCCCTGGCGTCGCCAGCTCCAACCTGCCCTTCTACATCTACCAGCGTGCCTTCCTCGGCTTCGACATCGGCCAGGCCGCGGCCATGGGCGTCGTCACCGTGATCGGCACGATCGTCGTCTCGACGCTCGCGATCCGCCTGATCTTCAAGAGCTTCGGCGCCGGAGAGGAAGCAGCCTGATGTCCACCACCATCGTTCCCCGTCGCCGGCGGGACCCCAAGGGCGGCGCGCTGACCGCGATCACCTGGATCATCGCCATCGGCTTCTTCTTCCCCGTGCTGTGGATGGTGCTCACCGCGTTCAAGCAGGAGAGCGACGCGGCGACCCGGCCGCCCACGGTGTTCTTCGTGCCGACCCTGGATCAGTTCAAGGCCGTCTTCGACTCCGGCATCGGGGTCCCGCTGCTCAACTCGGTCTTCGCGACGGTCATCTCGACGACCCTCGTGCTGGTGCTCGGCGTGCCCGCGGCCTTCGCCCTCTCGCTGCGACCGGTCCGCAAGACGCAGGACGCGCTGTTCTTCTTCATCAGCACCAAGATGCTGCCGATCGTGGCGGCGATCATCCCGCTGTACGTCATCGTCGGGCGGATCGGGATGCTCGACAACATCTGGACGCTGGTCATCCTCTACACGGCGATGAACCTGCCGATCGCCGTGTGGATGATGCGGTCCTTCTTCCTCGAGGTGCCGAGCGAGCTGCTCGAGGCCGCCGGGATGGACGGTGCCGGACTGTGGACCTCGGTGCGCGAGGTGATCCTCCCGATCATCTCGCCCGGCATCGCGGCCACCGCCCTGATCTGCGTGATCTTCTCGTGGAACGAGTTCTTCTTCGCGGTGAACCTCACCGCGGTCAACGCCCAGACCATGCCGGTGGCCCTCACCGGATTCATGTCCGGGCAGGGCCTGTTCTGGGCCAAGCTCTCCGCCGCCTCCGTGCTGGCCGCCCTCCCCGTGGTCATCTGCGGGTGGATCGCCCAGAACAAGCTGGTCCGCGGCCTGTCCTTCGGCGCCATCAAGTAGCCGCCCACCACTTCTCGCCCCTCGGATCCCCAGGAGGAACCATGGCTTCCATCACGTACGACAAGGCCTGCTGCGTCTACCCCGGCGCCGAGACCCTCGCCGTCGACTCCCTCGACCTCGACATCGCCGACGGCGAGTTCGTGGTCCTGGTCGGGCCGTCCGGCTCCGGCAAGTCGACCGCGCTGCGCATGCTCGCCGGCCTGGAGGAGATCGACTCCGGCGCGATCTCCATCGGCGGCCGCAGCATGGTGGGCGTCGCGCCCAAGGACCGCGACATCGCGATGGTCTTCCAGAATTACGCCCTGTACCCGAACAAGACGGTCGGCGAGAACATGGGCTTCGCGCTGAAGATGCGCGGCGTCCCGCTCGACGAGCGCAAGCAGAAGGTCGCCGAAGCCGCGAAGCTGCTTGACCTCACCGACTATCTCGACCGCAAGCCGGCGCGCCTGTCCGGTGGTCAGCGCCAGCGTGTCGCGATGGGCCGGGCGATCGTGCGTGAGCCGCAGGTCTTCTGCATGGACGAGCCGCTGTCGAACCTCGACGCCAAGCTCCGGGTGCAGACCCGCACGCAGATCGCCGCGCTCCAGCGACGGCTGGGCACGACCACCGTCTACGTCACGCACGACCAGGTCGAGGCGATGACGATGGGCGACCGCGTCGCCGTGCTCAAGTTCGGGGTGCTCCAGCAGTTCGCGACCCCCGCAGAGCTGTACGACCGCCCCAAGAACGCCTTCGTCGCCGGCTTCATCGGCTCGCCGGCGATGAATCTCTTCACCGCGCCCGTCCGGGACGGGGCGATCGCCGTGGCGGGCGGCACCGTCGACCTGGATGCCGAGGCGCGGGCCGCGCTGCGCGCCTCCGGCTTGGACCGCGTGACCGTCGGCATCCGCCCCGAGAGTCTCGGTCTCGCGGGACCGGACGCGGGGGTGGCCGGAACCGTCGCGATCATGGAGGACCTCGGGAGCGACACGTTCGTCTACGCGAGTGTCGAGGATCCCGGTGTGGCCGGTGTCGACGGCGCGCCCGTCACGCTGGTGGCGCGGTGCCCGCGGCGCACCGCGGCCCGGATCGGCGACGGCGTGCGGCTCGCCCAGGTGGAGCCCGCGGTGCACCTGTTCCATCCGGACACCGGCGACCGCCTCAACTAGGAGCCCGGAAACGGGGAACGCCCCGCATCCTGTGCAGGATGCGGGGCGTTCTCGTCGATGCGGTGAAGCGGATCAGGCGTTGCCCGACAGCTTCTCGCGGAGAGCAGCGAGCTGCGCATCGCTGGCCAGCGAACCGCCGGTGCTCTGCGGGGCCTCGTTGCCACCACGGTCGTTCGAGGACGACTCGCTCGAGTAGTTCGCGCCACCCGCGGCCGGACCACCGGCAGCGGCCTCGGCGGCCTCGTCGGCCGCGAACTTCTCCATCTGCGCGGTGTGCATCTTGTGGCGGCGCTCCGCCTCGGCGTAGCGACCCTCCCACTCCTCGCGCTGCTTCTCGAAGCCCTCGAGCCACTCGTTGGTCTCGGGATCGAAGCCCTCGGGGAAGATGTACTCGCCGTTCTCGTCGTAGCTGTCGGCCATGCCGTACTTCGACGGGTCGAACTCCTCGGTGTAGTCCTCGTTGGCCTGCTTGAGGCTCAGCGAGATGCGACGACGCTCGAGGTCGATGTCGATGACGCGCACCATGGCGTCGTCGCCGACCGAGACGACCTGGTCCGGGACCTCGACGTGGCGCTCGGCCAGCTCCGAGATGTGGACGAGGCCCTCGATGCCCTCCTCGACGCGGACGAACGCGCCGAACGGGACGAGCTTGGTGACCTTGCCGGGCACGATCTGGCCGATGGCGTGGGTCCGGGCGAACTGACGCCACGGATCCTCCTGGGTCGCCTTGAGCGACAGCGAGACGCGCTCGCGGTCCAGGTCGACGTCGAGGACCTCGACGGTGACCTCGTCGCCCACGGTGACCACCTCGGACGGGTGATCGATGTGCTTCCAGGACAGCTCCGAGACGTGCACGAGGCCGTCGACGCCGCCCAGGTCCACGAAGGCACCGAAGTTGACGATGGAGGACACGACGCCCTTGCGGACCTGGCCCTTCTGCAGCTGGTGCAGGAACTCGCTGCGGACCTCGGACTGGGTCTGCTCGAGCCACGCACGGCGCGACAGGACCACGTTGTTGCGGTTCTTGTCGAGCTCGATGATCTTCGCCTCGATCTCCTTGCCGATGTACGGCTGGAGGTCGCGCACGCGACGCATCTCGACCAGCGAGGCCGGGAGGAAGCCGCGGAGGCCGATGTCCAGGATGAGACCACCCTTGACCACCTCGATGACGGTGCCCTTGACGGCCTCGTCCTTCTCCTTGAGCTCCTCGATCGTGCCCCAGGCGCGCTCGTACTGCGCACGCTTCTTGGACAGGATCAGGCGGCCTTCCTTGTCCTCCTTGGTGAGGACGAGAGCCTCGACGGCATCGCCGACGTTGACGACCTCGGACGGGTCGACGTCGTGCTTGATGCTCAGCTCGCGGGAGGGGATGACACCCTCGGTCTTGTAACCGATGTCGAGCAGGACCTCGTCACGGTCGACCTTGACGATGGTGCCCTCGACGATGTCGCCATCGTTGAAGTACTTGATCGTGGCGTCGATCGCGGCGAGGAAATCCTCCGCGGTGCCGATGTCGTTGACGGCGACCTGCGGGGATGTAACGGTGGTGGTGGGCATTGGGTAAGTTGCTCCGGACAGGGTGCTAGTAGTTTGGGTCGAGATCGCGCACGCATGGGCACACGCGTGGTCCAGGCTACTCCACCGCGTGCAACCTGGGCAAACCGCCCTCTCCGCACCCGCCGTCGAGAGGTTCACTCCCGTGTCCCACCGCCCCAAACCGGACATGCGCCGCGACAGCGCGGGCTCCGAGGCCGCGAACCGGTCCTGGTGGGACTCGGACGCCGAGGCCTACCACGCGGAGCACGCCGCCTTCCTCGGCGTGGACACCGCGGACGGCGAGTTCGTGTGGTGCCCGGAGGGCCTGCGCGAATCGGATGCTGTACTCCTCGGCGCCGTCGGGCCGGGAACGGTCGCGGTGGAGATCGGCTGCGGCAGCGCCCCCTGCGCCCGCTGGCTCGCCGCACGCGGCGCGACCGTGGTCGGGATCGACATCTCGGCCGGCATGCTCCGCCGCGGGCTCCCCCACGTGCGCGACGGCAATCCCCTCCTGGCACAGGCCGGGGCCGAGAACCTCCCCATCGCCGACGGTGCCGCCGACGTGGTCTGTTCGGCCTTCGGGGCGATCCCGTTCGTCGCGGACTCGGCGCGGGTGATGGCGGAAGCGCACCGCGTCCTGCGCCCCGGCGGCCGGTTCGCCTTCTCGGTCAACCACCCGATGCGCTGGATGTTCCTCGACGACCCGGGGCCGGACGGCCTCGTCGCGACCCTGTCCTACTTCGACCGGTCGCCGTACGTGGAGACCGACGACGCAGGCGTCCCGACCTACGTCGAACACCACCGGACCATGGGCGACCGGATCCGCGAGATCACCGGTGCGGGCCTGCGGCTGGTGGACGTGATCGAACCCGAGTGGCCCGAGGGGTTCACCCAGGAGTGGGGCCAGTGGAGTCCACTGCGCGGCGCGATCTTCCCCGGAACGGCGATCTTCGTCTGCGAAAAGCCGCATTAGCCGGGTCCGTGCCGCTGTGTCCGGTCTCCAGCGGATTCACAGGCGATCGTGGCCTCACGTTCATGGGGAGCGGGTCCACTCGTGTGCGGGCGGTCCGACTGGCGACCGCACAGCACAAGGAGACCTGTTTCATGAACCGATTCACCCGCACTCGGCTGGCAGCGACGACCGCGGCGGTCGCCGCGCTGTCCGGCGCTGCACTCCTCGCTCCGGCCGCCGCGAACGCGGCGCCCGTAGCGCCGACGACGCCCGTCCCCGGCACCCAGTGCAATGTCGGCCAGGTCGAGCGCGCCACCGCGAAGGTCGCGCCGGAGTTCTGGCAGCACATCAGCTCCAACGCCAAGGCGAAGGACCGGTTCGAGCAGATGCTCGTGAAGACCCCCGAGCAGCGCAAGGCGGCGCGGGACGCGGCGAAGAAGGCCCACGACGCCCGTCGGGCGGAATGGCAGAAGACGCACCCCGGCCAGACGAAGCCGACGCACCCGACGATGCGCGACGGCAAGACGAAGCCCACGAAGACGCAGGTCGAGCAGAAGATCGCGACGATCAAGGCGACCTGCACCACCAGCTAGTACAGGGGTTTCGATCGGACGGCACCGGGTTGTTCTTGCCCGGCGCCGTCCTTTCGTCGTTCATTCCGAACCGGTAGTCTCGCGGGGCAGTCGTCACCGCCCCGAACAGGAGACAGTCATGAACCGCATCCGCATCGCCGCCGCGGTCGCAGCCCTCGCCGGAGCCCTCGCCGTCGTCCCCGCCGTCGCGTCGGCGGCGCCGACCGACAAGGTGCCCGGCACCAAGTGCACCGTCGCGCAGGTCGAGCGCGCCACCCAGGTCATCGCCCCCGAGGCGATCGCGGTCATGGACGCCACCCCGGGCGGCCGCGACCAGGCGACCGAGCTCCTCACCGCGAAGCCCGAGGATCGCCAGGCGATCATCGCCCGGCTGACCAAGGACAACCCGGCCGCAGCCTCCTACTACAAGGCCAACCGCGCCGACATCGACGCGAAGATCGCCAAGGTCATCGCGACCTGCGACAAGTACTGATCCCGCCCCCTCGAACGCCGCCACCGAAAGGCACCCTCGCATGACGTTCCGCCGCACCGCCGCCACCGCCGCCGTCCTGGGCGCGATCGCTCTGGCCGGCGCGCCCCTCGCTGCCGCCGCTCCGACGCCGAAGCCCGCGCCCAAGCCGAACGCCGCCGCGGCGCGCGCGGTGCCCGGCACCTCGTGCACGGTCGGCCAGCTGCGGGCCGCGATCGACCGCTCGTCCCCCGGCCTGGCCAAGCGCCTCGAGGAGGCCGCCGGCGGACCGCAGGAGTTCGCGGACATCGCCGCGTCGGACGGGCTGACCCGCCAGCTCCGCGTCGCCGCTCTGGCCTTCCGCGGCACCGGCTCGGCCATGAGCCTGGCCGGCGAGCAGGCGAACGTCCAGCGCGCAGTCGCCGATGCCTACCGCACCTGCGGTTCCGCGAAGGCCAAGTAGCCCCTCGGCGCTCAGCCCTCGTCGAGGGCTGAGCGCAGCGTCGCCTCGACCGCCGCGATCGCCTTCGCCGACGCCTGTTCCGGCGACCGCGCCGCGACCCGCCGGTCGAGGTCCGGCATCAGGTACGCCGGCGGCACGTCCAGAGCGGCCGCGAGCCGGTACATCGTGGACATGTGGGGGTCCGAGACCCCGTCGTTCGAGCTCACGTTGCGCTCGATGTTGGAGATCTGATTGCGGTGCAGTCCCGCCAGTTCGGCGAGCTTCTCCTGCGACATCCCCCGCGACTTCCTCAACGTCACGAGGCGGCGGGCCAACGAGTCCCCGTAGGTATTCCACTCGATCTTCCGCGCCTTCATCGGATATACGGTGTCCGATGCTCCCCCGATTGTCTGCCCCATAGGTTATGCAGTATCAAATTTCGGGGGAAATGTCCAGGTCACACGCCGCTCAGGCCGGTGCGAGCTCGGGAAGCAGGTCGACGACCAGCGCGAGGTTTCCGACGGTGCGCGTCGCGCCGGCACGCAGGAGGGCCGCCTCGTCGAACTCGCCCGTGGTGACTCCGACGAAGGGGCATCCGGCCGCGCGGGCAGCGGCCGCGTCCTCCACGTGGTCGCCCACGTAGGCGCGAACGTTCTCGAACCGTCGCAGCGCCTCGCCCTTCCGCTCCCCGAAGTGCTCGCCGACGACCGCCGTCACATCGAGGCCCGCGTCGGCGACGGCCCGCTCCGCCGCCGCCTGCTGCTTCGCGGAAACGACTACCGCGGTGCCGCCCGCCGACCTGATGGCCGCGAGGAGCTCCTCCGCGCCCGGCAGAACGGGAACGGGCGTGGCCTCGTCGGTGTCGTAGTGCCGCCGATAGCGCAGAAGAAACCGCTCCGCGTCGATCCCCGGCACCACCTCGCGCGCGACGTCGTCGATGGGGACGCCCATGTGCGGCAGGAGCGCCGCGTCGGCCACCGTGTGCCCGAGATCCGCGAATGCGCGCTGGGCCGCCGTGAGGATGCGTTGCCGCGAGTCGATCAGCGTGAGGTCGAGGTCGAAGCCGATAGTGAACACAGCGATCAACGCTACGCCCCGGCGTCCTCACCACCGCACGCGCGCGGCCATCGCGCGGAGGCGGTCTCTTCTCTGCTCGTTCCCCTGCGCGACCCAGGCGATCCGGCCGTAGACGAACGCCCGGAAGTCATCATGACCGTCGCGGTTCTGGCTCTCGCCGCCGTAGCGGGCCGCGTTGTGCAGCAGCGCGCGCAGGTCGTCGTACTCCGCCCGAGGGACCTGGGCGCGGGCGTTGACGACGATGCCCGCGAGTTCCTGCCGTGCGCCGGCCCGCATGATCCGGGTCTTGCGGGGGTTCGCCGAGAGCCCCTCCGCCGCGACAATCTTCGGCACCACGCCCGCGATCAGCGCGGGATCCCGTGCGCCGGAGAAGGCGAGGTCGTCGCCGTACCGGGTGTAGCGCGCTCCCTGCGCGTGGGCCAGGCCGGTCAGTCGGGCGTCGAGGCGGCGCAGGATGAGATTCACGAGAGCCGGTGAGGACGGTGCGCCCTGCGGCAGATGCCGCGAACGCAGCGTCGCCGCCCGCCACGGGTCGAGGCCCCGGAGTTCGTCGGCGGGCGTCGCAACGGTGCACAGGTCGGCCAGAACCGTCGCCACCGGCGCAGGGTAGCCCAACCGCCGGAAGGCGCTCCGAACGCGGGGAACCTCAACCGTCGAGAAGCAGTCGCGGAGGTCGAGCCGGACCACCGAAGAACTGCCGACGTGGGGCGAGGCGTAGGCGAGGACCGACCCGCCGGGCCGGAAGCCGCGCGCGGCGGGATGCGCCCCCGCGGGGTCGAGCACCCGGCGCAGGATCCGTCGCTGTGCCTCGGCCAGCCGCGGCTTCGGCGCCTCGATCACGCGGACTCCCCCGGCGGGCTTGACGATCCGGCGAACCCGGTAGTGCCGTAGCGGTGCACGCGCGTGCCGGAGCCACTGCCCGTGGTCCGCGAACCACTCGAGCTCCGGGATCGTCAGGTCCAGCATGCGGGCCACCGACGCGACGTCGGGCAGCGCGAGCCCGGGCACGTCGATGGGACCGCCGGAATCCAGGGCCTCGACGGTGCGCACTCTGTCGAGCGCCGCCACGAGAGGTGCCGTCGTCGGTCGACGTACCTGCCCGTCGACGACCTGCAGCGGCGGTTGCGGGTGCCCGGAGAGGAGCGCCTCGACGACCGGCGCCACCAGCTCGTCCGGGACGACGCCGCTGACGAGCGCAGCGAGGGTCTCCGCGGTCCACATCTCCTCCGTGAGGAGGACGACGCGATCGGCGATGGCGTGTCGCCATGCGCGCGGCAGGCGCCGGGCGATCTCGACCGGCGTCATGCGCGGGATGCGAACGCCGCTCGGGTGACCTGGAACAAGGTCCCGGAGCGCCGTGTGGTGCGCGCAGCGCACGCGCCGGCGTGGGACGCAGGGTGTAACTGTGCAGTGCGCCCAGCGGTTACCGCTGGGACGGATCTCGCGGATCCCACCTCACCCGAGCGACGTCGCATGGATCCAGACTGCCACACCCGGTCGTGGCGATGCGCAGGTCCGGACTCGCTCAGAGCTGCTCGGTGAACCGGTGCCGGTACGAGGTCGGCGTGGTCGAGTAGCGCCGGACGAAGTTCTGCCGGAACGTCACCGTACTGGCGAAGCCGCTCGCGCGGGCGATCCGATCGATGCTCCAGGCGGTGTTCTCGAGCAGGCGCCGGGATTCGTCCAGGCGGCGGCTGAGGACCCACTTGGCGGGGCTCACACCCACGCTCTCCTGGAACCTGCGCGCGAAGTTCCGGGGGCTCATGTTCACCCGCGCCGCGAGGTCGTCGACCGTGAGCGGGGCATCGAGGTTCGCCAGCGCCCAGGACGTCGCGATCCCGATGGGCCCTTCGCCCGCGGCGGGCACCGGGCGTTCGATGTACTGGGCCTGGTCGCCGTCGCGGTGCGGTGCGATCACCAGGTACCGGGCCAGGGCCGTCGCCGCCGTCGACCCGAGCCTCGTCCGCACCACGTGCAGGCACGCGTCCAGGGCCGAGGCGGTTCCCGCCGAGGTGAGGACGTCGCCGTGATCCACGTACAGGCCCTCCGCCCGCACGGTGACCGCCGGGTACCGCTGCGCGAGAGCGGTCTCCGAGGCCCAGTGGGTGGTCGCGGTGCGGCCGTCGAGGACGCCCGAGGCGACGACCGGAAAGGCGCCGAGGCAGAGGCCCGCGATCATCGCGCCACGGGCGTGCGCGATGCGGATCTCGTCGAGCAGGTCTGCGGAGGGCTCCGGCAGATCGGTCGGCCAGGAGGGGAAGACGAGGAGGTCGGCGGCACGCGCTGCCGCCCGGTCCGCGGTGGCGATGGTGACGCCGTCGAGCCCGTGGACGGGCCCTCCGCCCGTGCTCCAGATGTCGGTGTCCCAGTCGGAGGCGAGCCCCAGACGGCCCACCTCACCGAACGCGATCAGGGGCGTGGACAGGTGGAACATCGAGATGCCGTCGAAGGCGTGGACTGCGATCTGCAACAGCGATTGTCCTGAATCCATCGAAGATGAGTAATTCTGCCACTCACGGTACCCCGCGGCGCGGAGCGAGTATGGAACTCGAGCGGAACAGCATCACCCGCTCTCGCATCCGATTCCCATGCACAGGAGCAGATCCCATGACCGCACCCCGTCGCGCCCTCATCGTCATCGACGTGCAGAACGAGTATTTCGACGACGACCGCCCGCTGGCCGTGGCGTACCCGCCCCGTGACGAGTCCCTCAAGCGGGTGCTCGCCGCGATGGACGCCGCGCGCGATGCAGGCGTTCCGGTCGTGACCGTCGCGCACGTCTGGCCGGCGGGTTCGCCCGTCTTCGCGGAGGGCGCCGAGGAGACCCGCTTGCACCCGGACGTCGCCGCCCGCAGCGATGCGGTGGCCGCGCACGTCGTCAAGCAGGGATCGAGCGTCTTCACTGCCGACGGTCTGCCGGAATGGTTCCGGGACAACGCCATCGACACGCTGACCCTCGTCGGCTACATGACCAACAACTGCGTCCTGGCGACCGCGGCCGGGGCGGAACCCGCGGGCCTCGCCGTCGAGGTGCTCTCGGACGCCACCGGCGCGATCAACCTCGCGAACGCCGCCGGCAGCGCCTCAGCGCAGCAGGTCCACGAGACGCTCATGGTGCTGCTCCACTCGAACTGGGCGGCGGTCGCCGACACCGACGCGTGGATCGACGCCCTCGCGGCGGGACGCCCACTGGAGAAGAGCGACCTCGGCTCCTCCGCCGTGCAGGGACGCGCCGACCACTGACCGCCGGCGCCGCGGGGCGGTGGCCCAGCCGCCCCGCGCGTCACCAGGAGCGCATCCCGCACATCCACCAGTCGTCGCCCAGAGACACCGGAGCAGTGCAGCCCATCCCGTACATGTCCCGCCCCTTCGGACTCCCCGACGGGCTGTAGAAGTAGCCGCCCGCGTCGTCCGGGATCCCCGTCCACTGCGGGAAGAAGATCGTGCCGTCGTTTCCGCTCTTCGAGACGAGCCCGCGCTCGGTGAGGAACCGAAGGTGGACCGGGAGGTACCCGTAGTAATCGTCACCGATGTCGACGGTGCGTGCCTGCTCGTACAGCCCCCTGTGCACCGAGAACCACGTCTGCGGCGCGATCCACCACCACGCCCCGATCACAGCGGTCACGGCGACCATGACCGGAACGATGACGACACCGACAAGGCCTGCAGCGCCTCCCCTGATGAATCCGGTCAGCACCAGGACGAACCCGAGCACGAAACAGATCCACGCGATCGGCACGATCACCAGGTCGAGGATCCACAGGTTCAGCCGCAGGAACGAGTGCAGCATCGAGACGCCCCAGAGCGCGAGGCCCGTGACGACAGTGCCACGGCTGACGCGCCGGTTCTTCCACCAGGGATCGGCGTACATCAATCCATACTGTCACACACTCGAATGACTAGTGTGCAGCATCGTCCCAGCTGCGGCCGTAGCCGACGGAGACCTCCAGCGGCACGGACAGCTCCGCGGCACCGCCCATCGTGTCGCGGACCAGCGCTTCGAGCTGCTCCCGCTCGCCCGCTGCCACCTCGAGGACGAGCTCGTCGTGCACCTGCAGCAGCATCCGCGAGCGCAGGCCGGCGGCGGTGATCTTCTCCTGCAGGCGGATCATCGCCACCTTGATGATGTCGGCGGCGCTGCCCTGGATGGGAGCGTTGAGCGCCATCCGCTCGGCGGCCTCGCGGCGCATCCGGTTGGTCGACGTGAGGTCCGGCAGGTACCGGCGGCGGCCGTAGATGGTCTCCGTGTACTCGTTGCGGGTGGCCTCCGTGACGACGTCCTGGAGGTAGTCGCGCACGCCGCCGAAGCGGGCGAAGTACGCCTCCATCTGGTCCTTCGCCTCGTCGCGCGAGATCTTCAGCTGCGCGGCGAGGCCGAAGGCCGAGAGCCCGTAGGCGAGGCCGTAGGACATCGCCTTGACGCGACGGCGCATGTCTGGAGTTACCTCGTCGATCGGGACGCCGAAAGCCTTGGAGCCGACGAAGTTGTGCAGGTCCTCGCCGGTGTTGAAGGCCTCGATGAGGCCCTCGTCGCCGGAGAGGTGCGCCATGATGCGCATCTCGATCTGGCTGTAGTCGGCCGTCATCAGCGTCTCGTAGCCCTCGCCCGCGACGAAGGCGTGCCGGATCTGCCGGCCTGCCTCGGTGCGCACGGGGATGTTCTGCAGGTTCGGATCGGTCGACGAGAGCCGGCCGGTGGCCGCCACCGTCTGGTTGAACGTCGAGTGGATCCTGCCGTCCGAGGCGACCGTCTTGAGCAGGCCCTCGACGGTGACCTTGAGCCGCGTCGCGTCGCGGTGCTCCAGCAGGTGCTGCAGGAACGGGTGCGGCTCCTTCTCGTACAGCGCCTCGAGCGCCGCAGCATCGGTGGTGTAACCGGTCTTGGTCTTCTTCGTCTTCGGCAGGCCGAGCTTCTCGAAGAGGATCACCTGCAACTGCTTCGGCGAGCCGAGGTTGATCTGCTCCCCGATCTCCTCGAACGCCGATGCCTCGGCGGCGCGGATCCGCTCGCTGAACTCGCTGTGCAACGACTCGAGGTGCTCGGTGTCCACCGCGATGCCGGTGGATTCCATCACGTCGAGCACGCGGAGAAGCGGCAGCTCCATCTCGGCGAGCAACGGGCGCGACTCGATGTTGTCGAGCTCGCCGTCGAGCGCGTCCGCCAGGTCGGCGACGGCGCGGGCCCGCAGGATCGCCTGCTGCGCCTTCTCGCCCGCCGAATCGTCCGGATCGTCGAGGAGCGAGAGCTGCGAATCATCGCCCGCCGCCTCGACGCGCAGCTCGCGGTGCAGGTACCGCACGGAGAGGTCGTCCAGGTTGAAGGTGCGCTGGCCGGGGCGCACCAGGTACGCCGCGATCGCGGTGTCCGAGGTGAGGCCGCCGAGCGTCCAGCCGCGGCTGCCGAGGGCGTGCATCGCCCACTTGGCCTCGTGCGCGGCCTTGGGCTGAGCCTCGTCCGCGAGCCAGGCGCCGAGCGCCGCCTCGTCGTCCGGCGTCAGCGAGGAGAGCTCGATGTAGCCGCCCTCGCCGTCGGGGGCGGCGATGACGACGGCCTCCGCGTCACCGTCGACCACGACCTCCGGGCCGATGACACCGAGCCCGGACCGCGCGCCCGAGGCGCCGTGCTCCGCCAGCCACTCGGCGACGGTGCCGGCCGCGACGATGCCGCCGGAGATCTCGAAGCCCTCGTCGGCCTCCGGCTCCGTACTGGCGAGCTCGGTGAAGATGCGCTCACGCAGCACCCGGAACTCGAGGTCGTCGAAGAGCTGGTGGATGGCCTCGCGGTTCCACGGCTGCAGCGCCAGGTCCTCCGGCGCGTAGGGCAGCGTCATGTCCCGCACCATCTCGGTGATTTGCCGGTTGAGCTGCACGGTCGCGAGGTTCTCGCGCAGCGAGTCCCCGACCTTGCCCTTGACTTTGTCGACGTTGGTGACCAGGCCCTCGAGGTTCCCGTACTCGCGGATCCACTTGGCGGCCGTCTTCTCGCCGACGCCCGGGATGCCGGGGAGGTTGTCCGACGGATCGCCGCGCAGCGCCGCGTAGTCCGGGTACTGAGCCGGAGTCAGGCCGTACTTCGCCTCCACCTCCTCGGGAGTGAACCGGGTGAGGTCCGAGACGCCCTTGCGCGGGTAGAGGACGGTGACGTCCTCGTTCACCAGCTGGAGCGCGTCGCGGTCGCCCGTCACGATGAGCACCTTGAAGCCCTGCTCCTGGGCCTGGGTGGTCATCGTGGCGATGATGTCGTCCGCCTCGTAGCCCTCCTGCGCCATGGTGGGGATGCCCATCGCGCCGAGGACGTCCTTCACCACGTCAACCTGGCCGCGGAAGTCGTCCGGGGCGGAGCTGCGCTGCGCCTTGTACTCGGGGAACATCTCGGCGCGGAAGGTCTGCCGGGAAACGTCGAACGCCGCGGCGACATAGCCGGGCGCCTCCTCCTTGAGGAGCTTGATCAGCATCGACGTGAAGCCGTACACGGCGTTGGTGGGCTGCCCGGACTTGGTGCGGAAACGGCCACCGTCGAGCGGGAGCGCGAAGAAGGCGCGGAACGCCATCGAGTGCCCGTCGATCAGCAGCATCGTGGGCTTGGTCGAGGAGTTCGCTGAAGTCACACCGGCAGTCTAGTGATCGCCCCCGACAGCTTTCGTCAGGTCGTCGTCGGCGGCAGCTGCGGCCGCACGACGACCGTCTCGGCGATGCGTCGCTCCAGCTCGGTGACGTCCGCGGTGGCCGCCTCGACCGCCGGGGCCTTCTCGGATTCGGGCAACGCGGCGATCGCCACGAGCCGGTCGTCGAGCTCCTGGGCGGCGACGGTGAGCGTCACCTGCGCGTCCAACTGCGCCGCGGACAGCACGCCCGCGGGCTGCTCGAAGGCGCGCAGCGCCTTCCGGATGCGGCGGTGAAGGCGCGCCTCGGGGACGTGCGAGCCGGACCAGGACAGCGGGGCGCGCGAGGGGAACGGCATGGCGGCCTCGGCCCGCTGCTGCCGGCGACTGTTGCGCACCAGCGCGATCGCGAAACCGGTGGCCGCGAGCACGGCCAGCACGACGACCGCGAGCACCGCAACGATGATCCACGACATGACGTTCCTCCTCGCCGCCGCGGCGGCTACCCGCCGCGGGCCTGCATGTACAGGTACACCGCCAGCCCGACGAGCAGCAAGCCGAGGGTGATGGCGAAGGCGATCTTGATCGCGCTCCACGGCCGCTGACCTTGCACTTCGCCGGTCACGCCGTTGACGAAGACCTGGAAGGGCTTGCCTCCGAAGGTGACGGTCAGCAGCCACACCGGCATCAGCAGGTAGAGGAAGTCGATCGACTGGTACACCGGGTTCATCCGGCTGATCCGCTGCTCGTCGCCGCCGATGTCGCGCCGCACGGTGTGCTCGACGATGCCCTCGATCCGCGGCCGGGCCTGCGCCTCGAAGACCTGCGCCGCGTCACCGTCGTAGGTGCGCGCCAGGTGACCCGCCACGAACTCCGGCGTGTAGACGACGGACTGCTCGGTGGGCCAGGGCTCGAGATCGCGGACCCGGTCGGAGTCGAGTCCCGTGTTGGCGGACTCGGCGAGCTGCCGGATGCTGTCGTGGACCCGCCCGCTCACCGGCCACCAGTCGGTGTAGGTCTCGATGTTGCCGTCGCGGTCGCGGCGGGTGCGGTGCACGCCCCGCGCTCCCGAGTAGTCGGTGGTCACCTCGGCGTCGTAGCTGTAGTACGAGAGGTAGACGCTGGTGAACGAACCGAGTACCCGGTACTTCTTGAACTCGCGCGGCGCGAACCAGCGACTGTTGACCCAGGATTCGATGTTCTGCCGCGCCTGGTCCTCGCCGACCCGCAGCGGCAGGATCCCGTCGACGGGCAGCCGAGCCGGGGCCACCTGGACGTCGGTGCGCTGGATCGGGGTGTTGCAGTAGGGACACCGCACGGCCGTGAGGGTGCCGCTGAACAGCGTGTGGCCGCCGCAGTTCTGGCACACGACCTCGTGGTCGACGACCCGCACCTGCTCCGCCGACGCCGCGCGCGCGTAGAGCGCGTTCATGGTGGGCCCCAGCGGATGTGGCACGAGCGCCTTGGAGGTGTCGAGCAGGACGGGATAGGTACTGCCGCAGCTCGGGGACCGCAGCTTCCCGATCGCGGGGTCGTAGACCAGGGCGTCACCGCAGTTCCCGCACGGGTACGTCCGGGTCTGCTCGGTCACCTGCAGCATCTCGCGGTCGTTGGCCGACGGGACGCCGGGCACGAGTTGTTGGGGCCGCGGGGCCGCCGGCGCGGCGGGTCGCGGGGGCTGTGACGGCCGGGGCCCGCCCGGCGGCTGCGGCGGGCGCGGCTGCTCCGGTGGCCGCCCGGGGTGGCCGGGCAGCGGGGGCGGCGTCGTCATGGCTACGCCCGGGGCGGCAGGGGCGGCGGCGTCTGCCCGAACAGCGACGCCAGGGCGGGAACCTGCCCGGCCGGGGTCCAGCCGGTGAGCGCGGGCGACCAGACGAGCGTCTGCGGGGTGAGGTTCATGGCGCGGAGCTGCTCCACCGGGAACGGGCCGACCGGCTGACCGTTCTGCTCCACGTGGAAGACCTGCGCGTTCGGCAACGGCGGCGGGCCGAGCTGTGCAGCGCCCGGCGCCTGCTGCGCCGCACCCTGCTGCGCGCCCTGCGCGGGTGCCTGCTGATTCTGGAAGTTCTGGGCGAACTGCTGCCCCATCGCCATCCCCATGCCGGCGCCGAGGAAGTCGCCCGCCCCGCCCCCGCCCTCGTTGGTGGCGGCGCCGAGCATCGCGTCGGCGGCGCGGCCCTGCTGGAAGCGGTTCATGTCGCCGACATTGCCGTAGTAGCCCTTCTCCTCCACGCCGCGGGCGACGCCGCGGGTCATGGCCTGCGTGATCTCGTCGGGCAGGGAGATGTTCAGCTCGATGGCCTCGCACGCGAGCCCGTACTGCTGGTTGATCTTCGACTGCACGTACTCCTGCAGCTTCGCGGCGAGCTCCCGCTGTCGGGCCTGCAGGTCGATCGCGCCCACCCCGGTCTCGATGAGCATCTCGGAGAACGCCGTGGTGATGGTGCGGCGCAGCAGCTCGGCGATCTCGTCCGAGTCGACGTTGGAGTCGGTGCCGATCACCTGGCGCAGGAAGGTCGGCGAGTCGACCACGCGCACGACGCAGAGACCGTTGGCGCGCACCTGGACCATGCCGAAGTCCTGGTCCCGGATGGTGATCGGGTTCGCGGTGCCCCACCGCAGGTCGGTGATGGGCCGGGTGTTGACGAAGTAGACCTCGCTGCGGAACGGGCTCTTGAAGCCGTGCGGCCAGCCCTGCAGCGTGGACATGACCGGCATGTTCTCGGAGACCAGCTGGTAGTTGCCGGGGCCGTACCGGTCGGCGAGCTGCCCGCGGTAGACGAACAGCGCCTCCTGGCCCTCGCGCACGATGAGCTGCGCGCCGTTCTTGATCTCGTTGTTGTAGCGCGGGAACCGCCACGCCATCGTCGAGCGGTTGTCCTCCAACCACTCGATGATGTCGACGAGTTCGCCTCGGACCCGGTCCATGATCCCCATCTGCGCTGCCACCCCTGTCGTCGTTGCCGTTCGAATTCCACGATAGCGACGCGCCTTGGCTTCGGCTGAGCGCTCGCTGATGCCGGTTCGGATCGGGGCGATCCTCATCCGGCGTGTCGAACGCTTCGCCTCACATTCCCGTGGGCGACGTCATACGCTGCACCCGGCCCCGACGACGGGGATCACCACGAGAAAGGCGCTCCAGATGGCAGGCAAGTTCGAGGTGTACGAGGACAACGCCGGCAAGTTCCGCTTCCGGCTCAAGGCAGGCAACGGAGAGGTCGTGGCCTCGGGCCAGGCCTACGCCTCGCGCAAGGGCGCCCACGACGGTGCGGCCGCGGTCGCGCGTGCCGCCGAGGGCGCGAAGGTGGTCGACGTCGACAAGGAGTGAGCCGCTGACGTGCGGCGCTTGACCTTGACATCGTGACAGGGTCTGGAATCGAGCCACCGACGATTCAAGGAGGTGGCCGCCATGGCCCGGACCCTGCTCGACCATCAGAACGCCTCGATCCGCCTGCGCGCGGCCCTCGACGCCGGGACCTCCCCCGGGAGCGTCGACGCCGCGGCGCTCGTCGCGCGCTGCGCGGTCGAGCCCGACTTCTTCGTCCGCGACATGCTCACCTGGGCGCTGACCCGACTGCCCGCCGGGTCGACGGTCCCGCTGCTCCGCGCGGAGCTCGCCTCCCCGGTCGCGCAGGCCCGGAGCCAGGCGCTGCACTCGCTGTCGAAGATCGTCGGCGCCGAGTCCGCGGCCGCGTTCGGTGAGGTCCTGGCCCTCGCGGGCGACACGGACGACGAGGTCGCGAAGGCGGCATGGCGCACGGCCGGGGCGCTGGCCCCGGACGCAGAGGCCCGACGGTCCGCCGCCAGCGCCCTGGTCGGGCAGCTGGGGCGCGGCGGCGCGGAGACCCGCCGCAGCCTGAGCAGGGCGATCCTCGCGCTCGGCGACGAGGGCGTCGCCGCCCTCGATGACGCCCCCGCGACGACGGACGCGGCGCGGGATCACGTGGCGCAGACCCTGCAGCTGCTCGAGGACCCGGATTCCGGATTCGTGGGCTCGGTGCACGAGGCGCAACGTGTGGCGGCCCTCGGCCGCCCGGAATGACCGACGGGACGGACGGGCAATGCAGATCGGCGAGGTGGCGCGGCGCTCGGGCGTCAGCGCGCGGATGCTGCGGCACTACGACGCGCTGGGCCTCGTCCGGCCGTCGCATCGCTCGTCGTCGGGGTACCGGGAGTACTCCGACGACGACATCCGGCGGATCTTCCACGTGGAGAGCCTGCGCTCGCTCGGGTTGTCGCTCAAGGAGATCGGGCAGGCACTCGACGACCCCTCCTTCGCGCCGGACCGGCTGGTGGCGGACATGATCGCGCGGAGCCGGGAGCGCATCCGGCTGGAGACGGAGCTGCTGGAGCGGCTCCAGCAGGTCGCCGCCGCCGGACCGGTCGACTGGGAGCAGGTCCTCGGGATCGTGGGCCTGCTCTCCCGGCTCGCCAGCGCCGCGCCCGCCGCGCGACAGAGCGCCGCGCTCACGGGTCGGGTCCCCGCCGCCGCGCTGGCCGAGGCGCTGCTCAAGGAGGAGAGCACCAACGTGGCGGGCGCCCTGCGCTGGGCGCTCGCGGAGGCCGATCGGGAGGATCTCGCTCCCCTCGTCGATGCGCTCGGATCCCTCGATCCGGCCGTGCGGCACCGCGCCGTCCTGGCCCTCTCGGAGGTTCCGGGCCAGGACGAGGCGTTGCGGGCCGCACTCGACCACGTCGACGGTGCGGTACGCGTGGTCGCCGCCGTCGCCCTGGGCGGCCGCGGCGACGCCGCGGCCGTACCGCAGTTGCTGCGGATGGTGCGGGACGGCGAGAAGGACGTCGACGCGGCGGAGGCGCTCGGGGCGATCGCGGCCGCCGACCCCGACGGGGAGACGATCAGCGCCGAACTCGCGGCGCTCGCGCGGGATTCGGGCGAATACCCGGTGCGTCAGCGGGCCGTGCAGGCGCTCGCGGAGATCCCCACGGCCGGCGCGGAGGAGTCCCTACGCGCCCTCGCCGGCGACGACGACGCGCGGATCGCGGGCACCGCCGCGTTCATCCTGCGACGGACGGCTCGCTGACGAATTCCCAGTGTTCGCCCGCGGGCCCGAGCACCAGCAGGTCGTAACGCCCATCCGGCGCGGGCACCATCAGGTCCTGTTCGCCGAGCACGTCGGCGTGCAGCGGCACGGAATCCGGTGCGTGGTACGGGAAGACGGTGAAGTGCGCGGACCGCATCCCCGTGTTGGTCAGGCGGACGCGGACACCGTCGGGCCCGGGACTCGCGGTGGCCCCGGGCACGTAGGGCACGGGCCGTGCGGGGCGCTCGCCCGGCTCCTGGCCGGGGCGCCGACCGACCGCCGGTGCGTGCGGCTTCCAGCGCGGGCTGAGCGACCCCACCGACTGCGGACGCGACCGCGCCGGGAGCGCCTGCGGCGTACGGAAGTCGAAGGCGCTGCTGAGATCACCGCAGACGGTGCGCCGCCAGGTGGAGATCGCCGGGACGGAGATGCCGAGCCAGCGCTCGAGGAAGCGCAGCGTGGAGGTGTGGTCGAAGGTCTCCGAGGCCACGTACCCGCCGACGGTCCAGGGCGAGACGATCGTCATGGGCACGCGGTCGCCCAGTCCGAGCGGTAGGTCGCCGACCCATTCGTCGCGTCGGTCGCGGGGCGGTCGCGGCGGCGGGACGTGGTCGAAGTAGCCGTCGTTCTCGTCGTAGAGCAGGAACAGCGCCGTCTTCCGCCACACTTCGGGGTTGCGCCCGAGCGCGTCGAGGATGCGGTGCACCAGATTCGCCGACGCCCGCGGCGAGGAGCCGCTGGGGTGCTCCGATTCCCGCTCGGAGGCCACGACGTAGCTGACCGTCGGCAGGGTGCCCGCGGCGATGTCGGCGCCGATCCGGTCGGTGAGCGTGCCGGTGGCCGTGCGGCGCAGTCCGCGGAAGAACAGGTCGCGGTCCTCGGCTCCCAACGTCCTGGCCCGCGCGTCCACCTCCCCGGACCGACGATGCGCCTCGTCGGCGGGCAGGCGCCGAAGGCCCTGGTAGAAGTCGTCGATCTCGGTGCCGAAGTCGGAGAAGACGGCCTTCGAGACCGTCTTGAAGCGGCGGAAGAACTCGATGTTGTTGTCCGTGAAGTTGTCCCACTCCTGATACACCTGCCAGGAGATCGCCGCCCGCTGCAGGATCTCGCCGATGCACGGCCAGTCGTAGCCCGGGTGGCCGCGGTCGTAGGCGGTGTTCTCGACCGCGCGCTCCCCGGTTCCGGGTTCGTAGCCGGTGGTGCCGGAGAAGAAGAAGTTGCGGTTGGGCGAGGTGGAGGTCGGCGAGCTGCAGTAGTAGTGGTCGCAGATCGTGAAGGTGTCGGCGAGGGCGTAGTGGAACGGGATGTCCGCGCGGTCGTAGTAGGCCATCGTCGAATCGGTCTTCGCGGCGATCCACCCGTCGTGCCAGCCGTCGGCGAGCGCCGCGTGCCCGCCCTTCCACGTGTGGTCGAGGGCGTCGATGTTCTCGGCATCCATGCGCTGGCGGTCCGCCGCGCCCCGGACCGGGAAGGGAGGCACCGTCAACCCCGAACGGGTGGGCTGGAGGAAGACGTCGTGCCCGGAGCGCAGGCGGATCGCGGCGGGGTCGGCGAAGCCGCGCACGCCGCGGAGCGCGCCGTAGTAGTGGTCGAAGGAGCGGTTCTCCTGCATCAGGAAGATCACGTGCTCGAGGCCGTCGAGCCCGCCCGACGGGGCGGGCTGCGCCAGCGCCTCGGTCAGCGACGACGGGAGCAGGCCCATGCCCGCGACGATACCGCCGGTGAGGGCTCCCCTGAGGAAGGTCCGTCGATTCGCAGTGCTCACGACTTCACGCTGACCGATCCGGTTGAATCGACGGTGGCGCCGCCCTGAACGGGCGTCGACGGTTCAGCGCCGGTAGCGCTCCGCGAAGCCCGTGCACAGCGCGTCGACGCCGGCGTGCAGCAGCGGCATCGCCGCGCACAGGTCGGGGCGGTCCACCTCCACCAGCTCCTTGAGCAGCGGCAGGCCCTCGATGAGCGGGTTGTCCGCCAGGTCGGCGACGAAGCCCGCGCCCTCGAGCGAGGAGCCCGGGGCCAGCAGCAGGCGGCCGACGGCGCCGATACCCGCGCCCTGCACGTGGTTCCAGACGTGCAGGGTGAGCTCGGCGGAGTCGGCGACCGCCCCGGTCAGGTGCGTGAAGGCTTCGACGAGCCAGTGGAAACACGAGACTGCCGACGGCGCCATGGCTGCGCGCGGCATCGAGTGCGCCAGCAGCACCCACGGGTGGTGCAGGTAGAGCCGCATGTCGGCCTCGGCGGCGACGTGCGTGCGCATGCGCCAGTCCGGGTCGCCGATCAGCTCCGGCGGGTACAGGTACTCCGCGCCCACGGCCGCGGCCATGTCGCGGACCAGGGTGTCCTTGTCGGGCACGTGGCGGTACAGCGACATGGCGCCCGCGCCGAGCGCGTCCGCGATGCGACGCATGGAGACCTTCTCGAGGCCGCCCTCATCGGCGAGGCGGACGGCCTCGGCCACGATGGCCTCGCGGGTCAGAGTGGTCTCGGACACCAGCGCCCTTTCTCCGTTGACCGGGATCGACGATGCTGCGTACAGTGTACCCAGCCATGCTGCGTACGCCGTACGCGCCGTCGAGAAACGTTTCGAGGAGTTCTTCGTGTCCACCACCCCGCGCCGCGCCTGGGCCGGTCTCGCCGCGCTGCTCCTGCCGGTGTTCCTGGTCTCGATGGACGCGTCGGTGCTGTACCTGGCGATGCCCCACCTCACCGCCGCCCTGCATCCGACGTCGGCCGAGCAGCTGTGGATCCTGGACATCTACCCGTTCATGCTTGCCGGCCTGCTCATCACGATGGGCAACCTCGGCGACCGCTGGGGGCGCCGCCGCCTCATGACCTGGGGCGCCGGCCTGTTCGGCGTCGCCTCCGTGATCGCCGCCTTCGCGCCGTCCCCGGCGCTGCTCATCGCCGCCCGCGCCCTCATGGGCGTCGGCGGCGCGACCCTTCTGCCCGCCAGCCTCGCCCTCATCGCCAACATCTTCCGCGATCCGAAGGCCCGGGGCGTCGCGATCGGCGTGTGGACGGCGGCGTTCTCCTTCGGCATGGCGGTCGGCCCGGTCATCGGCGGCGTGCTGCTGCACCACTTCTGGTGGGGCTCGGTCTTCCTCATCAACGCACCGGTGTTCCTGGCGTTCCTCGTGGCCGGCCCCCTGCTGATCCCCGAGTTCCGCAGCGACACGGCCGCGCGGTTCGACCTCGTGGGTGTCGCGCTCTCGATGGCCGCGATCTTCCCCCTGGTCTACGCGGTGAAGGCGGCGGCCGGGCACGGCCTGGACGGCACCACCCTCGCCGTCGGTGCCGCGGGCGCGGTCGTGCTCGTCGCGTTCATCGTGCAGCAGCGCCGCACGGACCACCCCCTGATCCCGTTCGACCTGTTCCGCAACCGGTACTTCGCGATGGCCATCGCCGGCACCATCCTCGCGGTCTCGACACTGAGCTCGATGTCCTACCTCACCGGCATCTACCTCCAGTCGGTCGTCGGCTTCGACGTGCTCGCGGCGGCCCTTCTCGGCCTGCCCGCGGCCGCCGTCGTGGCGTACTTCTCCATGCGCGCGCCCTGGATCGAGCAGTACCTCGGCCGGCGCAGCACGTTCGTCGCCGCGCTCCTGTTCTCGGCCGCGGGCCAGCTCGTGCTGGTGGGGCTCGGCACCGACGGTCCTGCGTGGATGTACGTGCTCGGGACCGTCGTCGCCGGCGTCGGCTACGGCACGCTGTTCACGTTCGTCTCGGCGGTCGCCCTCGACGCCGCCCCGCGGGAGCGGGCGGGCCAGGCCTCCGCGATGTCGGAGATGAGCTTCGAACTCGGCACGGCCCTGGGACTCGCGGTGCTCGGGTCCGTCGCGACGGCGGTCTTCACCCGACACGACGGGATGGCACGCACACTCGGCGACACCCTCTCGCGCGCGGACGGGATCGCGGGGCCCGACGGTGCCGCGCTCGCCGACGCCGCCCGATCGGCCTGGGTCGACGCGGTCACCACGACCGTCGGCGTCTCCAGCGCGATCCTCGTCGCGACGGCGATCGCCGCCTTCATCGTGATGCGCGACCGGACGCCCGCGCCCGAGCCGGTGCACGCCTGAGCCGACGCGGGATCAGCGCGGAGTCAGCCTGAAGACCGGGATCACGCGCCCCTGCGCCGCCTGCTCGTACTCGGCGAAACCGCTCGACCGCGCGACGAACCGGGCCCACGCCTCGTCGCGCGCGGCTCCGATCAGCTCCGTGGCGGTGACCTGCGCCGTGGAGATCCCGCCCTCGTCGTTCGGGTACTCGATCTCGATATCCGGATGGGCCTTGAGGTTGTGGTACCAGGCAGGGTTCTTCGGCGAGCCGCCCGCGGAAGCCGGCAGTAGCCAGCCCTCGTCGTCGTGAATCGCGGCCAGCGGGTTCACCCGCGGCTCGCCGGATTTGGCGCCCGTGCTGTGCACGAGCGCGAGGGCCCGGCCGAAGCCCATGGCGGTCACGGTGCCGTTGTTGGCGCGGAACTCGTCGATGATGCCCTGATTGAAATCGCTCACGGCTTCATCATGCGCCCGTACCCGCGCCATCGCCACCGAGGGCCGATCCGTGCCGTCGCTCATCGGACCATCATGCGCCCCAGTACGGTCGGATGCTGTGCAACCACTCGATGCGTGGCGCGAGACCCTCGAACTCTGGGACCTCTCCCCCGACGGTGCGTCCTTCGCCACGCCCGGCAGCGACCTGCTGCCCGTGCGGTGGCGGGGCCGTGCCGCGATGCTCAAGCGCGCCAACACCACCGAGGAGCGCGCCGGCGCCGCAGTGCTCCGCTGGTGGGGCGGCGACGGGGCCGCCGAGGTCTTCGCGCACGAGGGCGACACCGTGCTCATGGAACGCGCGACGGGCACCGGCGACCTCATGGCGATGGCACTCGACGGCCGGGACGACGAGGCGACCCGGATCCTGTGCGGCACCGTCGAACACTTGCACCGGCCGCGCCCCGGGGCTCCGGCGACCGAGCTGGTCCCCCTGCGGGACTGGTTCGCCTCGCTCGCGGAGGTCCGCGGCGAAGACCCGCGGTACGCCCGGTCCTGGGTCGCGGCGCAGGCACTCCTCGCGGACCCGCGCGACGAGGTGGTCCTGCACGGCGACGTGCACCACGACAACGTGCTCGACTTCGGCGATCGCGGCTGGCTCGCGATCGACCCGAAGTGCGTCGTCGGCGAGCGCGGCTACGACTACGCCAACCTGTTGACCAACCCGGACCTGCCGACCGCGGCGGATCCGGTCCGCTTCGCCCGGCAACTCGACGTGATCGTCGCCGAGTCCGGCCTGCCGCGCGAGCGCCTGCTGCGGTGGGTGCTCGCCTTCGCGGGGCTGTCGGCCGCGTGGTTCGCCGAGGACGGCGAGACCGAGGAGCGGGAGCGGGACTTCGCGGTCGCGGATCTCGCCGCCGCGCACCTCGCGGGGGCGACGTCGTGACCGGTCTCCCGGTCGTCCTGTTGCACGGCTGGCCCGTCACCGACCTGCATTGGCAACACCTGGCCCCGCGGCTTAGGGACGCCGAGTTCGAACCCCTCGCGATCACGCTGCCCGGCCTCGGAACCCGCAACGACGGCACCTGCGACTTCCGGAAGAGTGCGCTGGCGGCGCGGGTGCGCGATCGGCTCGCCGCGGACGGGATCGCACGGTGCGCGGTGATCGGCCACGACTGGGGCGGCACCGTCGCCGTGCACCTCGCGGCCGCGGCACCCGAGACCGTCGCCGCGCTCATCGTCGAGGAGGAGGTCCTGCCCGGGATCGACGTGGCGGTCCCGTCGCCGGGGAGCGAGCACTATCCGGATTGGCACGGCGCGTTCAACCGGGCACCGGGACTCGCCGAGAGCCTCGTCCCCGGGCGGGAGGACGCCTTCTACGGCGCCTTCCTTCGCGAGAGCGCAGGACCTGCCGGACTCGATCCTGCGGTCCTGGACGCGTACGTCGATGCGTACCGCCCCACCGACGTCCACGTCGCGGGGCTCGCGCACTACCGCACGCGGGCGGACGATCTCGCCGACGTCGACGAGTTCCGCACGGACCCCATCCGAACGCCGGTCCTGGCGATCGGTGGACGGTTCGCGATGGGCGCCGCCGTCGCGGAGGGCCTGCGGCCGGTGGCGTCCGACGTCCGCAGCGTGGTGCTGGAGGAGTCCGGCCACTACCCGGCGGAGCAGGAGCCCGAGCGGACCGCCGAGGTGGTCATCGATTTCCTGCGGCGACACGGGGATCGGTGACGGCGCCGGCGGTGTCGATCACCTCGTCGAGCACCTCCCGCGCCCGCTGCAGGTCGCGAATGCCCTCGTCGATCCGGTCGCGCTCCGCGCGCAGCGTGGCGGCGAGCCAGGGCGTCGCGGTCGCGTTCGGCGACCCGTCCTCGTCGTGGATGCACGGCAGCAGCTGAGCGATCACGCCGCTCGCGAGGCCGGCCGCGAACAGCTCCTGGATGCGCACAACCCGGTCGACGGCCCGCTCGGGATAGACGCGTTGCCCGGCCACCGTCCGCGTCGACGCGAGCAGCCCCTTCTCCTCGTAGTACCGCAGCGAGCGCACGCTCACCCCGGTGCGCTCCGCGAGTTCGCCGATCCGCATCGCTTGCCCCTCACATCAGTGTCAGGTTCTAGCGTACGGACATGTCACTCCTCACGCCGTACCACAGCCGAACCCTCGACCTCCCGAATCGCATCGTCATGGCGCCGATGACGCGCCTGCGGTCCGAGCCCGACGGCTCCCCGACCGCGGACGTCGCCGACTACTACCGCCAGCGGGCCGGCGCGGGCCTGATCATCACCGAGGGCATGTGGCCCCACTCCTCCGGGCAGAGCGAAGCCCGGGTGCCCGGGCTCGCGACGGACCGTCACGAGCGCGCGTGGGCCCGGGTCGTCGACGCCGTGCACGCCGAGGGCGGCCGCATCGTCGCGCAACTCATGCACGGCGGGCGCAAGGGTCACCCCGCCGCCCGGATCGACGGTTCGGTGCCCGCGGGCCCGTCGGCGGTGCCCGACGGCGACGTGCTGCACCTGCTCGACGGTTCCAAGGCTGCCTGGCCCCGCCCCGCAGCGATGTCGAACGCCGAGATCGAGGCCACGGTCGCGCAGTACGCGGCCTCCGCTCGTCGGGCCGTGTCGGCAGGCTTCGACGGGGTGGAGCTGCACGGCGCCAACAGTTACCTGATCCACCAGTTCCTCGCGGGCAACACGAACCTGCGCGACGACCGCTACGGCGGACCGGTCACGAACCGGATGCGCTTCGCCCTCCAAGTGGTGGACGCCGTATCCGACGCCGTCGGCGCCGCGCGCACGGCGATCCGGCTCTCGCCCGGAAACCCGCAGTTCTCCATGGTGGAGCGGGATCCCGCCGAGCTGTACCGCGGCCTCGTCGACGAGCTGAGCCGCCGCGGCCTGATGTACCTGCACCTGACCGACAACGACGACTACCCCGCCCTGGCGGACCTGCGACCGCGCTTCGACGGCACCGTCATCGCGAACGTGGGCGAGAACCGTGCGCCCACGTCGGCGCCCGCCGCCGAGCGGGCCCTGGCCGACGGTGCCGACCTGGTCTCCTTCGGCCGCGCGTTCATCGCGAACCCCGACCTCGTGGAGCGGATCCGGCGCTCCCTGCCGTTGTCGGCGATCCGCGAGGACGTGCTCTACGGTCGCACGGCGGAGGGCTACAGCGACTACCGTGCGCCGCGCGCGTCCTCCGCGGCAGTCGGTGACGTTCAGAACGTACATTCGATATAGTTTTCTCCCTCGAAAACTTGTCGGTGGGCCCGAGTAGCGTTCTGGTATGGACGAAAACACTGCCGTAGAGCAGGATCAGCCTCCCGATAGCACGGTTGGAGCGGACGTGGTGGATCGGTTGCGTTCGAGTGAAATCCAGCGCTGCCGGTTGGCGGTCGAACAGTATGCGCTGGCGGCGGACCTGCTGCGGCAACGCGTCTGCGAACGCGTCGCGGCGGGGGTGCCGCAGGACCGGTGGCAGCAGGGCGTCGCCGGCGAGGTCGCATTGGCATTGCACATATCCCCGCACACCGCAGGCCGATTCCTGGCTCGGGCGGTGGAGTTGGAGAGGTACATGCCGCACACCCGCGCCCGGCTGTACGACGGTGACCTCTCCCCGGAAGCCATCCCCACCCTCCTGGCAGGCCTGTCGCATCTGGACATCGCCGACCGGCGACGCGCCGACGAGGAGCTCTGCGCGGATCGGGCAGTGCTGGCGGGGTTGGGACTCAAACAGTTGGCGGGGAAGGTGCAGCAGGTCGCGTACCGGCTCGATGCACAGGCCACAGTGGACCGGATTGCGGCGGCGGAGAAGGACCGCACCGTCACCCTGCGGCCCCTGCCGGAGGGCATGGCCCGCCTGTCGTTGCTGCTGCCGATGGCGCAAGGAGTCGGCGCGTACGCGGCGCTGCGCAAACACGCCGACGGGCTGGTGGGGCGCGATCAGGAACTGCGGAGCCGACTGCAGATCATGGCCGACACCGCGTTCGCCCGCGTGACCGGCCGCGACGCGGCCGACGGCCAACCCGTCACCGTGAACCTCACCATTTCCGCCCAGATTCTCATCGGCGATGAGCCGGGCGCCGCGCACCTCGACGGTGGCGGGAGCATGCCGGCGGAGATCGCCCGCAACCTGATCGGGAAGGCCGCTAGCAAGGAGGTGGCCTGGGTGCGCAGGTTGTTCGTCGCACCGGAGACGGGTGCGGTGGTGGCGATGGACTCCCGGCAGCGCCTGTTCCCCGACGGGCTGGCAGAGATCATTCGCTTGCGGGATCGGTACTGCCGCACCCCCTACTGCGACGCACCCATAGCGCACACCGACCACGTCACCCCCCACGCGAAAGGCGGAGCCACGAGTTTCGAGAACGGGCAGGGCCTGTGCGCGGCGTGCAACTACGCCAAGGAAGCCCCCGGCTGGCGCAGCGCAACCATTGACGACGAATCCGGTCGGCACACCGTCGAAACCCGAACCCCGACAGGACATGTCCACCGATCCACCGTCCCGAAACAGGCGGCCTGAGGGGGCACGCTGGAAGTCACCGGGTCTCGATGAAGGAGTCCGTCGCGGACTGTCCCGGATGGAGATGCTGCTGAACCTGGTCGAGGACCTCAGGGGCGATGGCGAAGCCGTAGAACCACAGCGCCCAGTCGAAACCGGCCGCCGTCCAGTGATGGATGGGTCGGTCAGTGCTGTCGATGTTCCATCGCCCAGGTTGGTGCGCGCGCCGACGCAGGTAGCCGTCCGCGTGAGGAGCCGCATCGGATCGAACCCTCACTGCGAAGCTGCCGTCCTCACCGAGCTCGTCGACGTCTGTGATCACGAGGTCGACCGGAACCTGCACCGTGAACGACCGCACGCCCAGGTCGGACTCGAGCCTGGACAGGCGGTCGGCCTGCGATTGCTGGTACTCCGCACGCGCCGCAAGGGATTCGGCCGCGCGGCGCTCATCCATGGAGACCGCGACGCCGCTCCAGGTGAATAGTGCATCGTCGATATGCCCGCCGACCTCGATCGAGATGAACTCGACCGAAACGTCGAACTCCGCGTTCCCCTGATGCAACACCGCGCCCGACTCGCGGTCAACGACGATCTGGATCGGAGCCGGCTTGTGCGGGGGCGGCGCCAGTTCGACGGCCCAGCAGTCCCTCCCGAGGAATTCGATGTCACTGACAGGCCCCGTCGGCTGCGTGAAGTCGTCGCCGTTCAACCAGTCCTGAGCACTCCGCGATACCAACAGCTCCGCTCCCGGGCCGCCGTAGTAGACGCGACCGGCGGCGGCGTACTCCGGCGGCTCCCGCTCCTCACCGAACTGCCAGGCGGTGGTTCCGTCGCAGAGGTGCAGCGGCGAACCGTCGGGCCCTTCCACCCGCACCCGACTGCCGTCGCGCCACACCCGGACGTCGTCGCCGCCGGTGCCGACCCACATCGGCGGGGCGCCGATGAACCCGACGGTCTCGGTCCGCCCGAGCGCCTCCGCGTTCCGGGTACGCACGATCCCGTGCACAGGGACGCTCGGGCCGTCCACCAGTTCCTTGAGGACCTCGATCCACTCCGTCATGGTCTCAGCCGGCGGGGATCGGTAGCGGCGCGGGCGCGGTCCCGGCGCCGAAGGGGCTGCCGCCCAGCTTCTCCCGGCCGTGCGGACTGAACCAGTTCCGCAGGTCCGGACCCTTCGGAACGATGCCCGACGGGTTGATGTCGCGGTGCACCTCGTAGTAGTGCCGCTTGATGTGGTCGAAGTGCGTGGAGTCGCCGAACCCCGGGGTCTGGAACAGGTCCCGCGCGTAGGCCCACAGCACCGGCATCTCGCTGAGCTTCTCCCGGTTGCACTTGAAGTGGCCGTGGTACACCGGATCGAACCGGGCCAGCGTGGTGAACAGCCGCACGTCGGCCTCGGTAATGGTGTCGCCCACCAGGTACCGCTGCGTGGCGAGGCGCTCGGAGAGCCAGTCGAGCCGGGAGAAGAGCTGGTCGTACGCGGCGTCGTAGGACTCCTGCGAGCCCGCGAAGCCGCAGCGGTACACACCGTTGTTGACGTCGCGGTAGACCAGCTTGTTCACCTCGTCGATCTCACCGCGCAGGTCCTCCGGGTAGAGCTGCGGCGCGCCGGGACGGTGGAAATCCGTCCACTCGAGCGAGAAGTCGATCGTGATCTGCGGGAAGTCGTTCGTGACGACGGCACCCGTCGGCACGTCGACGATCGCGGGCACCGTGATGCCCTTCGGGTAGTCGGGGACGCGCGCGAAGTAGGCGTCCTGCAGGCGCGGGATCTGCAGGACGGGATCGAGGCCGCCGGGGTCGAGGTCGAAGGTCCACGACCGCTTGTCGTGGGTGGGGCCGGCGATGCCGAGGGAGATGGCGTCCTCGAGGCCCAGCAGCCGCCGCACGATGATGGTGCGGGTGGCCCACGGGCAGGCGTAGGAGGCGACCAGCCGGTACCGGCCCGGCTCCACGGGATAGCCGTCGCGCCCGTCGCGGGTGATGCGGGTCTCGATGTACCGGGTGTCGCGCTCGTACGGCTGGTTCTCGGTGACGTAGCTGCCCTGTTCCTCGCTCATGGCATCAAGGTTAGTGACGCCCGCGGGGTAACGTCGAGTGATCGTTACCCGATACAAGCATTGCCCGTCGATGGAGCCCGCGTCGACCTCCCGTACTGGAAGGAACGAAGCCATGCGCAAGCCTCTGATCGCACTCGCCCTCTCCGCTGCGGCGGCCGCGACCGGCGTCGCGTCGGTCGCCGCCGGGGCCGGGACCGCCGGAGCCGCTCCGGTCTCCTGCCCCGAGCTCCCCCAGGACCGGATCGACAGCGCGATCCGCACGATCGCGCCGCCGATGCCCGGGGTCCCGTGGAAGGTCACGGCGATGGGCGGCTCCGTGGACTGCACCCTGAACTGGGTGCGCCTCGACACCGACCGCGGCACGGGGAGCTCGCCCGTGCAGATCCTGCTCTTCGACCACAAGAAGTTCGCCGGCACCCCGACGCCGAAGGGCGACGCCTTCACCTCGGTCGTCGGCAGCAACGGGCCCGGTCAGATCACCATCCGGTTCAAGTGGCTGGCCCCGAACGATCCCAACGCCGCACCGTCGGGATCGGCCGACGTCCGGTTCCAGACGATGCCGCAGGACACCCCGCAGCCGCTGGATCCGATCCCGCCGCAGGTCGCGGACTGACATCAGGCCTGCGCCGCCGCCCACTCCTCGACGCGGGCGGCGCTCTCCTCGTCGCTGAGGTCCTCGACGCGGGTCATGATCGACCAGCGCACGCCGAACGGGTCGCGGATGCTGGCGAACCGGTCGCCGGAGACGAAGTTCGCCACCGGCTCCCGGACCGTCGCGCCCGCCGCCTCGGCACGCGCGACCACGTCGTCGACGCTGCTGCAGTAGAGCCCCAGCGAGTAGCAGTCGGCGTCACCGTCGGGCATGGGGACGAGGCCGAACTGCGGGTTGGGCTCGCCGAGCTGGAGCCGCCCGTTGCCGAAGTCGAGTTCGGCGTGGACGACGACGCCGCCCATCTCGGTGACTCCGAGCGAGCGCGCCCCGAACACCGAGGTGTAGAAGTCGATGGCCGCCTTGGCGTTCGGGATCGCGAGGAAGGGCGTCAGCGCGGAGAAGGAGTGCGGGACGCCGTCGGTGGTGTGTGCGCCGTTGGCGGCGGTGATGTTCTCTGTCATGCCGATAACGCTACGAGCGCAGGCCGACCCGTCGATTGAACATTCGCGACAGACCTCGGGCCTACGATCGATCCGTGAACCCCCGCGGCATCCTCTACCCGGCACAGCTGCCCACCTTCGAGCGCCGGGCGGCCTCCCCAGCCGCGGACCCGCTGGTGCGGTGGTTCTGGATCTCCCAGTGGGAGATCGCACCCGGCCGCACGTCCCGGCAGGACGTACTGGCCTTCCCCGCCCTGAACCTGGTGGTCGAAACAGATCTCATCGGGCTCGCGGGCGCGACCACGGAACGTTCACACCGCGACCTCGTCGGCACCGGCTGGGCCGTCGGCGCGCTGCTGCGGCCCGCGGCGACGCCGGCGGTCACCGACGACGCGCGCGCGATCCTGGACGCCTATCCCCCCGTCGACGCTCCGGCGTTGCACGAGACCGTCGCCGCGGCGATGTGCCGCGGGGACCTCGCAGGCGCGTGCGTCGCGGTCGAATCCTGGCTCACCGCACGGGTTCCGACGGTGTCCGACGACGCCGAGCTCGCCAATCGCCTGGTCGTGGCCATCGAGGAAGACAACGAGATCCTCACCGTGGAGGACGCGGCGGCCACGATCGGGGTCTCGCCGCGGACGGCGCAGCGCCTCACCCGGCGATTCGTCGGGCTCACTCCCCTCGCGCTGATCCACCGCCGCCGGCTGCAGCACGCGGCGCACCTGCTGAGCACGGAGCCGGGCACCGCGGTGGCCGACATCGCCGCCGAGCTGGGCTACGCCGACCAGTCGCACCTGGTGCGGGACTTCCGCAAGGTCCTCGGATTCACGCCAGGCGGTTACCGCCGGACCGCGCAGTGATCAGTCCTTGCGGGTCACCCTGTCGGCGACTCCGTCCGACGCCTCTCGCGCCGTGTCGAGGTTCTCGCTCGCCAGCTTGACCCCCTCGGCCGTCGCCTCCGTCGCGATGTCCGCCGCGCTGGTGGCCATCCGGCTGATGCCGCCCTTCAGGTCGCCCTTGAGCACCTCGCCCGCGCCCTCGACGATCTCGCCGGACTTGCGGACCGAGTCCGCCGCGATCTTGGTGACCGCCTCGATGTTGTCCTGGATCCGCTTGCCGATCATCGCCGCTCCTCCGGTCGTCCTTCGAGAGTAACCTGGCGTGATCGATACCACACCCGACCCCGTCGTGCGCCCCGAGATCGGACTCTCCTGGCGACGATCGGCCCTGTCGGGGATCGCTCCCGAGCGGGCACCGCAGGTCCGGATCGACGAGGACTTCGGCGACCGCGCGGCACTGCTACGGGCCGCCCGGCCGATCCTCGACGCCGCCGCGGTCCAGCTCGCGGACACGGGCACCGCACTGTTCCTCGTGGACGGCGATTCCAGGATCGTGGCGACCACCTTCGGCGGCGCCCGGGTGGCGCGCGACCTCGACCGCATCGGCGCAGTCCGGGGAGCGCAGATGGGAGAGGACGTCGTGGGCACGACCGCTCTCGGCACCCCGTTGGAGACCCGCACCCCGCTGGCGGTGAACGGCGCCGAGCACTACCTCGACGCCTACAAGCACCTGAGTTGCTTCGGCCGCCCGATCGTCCATCCGACGACGCGCAGGCTGGACGGGATCCTGTGCATGACATCAGTCGGCGACCACGTCCACCCGCTGTTCCGGCCGATGGTGGACCGGTTCGCAGCCGACATCGAGTCGCGGCTGCTGCACGGCCGCCAGGCCGGGCATCGTCTGGCCCTGGACGCGTTCCACACGCGGTCCGGCCGGCGGGGAGTGGCGGTCGTAGCGGTGGGCGACGACCTGCTGCTCCTCGACAACCTCGCCTCCGACCTGCTCGACGCGGCGGACATCGGCGCGCTCCGGGCCCTCGCCGCCGACCGTAGGGGCGCCCTGCCCACGTCGCTGGTGCTGTCGTCCGGTGTCCCGGTCGAGGTGCTGGCGACCCGGATCGCCGGGCCCGGGGCGGCCACCGTCTACGAGTTGCTCGAACCGGAGCGCCGGGCTGTGCCGATCCCCCGCGGCGCAGTCGCTGGCGCCGGCGATCCGTTCGCGACGGGGGTGCCCCGGCTCACCGGATCGACACGGTCCGTCGCGATCCTCGGCGAGCCCGGCACGGGCAGGTCCACGGCGGCCCACCGGGCGGCGGGGTCCGCTCCGGTCGTATCGGTGGACGTCGTCGAACGGCTCGTGCAGGGCGGCGGGACGGACCTCGCGGAGGCGGCGGCGGGCGCGCGCCGCTCCGGTGCGATCCTCGTCGTCGACGGCGTCGACCTCCTCCCGGACCACGAGGTGACGGTGCTCCGCGAGATCGTCGTCCGACGCGACCCGCCTGCCGTGCTGGTCGGGCCGGCACCGTCGGACCTGCGTCCGGGCCCGAGCGCCGCAGTCGCCATGTGCGACGAACAGGTGATGCTCCCCTCCCTCCGGCGGCGACCGGCGGATCTCGCTGCGCTCGCCACGGCGCTGCTCCACGGACAGGGTGCCGACGGCATGCTGGGGGCCGGCGTGATCGACGCATTGTCCGGGCACGACTGGCCCGCCAACCTCGCCGAGCTCGACCGGGTGCTGGCGACGGCGGTCGCGACGGCCGCGACGCGGGGTTCCCGGCACGTCACCGTCGACGACCTGCCCCAGCGGTACCGGGGCACCGCCCGCGCGGCGGGGCTCACCCTGCTCGAACGCACAGAGCGGCAACAGATCATCGACTCGCTGGCGCGCTGCCGCGGGAACAAGGCGCGCGCCGCGAAGGAACTCGGGATCAGCCGCAGCACGCTGTACGTACGCCTGCGTGCGCTCGGCATCGACGGGTGAGTGTCCGGGACACGGACAGTTACGGGACTTCCCGCCGGGTGAGGATCGATGCACGGTGACGTCGGTCACCATCGAACCGGAGGATTCCAGCCATGACCATCACCAGCGCACCCGCGGACGAGTACCTCGCCCACCGAACCCTCTACATCGGCGCCGAGTGGGTGGCCCCGCGCGGAACCGGCACCATCGAGGTGGTCTCCCCCAACACGGGCCTCCCGATCGGTGACGTACCCGACGGCACGCCCGCGGACATCGACGCCGCCGTCGCCGCCGCCCGCGCCGCGTTCGACGACCCGTCCGGGTGGTCCGGCCTTCCGGCATCCGAGCGTGCCGCCGCCCTGCGCCGCTTGGCCGACGAGTTCGATGCCCGCAAGGACCGGATCGCGGCGCTCGTCTCGGCGCAGAACGGGATGCCGATCTCCGTCGCCGGGCAGCTCGAGGCCGTGTACCCGCCGACCCTGCTGCGCTACTACGCGGAGCTCGCCGAGGCGCAGGGGCCCGACGTGCGCGACGGGATGTTCGGCGGCACCGTCGAGGTGCAGCGGTCCCCGCTGGGCGTCGTCGGCGCGATCGCGCCGTGGAACTTCCCGCAGACCCTGGCGTCCTTCAAGTACGCGCCCGCACTGGCCGCTGGCTGCACCCTGGTCCTCAAGCCCTCGCCCGAGACCGTCCTCGACTCCTACGTGCTCGCGGAGGCCGCCGAGGCGGCGGGCCTTCCCGCGGGCGTGATCAACATCGTCCCCGGCGGTCGCGAGGCCGGCGCCCACCTCGTAGAGCACCCGGGCATCGACAAGGTCGCGTTCACGGGTTCCACGGCCGCGGGCCGGCGGATCGCCGAGACCTGCGGCCGATTGCTGCGACCCGTGACCCTGGAGCTCGGCGGCAAGTCCGCGACGATCGTGCTCGACGACGCGGAGCTCGACCTCGCGTCGATCGGCAACGAGCTGTTCGTGGCCACCCTGGCGAACAACGGCCAGACCTGCTTCCTGGGTACCCGCGTGCTCGCGCCGCGCAGCCGGTACGACGAGGTGGTGGACGTGCTGACCGCGTTCGCGGCGTCGATGACCATCGGCGACTCGCTCGACCCGGCCACGCAGATCGGCCCGATGGCCACCGCCCACCACCGCGACCGGGTCGAGGGCTACATCGCGCAGGGGCGGGCCGAGGGCGGGCGCATCACCGCCGGCGGCGGCCGGCCGGCCGGGCTGGACGCCGGCTGGTACGTGCAGCCCACGGTGTTCGCCGACGTCGACAACACCGCGACCATCTCCCGCGAGGAGATCTTCGGCCCGGTGCTCTCGGTGATCGGCTACGACACCGACGCCGACGCGGTCGCGATCGCCAACGACAGCGAGTACGGGCTCGGCGGCACGGTGTGGAGCGCGGACCCCGAGCGGGCCCGCTCGGTCGCCTCGCGGGTGCAGACGGGCACGATCGGGCTGAGCCGGTACATCCCCGATCCCATCGCGCCCTTCGGCGGGGTCAAGCAGAGCGGCATGGGCCGCGAGCTCGGGCCCGAGGGCCTCGCGGCGTACCAGAACCTCAAGTCGATCTACCGGTGACCGGCATGACGATCCCCACCAATCTCGTGTCGGTGACGGGCGTCGACGCCGCCCGGCTGCCGTGGTCCGCGTTCCCGATCCCGCAGATCGACGCGGAGATCAGCATCAAGCCGGTGTTCGACGACCCCGACACGGGCATGCAGGTGATGATGCTGCGCTATCCGGCCGGCTTCACGAACGTCTGGCACACGCACCCCTGCGCGCACGGCATGTACGTCCTCGACGGGGTGCTCAAGACCCACGAGGGCGAGTACGGCCCGGGCAGCTTCGTCTGGTTCTCGGAGGGCGGGTGGATGGAGCACGGCGCGACCGAGGACGTCGACGTGACCTGCCTGTTCGTGACCAACAAGCCCTTCGCGATCCGCTACGAGGTCGACGCCGAGCACTGCTATCCGATGAGCTCGGACTGACCGCCGCCGCTCGACAATTCGGCGCGTGAGGTGTCCTTGAGGTCGACGCCGGAGCGGCCCAGCCGCCGAGCCCCCACGACCAGCCCGGCCGCGATGCGGGCGGCGTCCGAATAGCCGAGCCCCTCGGGCGGGTGGATGTTGGAGATGCAGTTGCGGTGCGCGTCGGTGACGCCGGCCCCGAAGTCCTCGGGGTCGGCGCGGTGCGTCAGGTAGATACCGAGGCTGTCGGCCACGGACAGGCCCGGTCGCTCGCCGATGAGCACGAGCAGCGTGCGCACCCCGAGCGCCCGCGCCACGTGATCCCCCAGCGCGACCCGCGATTGCATCGCGACGACCGGCGGCGCGACCGTCACGTCGGGCGGGAGAGCCGAGAGGATCGCCGCGGCCAGCGCGACGCCGTGATCGGTGAGCGCGCGGGGCGAGAGCCCGTCCGCGAGGACGAGCGCGACGTCGGCGGCGGCACCGTCGGGAAGCGGGCCGAGGCCCGCCAGTTCTGCGGGCTCCCGGCCCAGGTCGGGGCGGCGCAGGTACTCGCCGCGGTCGGCGGCACGGCTCGTCACGACGACGGGCTCGCCGAGCCCGAGGTCGCGGGCGCGGGCGACGAGGTCGTCGGCGTCGAGGGGCTGGTGGACGGCGTCGCGCGCCGCGGCGTGCGCGGCGGCGAACTCGAGGACCCTGCGCGTCGGCAGCGCATCCCCGGTGCGCCCCAGCCCGATCCGCGACTGGGTCGTCGTGCGCAGGGCGTCCCAGAACGGCTCGTCGGACCGCTCGGGCGCGCTCACCGAGGGACCCCTGCCGCGAGCTCACGCAGCGGCGACGCCTCGACGGCCACGTCGCGGAGGCCGCCCGCCTCGTCGGTCATGCCCTGCCGCGCGAGCCAGGCGTCGAACTCCGGCGCGGGCCGCAGCCCGAGCGCGCGGCGCACGTACAGCGCGTCGTGGAAGGCGAGCGACTGGTAGCCGAGCATCACATCGTCGGCGCCGGGCACCGTGATGACGAACGACACCCCCGCGACGGCGAGCAGCGTGAGCAGGTCGTCCATGTCGTCCTGGTCGGCCTCGGCGTGGTTGGTGTAGCAGACGTCGACGCCCATCGGCAGGCCCAGGAGCTTGCCGCAGAAGTGGTCCTCGAGGCCGGCGCGCGTGATCTGCTTGCCGTCGTAGAGGTACTCGGGACCGATGAAGCCGACCACGGTGTTGACCAGCAGCGGGTCGAGGTGCCGGGCCACGGCGTAGGCGCGGGTCTCGAGGGTCTGCTGGTCGACGGGCGCGCCGTCGGTGCCGAGGTGGGTGCCGGACGAGAGCGCGGATCCCTGGCCGGTCTCCAGGTACATGACGTTGTTGCCGACGGTGCCGCGCCCCAGTTCCCGGGCCGCGGCGTTGGCCTCGTCGAGCAGGCCGACGGTGACGCCGAAGGCGGAGTTGGCGCCCTCGGTGCCGGCGATCGACTGGAAGACCAGGTCGACCGGTGCGCCCTGTTCGATGAGCCCGAGCGTGGTGGTGACGTGACTGAGCACGCACGACTGGGTCGGGATGTCGAAGCGGGTGCGCACCTCGTCGAGCAGGTGCAACAGGTCCGACGTGGCGTGCGGCGAGTCGGTGGCGGGGTTGATCCCGATCACCGCGTCGCCGCAGCCCAGCAGCAGGCCGTCGAGGGTGGCGGCGGCGATGCCGCGCGGGTCGTCGGTCGGGTGGTTGGGCTGCAGGCGGGTCGCGAGGGTGCCCGGCAGCCCGACGGTGGTGCGGAATCCCGCGGTGACGCGGACCGCCCGCGCGACGGCGATGAGGTCCTGGTTGCGCATCAGCTTGCTCACCGCCGCCACCATCTCCGGGGTGAGGGCCGGGCCGAGCGCGGCGAGCCGGGCACCGGCATCGTCGGCGACGGCGATCCGCAGCAGGAGGTCCCGGAGGTCTCCCACGGTGAGGTGCGCGATCGGCGCGAAGGCCGCCCGGTCGTGGGTGTCGATGATGAGGCGGGTGACCTCGTCGGACTCGTACGGCACGACGAGCTCCTCGAGCAGCGCCGAGAGCGGCACGTCGGCGAGGGCCCACTTCGCGGCGGCCCGCTCGGCGTCGGAGGCCGCCGCGCAGCCGGCGAGCTGGTCGCCGGAGCGCAGCGGCGTGGCCTTGGCCAGCAGGTCCGCCATCGAGGCGAAGGTGAAGGTCTCCCCGCGCACGGATTGGCTGCGGATCATGATTGCTCCGTTCGAGAGGTGGCTTCTAGTAGACGGTATCCGCGACGGAGCCCAGCGGGGCGCCGTCGGTGCCGCGGACCGGCACCTTCGCCCCGGCGGCGTCGGTGCCCGCGGTCGCGCACGCGTAGGGCTTCGCTTGCGGCTTGGGCTCAATGAACATGGGGTTCACGAGCCACTTGCCGTCCGCGTCGGCGTACGCCGTGCACATCAGCTCGGGGACGTTGCGGTTGATCACCAGGCGCAGGCCGGTGGCGTCGCCGAGGAAGGTGATGTCGGTGACCGAGTCTCCGGCGGAGAGCACCTGCCGACGGTCCGCGGGCGCCTGCTGCCAGGCCGCCGCTCCCGTGATGCCCAGGACCTCCTGGTTGACCAGGCACCGCTTGCCGTCGATGTAGTTGATCATCGAGTCGTCGCCGTCGGGGACGTCGCCGCAGCCGCGCAGGTGCGGGGCGATCTTCCCGTCCGCGACGACGGGGCGGATGCCGATCAGCTTGTCCGGGGCGAGGCCCACCTCGGGCGCCCAGGCCCGGACCACCGGCTGCGCCGACGCGGAGATGATCCGGACGTCGAAGCCGTTGGCGGCGAGCGTCCCGATGAGGTCCTTGATCTGGCTGTAGTAGCGGACCCAAGCGCCGACCTCGGTGGTGCCGACGCGCTGCTTCGCGCCCTCGGGCGCGGCCAGCGCCTCGGTGCGGGCGGCCTTCGCGAAGTCCTCGATCTCGGCCTCGGTGTAGCCGGCCATGAGCTGGACCACCCACGCGTACGCGGGCTCCATGCGCCGGTGGTCGAAGCCGGCGAAGGCGGGCTTCCCGCCGATCTCGGCATCGTCGACCACGGCGACGAGTGCGTCGGCACAGCGGGTGTCGCGGTCGGTGGGCAGCGGTGCGCCCGGGGCCGCGAGCGCGGTCGGGCACGCCTCCGCGAGGGCCTGAGCCGCCTCGGGGACCAGGTAGCGGCTGGTCGTGCGCCAGTCGCCGTTCGCGGGCTGCCGGATCTTGCCGGTGCGGATCATCCAGTAGGCGGTCGCGGAGCCGATGTCGTTGCGCACCACCGTGTTGTCCCAGTCGAACAGGGCGACCGGGGCGGCGCCGCCGTGGCCGGTGCCGCAGTGGCCGCGCTCGGCGATCAGCTTCTGGAGGCGGTCGTGGTTGTCGCCGTACCAGCCCGCGTCCGGGGCCAGGGTGCGGCACTCGGCGGCCGTGTCCTGTGCGTCGTTCGTGGTGCAGGCCGCGATCGGGGCGAGCGCCAGGAGGGCGGCGGCGGTGACGGCCGCGCGGATCCGCCTCACTTCAGGTCCCGTTCGGCGTCGGCGAGGGCGGCGAACTCCTCGTCGGGCGAGTTGGCCACCAGGTGATGGCGGCTGTACACGCCGAAGTAGACGAGGAAGGCCGCGAACGCCGCGAGGGTCAGGCCGGCCGCCGTCGGGTCGACGAGGAACGTCGCGACGACGGCGATGCACGCGACGACGAGCGCGAACGAGGTTGTCACGATGCCGCCGGGCGTGCGGTACGGGCGCGGCATGTCGGGCTCGCGGCGGCGCAGCACGATGTGGCTGATCATCATGAGCACGTAGCTGACGGCGGCGCCGAAGACGGCCATGTTGAGGAGCATCGCGCCCTCGCCCGTGAGCGACAGGGCGAAACCGATGACGCCGGGGACGATCAGCGCGAGCACCGGCGCCTTGCGGGCGTTGGTCACCGAGAGGCTCTTCGGCAGGTAGCCGGCGCGCGAGAGCGCGAAGGTCTGGCGGGAGTAGGCGTACATGATGGAGAAGAAGCTCGCGACCAGGCCGGCGAGGCCGATGTAGTTGACCACCTTCGCGGCGGTTCCGTCACCCAGTGCTTCCACGAGCGGGTTTCCCGACGCGGCCATGGCGTTGGCGCCGACGGCGCCGGGTGCGAGCAGGAAGACCGTCGCGCCGGTGACGACGAGGATCAGCATCGCGACGATGATGCCGCGCGGCACGTTCTTCTCGGGCTCGCGCGCCTCCTCCGCCGCGAGCGGGACGCCCTCGATGGCGAGGAAGAACCAGATCGCGAAGGGCACCGCGGCCCAGATGCCGAGGTAGCCGTGCGGCAACCAGCTCGAGGCCCCCGCGGCATCGGTGACCGCGATGTCGGTGAGGTTGTGGGCGTCGAACTTCCCGACGGCGAAGACCGCGAAGATCACCAGGCCGACCAGGGCGATCGCGGTGATGACGAACATCGCCTTGAGCGCCTCACCCGCACCGGTGAGGTGGATGCCGATGAAGAGCGCGTAGACGAACAGGTACACCCACCAGCCGTCGGTGATCCCGAACAGGTTCAGGGATTGCACATAGGCGCCGATGAACGTGGCGATCGCGGCGGGCGCGATGGAGTACTCGATGAGGATCGCGATGCCGGTGGCGTAGCCGCCCCAGGGCCCCATCGCGCGGCGGGCGAAGGTGTAGCCGCCGCCGGCCGCGGGCAGCGCCGAGGACATCTCGGCCATGCCGAGGACCATCGCGAGGTACATGCCGGCGATGATCACGGCGGCGATGGCGAGGCCGCCCCAGCCGCCCTGCGCGAGCCCGTTGTTCCAGCCGGCGTAGTCGCCGGAGATCACGTAGCTCACGCCCAGGCCCGCCAGCAGCACCCAGCCGGCGGAACCCGACCGGAGGGTGCGTTTGGCGAGATAGTCGTCGGACTCGATGGTGGCGTCCACCCCGTCGTGGTGGAGCTGCTGCGGCGCCTGGCGCTCTGTACTCATGTGGGCCTTCCTGATCACGGTCGATCCTGTTCCCGGCGTGTTTCCGGAATCGGATCGGCGTGTTTCACCGACGGGTCTTGTCGGTGTGATCCAGAACACTACGAGTCAAGAGTTGCAGCGGGGTTGCAGCGCAGGTGGCCGGTGTCAGGCGACGCCGAGGTAGGCCGCGCGGATCCGCGGATCGGCGAGCAGCTCGCGTCCCCCGCCCTCGACGGTGACCTCCCCCGTCTCCAGCACGTACGCGCGGTCCGACCTGGTCAAGGCCTGCTGGGCGTTCTGCTCGACGAGCAGGATCGTGGTGCCGGCGCGGTTGATCTCGGCGATGATCCCGAAGATCTGGGCGATCACGCGCGGCGCGAGGCCCATGGAGGGCTCATCGAGGAGCAGGAGCCGCGGGCGCGACATCAGCGCGCGCCCGATCGCGAGCATCTGCTGCTCGCCGCCGGACATGGTGCCGCCGGCCTGCTTCCGCCGCTCGGCGAGCCGGGGGAACAGCTCGAAGACGCGGTCCAGGGTCTGCGCGTAGTCGGCCCTCGACGGGAACTTCCGGCCGTGACACCCCATGTCGAGGTTCTCCTGCACCGTCATCCCCGGGAACACGCGCCGGCCCTCCGGGACCTGGACGATGCCCGCCTTGACCCGGAGGTGCGCCGGCATCGTCGTGATGTCCTGCCCCTCGAACTCCAGCGTCCCGCGCGCGACGGGGACCAGCCCCGACAGGGCGCGCATGGTGGTGGATTTGCCGGCGCCGTTGGCGCCGAGCAGCGTCACCAGCTCCCCCTGTCGCACTTCGAGGTTCACCCCGTGCAGGGCCTGGATCCGGCCGTACCGGACGGCCAGATCGGTGATCCGGAGGACGGGCGCGGCACCGCCCGGCTCGTCAGAGTTCGTCATCGGGCACTCCCAGGTAGGCGGCGATCACCTTGGGGTCGTCGCGGATCTCCGTGGGCCGGCCATCGGCGATCATGCGGCCGAACTCGAGCACCACGATCCGGTCGCAGACGCCCATCACCAGGCGCATGTCGTGTTCGATCAGCAGAACTGTGTAGCCGTCGTCGCGGATCTTGCGGATGAGGTCCATGAGCGAGGACTTCTCGCTGGGGTTGAAGCCCGCGGCGGGCTCGTCCAGGCACAGCAGCTTCGGCTCGGTGGCCAGGGCGCGGGCGATCTCGAGGCGCCGCTGGTCGCCGTAGGGCAGGTTCTTGGCCTTGACGGCGGCCCGGTTCCCGATGCCGACGAATTCGAGGAGGGCCATGCCGCGCGCGACCGCATCGGCCTCCTCGGCCCAGTGCCGGGGCAGGCGCAGTACGGCCCCGAAGACCGAGGTGCGGTGCCGCGCGTCGGTGCCGACCACGACGTTCTCGAGCGCGGTCATCTCGTTGAACAGCCGGATGTTCTGGAAGGTGCGGGCGATTCCCGCGCGGGTGATCCGGTTGCGTTTCACGCGGGCCAGCGGCGCACCGTCGAACGTGACGGTGCCCGCGCTCGGCTTGTAGACGCCCGTGATCGCGTTGAAGCACGTGGTCTTCCCGGCGCCGTTCGGCCCGATCAGGCCGAGGATCTCGCCCCGTCGGATGGAGAAGGTGACGTCGTCGAGGGCCTTGAGCCCGCCGAAGGCGACGGACAGCCCGTCGACCTCCATGAGGGTGTCGCCGACGTCGGCCTCGACGTCGCGTTTCGGCGCCACCACCTCGGCGACGATCTCGGCGCGCAGCGGATCCGGATCGCTCATGCGACACCCCCTTCCCGGCGGTAGATCCTGCGCCCGAACGCGATCAGCTTCTGCCGGGCCGGGAACAGGCCCTGCGGGCGGAAGATCATCAGCACCACCAGGGCGATGCCGAAGAACAGATACTTGAAGTCGCCGAGGCTCTGTCCGCCCACCTGGATCCCCTGCACCCGCGCGGGCAGATAGACGATGAGGAACGCGCCCACGATGACCCCGAGCTTGTTGCCCTGCCCGCCCAGGACCACCGCGCACAGGAACAGCATCGAGTTGATCACGTTGAAGTTCTGCGGATCCACGTACTGGACCTGGCCGGCGTACAGGGCTCCGGACATCCCGCCGATGCCCGCGCCGATGACGAAGGCCCACAGCTTGAACCGGAACGTGGGCACGCCCATGATCTCGGCGGCGTCCTCGTCGTCGCGGATCGCCACCCAGGCCCGGCCCACCCGCGACCGTTCCAGATTGCCCACGATCACGAGCACGATCAGAACGAGCACGATCCCGAGCCAGTACCACCACACGCCCGAATTGAGCGGGTCCGCGCCGTTGCCGGACGAGAACACGCCCTCGTTGTTGTTCGACGGTGCCTTCCCCACCGGTGGGAAGGCGATCTCGGACAGGCCCGACGCGCCGTTCGTGATGTCCGTGAAGTTCTGCGCGGACAGGCGGACGATCTCGCCGAAACCGAGGGTCACGATCGCGAGGTAGTCGCCCCGCAGACGCAGCGTCGGTGTCCCCAGAATGAGGCCGGAGACGCCCGTGATGACGATCGCGAGCGGGACGCAGGCCAGCCAGGCCCACGTCCCGGTGTGCTCGAAGATCCCGTGGCTGCGGCCCGCGAACAGCGGGCTGGACGGGCTCGTGAGGATGGCGACGGTGTAGGCGCCCACGGCATAGAAGCCCACGTAGCCGAGGTCGAGGAGGCCGGTCTGTCCGACCACCACGTTGAGGCCGATCGCGATGAGGGCGAGCATCGCGACCTGGGCCATGACCGCGCCGAAGTCGACGGCGGTCGTCGGAATCAGCGGGATCGGCAGGACCGGCAGGAGGGCGATCAGCACGAGCACGGGCACCCCGACGAGCCATTGCATCGGTCGCGCCAGCCCGTCCCACCAGTCACGCAGCGGGTCGACGACCCCCTTGTGCGGTTTCGACCGTGCCGCAGTCGTTTCCGTACTCATGCGCGGGCCCGTCCCAACTTCTCGCCGAGGATCCCGCTCGGACGGAACATCAGCACCACGATCAGCAGGACGAAGGCCACGACGTCCTTCCACTGGTTGCCGAACAGGATCGACCCGTAGTTCTCCGCGACGCCCAGGATCAGGCCGCCGAGGAGCGCGCCCCGGATGTTGCCGATACCGCCGAGGACCGCGGCGCAGAAGGCCTTGATGCCCAACAGGAATCCGCCGTTGTAGACGATGCCGCTCGGCAACCGCAGGGTGTAGAGCAGTGCGGCGGCGCCCGCGAGGAGCCCACCGATCAGGAACGTGAGCATGATGACCCGCTCCTTCGAGACGCCCATCAGGGTGGCCGCGTCCGAGTCCTGCGCGACGGCCCGGATCGCGCGGCCGAAGCCGGTGCGGTTGATCATCAGGTCGACCAGCACCGCAAGCGCCAGCGCCGCGCCGATGATCACCAGCGTGACGTTGGTGATCTGTGCGCCGAAGATCGTGAACTGCGTCGACGGCCGCACCAGCGAGATGATCGGCTGCGCGCTCGATCCGCCCAGCCGGGGCTCGACCGGCATCTGCGGCAGCACGTACTGCACGATCTGCTGCAGCACGAAGGACATCCCGATCGCGGTGATGAGGAAGACCAGCGGCCGGGCGCCGCGCCGGCGCAGGGGCCGGTAGGCCACCCGCTCGAGGCCGAGCGCGACTCCGCCGGAGACCGCCATGGCCCCCACCCCCGCCACCAGCAGGTAGACGAGGGTGAGTGCCACGCCCTGGTCGTACGTATTGCCGCTGGGCGTGAACCCCAGCATGACCAGCACGACGTACTGGCCGAACATGCCGAACATGAACACTTCCGAGTGCGCGAAGTTGATCAGTTTCAGCACGCCGTAGACCAGGGTGTAGCCCACCGCGACGAGCGCGTAGATGGCCCCGTAGGTCAGGCCCTCCACCGTGAGGGTCCAGAACCCGTCGATCAGCCCGCCGGGGTTGAAGTCGATCGACGATGCGAGGACCGCGGTGTCGCCGATTCCCACGTCGCTACTGGACCTTGTACATCCAGATCAGGGCGGACGTCAGCTCACCCTGGGGGGTCCACTGGTACTGGCGGGCCAGGCCGGTGCCGTTGTAGGTCTTGACGTAGTCGAGCAGCTCGGCGCGGGTCCGCTTGCCCTCGGAGACGCCCTTCATGAGGATGGTCGCCAGGTCGTAGGCCTCGACGGAGTAGACGCCGGGGTCCTGGTTGAACGCGGTCCGGTAGTCGGACTTGAACGGGTCCTTCGACGGGCCGCACGGGCAGGAGAGGAAGGCGCCGTTGGCCGCGGATCCGGCCTGCTCGACGAATTTCGGATCGTTCACGCCGTCCGCGGAGACGAACACGGAACTCACGCCCTGGTTCTTCAGCTGTTGGATCAGCGGCGCGGCCTCCGCGTAGTAGCCGGAGTAGAAGACCGCGTCCGGCTTGGCCTGCGCGACCTTGTTCACCACGGCGGCGAAGTCCCGCTCCTTGGCCTTGACGTCGGCGTCGCAGGAGGGGTCGTGCGCCGCGCCGAGCCCCTCGGTGATCGTCTTCGCGAGGCCGACGCCGTAGGTCGAATCGTCCTTGATGACGCAGACCTTCTTGTAGCCGAGCTTGCCCGCGAGGTACTTGGCCACCGCGGGCCCCTGCACGGCGTCGTTCGCGAGGCCGCGGAAGAAGGTGCGCCACCCCTGGGTCGAGAGGTCCGGGTTGGTCGCCGAGGCCGTGGTGGAGACCAGGCCCGCCTGGGCGAGGACCGGGCCGGTGGCCTTCGTCTCGCCGGAGAACGCGGGGCCGATCAGGCCGATGATCGCGGCGTCGTTGATCACCGACGGGATCACCTGGGTGGCCTTCTGCGGGTCGCCCTCGGTGTCGAAGGCCTTGAGGATGATCTTGCAGTTGGGATTGGCCTTGTTGTGCTGATCGACGGCGAGCTGCGCGCCGTTGCGGATGTTGATGCCCAGCGCCGCATTGTCGCCCTGCAGGGCGCCGGCGGTGGCGATCGTGGTGTCCGGGCACGCCGCGGTGCCCAATTCGGACGGCAGAACGGGTTTGCTCGATTCGTCGGGCTTGACCTCATTGCCATTGGTGTCGATCTGAGCCACCGGGACGATGCTCAACGCTCCGGCTCCACCTCCGGAGGAATTCGCCCCGCCACCGGACGTGGATTTGTCCCCACATCCGGAAAGGACGAGAACCGTTGCGGTGCATACCGCCACGCCGCTCATGACTAGACGACGATTCATCTGGAGCCTCCATCGATGGCACGGATATAGGAGGAACCTAGACCCGCTATCGCCGATGCGCGGCCCCAATGGCGGATATCGATCGCCGATGTTCCGCAGAATTAACAGCGGCGCCGATCAATTCGTGACTCCACCTAAATTCAAGGCCGGTTTCCGCACCGCCGGCGCGACCCAATCGTGCAGGAATGCGCGGAGCTGATCGGGTGTCCGGCGTGGGTCCCCCGGAGAGATGAAGAAGGACTGCATGATGCGCAGCTGGAACTCGACGAGGTCGCGCAGCCGCGCCTCGTCGTAGCCGTGGGCCGGCCAGTCGACGTCGAAGCGCTGGATCATGGTCATCCCGAAGGCCATGGCCTGTCCGGAGGCGATGGCCTCCGTGTGGGCGTGCTCCCCCGCGAGCATGAGCTTCAGGTGCGGGGCGCGCGGCACCTCGTCGAGCGTGAAGACGATGCCCTCGACGACGGCGTCGGCCGGGTCGCCGATGCCGCGCAGGTGCGCGGCGAGCCGGTCGAGGAAGGCGCCGACGGCCTGCACTGCCGCGGCCTGGAGCAGGGCGTCGACCGTCGGGAAGTACCGGTAGACGGTCTGCCGGATCACCCCCAGCGCGTCGGCGACCTCCGCGATCGACGTGGTGCCGCTCTCGCCGATGAGCTCGACCGCGGCGGCCACGATCCGCGCCGCGGCCTCGTCGTCGCCCGCCGGCGGCGATCCGCCCCATCCCCTGCGTGCCATCGCCCCAGGCTACAGCTTCGCGCGTTCTCAACATACAGAACGTGTTCTATGTGTATGTTCACCTCATGACGGACCTGCACCCCCGCAAGATGGACTTCCACTTCGACGAGGCGCCCGTGCCCTTCCTGTGGAACCCGGACAACCCCGCCTTCTCGTCGATGATGAACGCGGTGAGCTTCCTCGCCGTCGGCTTCGAGAAGATGATCGTCAAGCTGATCCTGCAGTTGCGCAAGGAGTTCGCCGATCCCGAGGTCGCCGCAGAGGCGACGGCGTTCATGCAGCAGGAGGGGCACCACTCGACCGCGCACCGTCGGCACGTCCAGGCCCTCATCGCCCAGTACCCCGGCCTGGAGAACACGCTCGACGCGGTGATCGGCGAGTTCGACCTGCTCACCGAGGCCACCTCGACCGACTACCGGCTGGCGTACACGGCCGACCTGGAGGCGACGTTCACCCCCGTCTTCAAGCTCATGCTCGACAACGAGAAGGCGCTCTTCCGCCCCGGGGACGACCGCGTGGCGTCGATGTTCCTGTGGCACTTCGTGGAGGAGGTGGAGCACCGCAGCTCCGCGCTCATCATCTACAACGCCATCGTGGGCAGCGAGGTGTACCGGATGCGGATGGCGCCGTCGATCTTCGCGCACGTGCTCAAGGTGATCCGCATCGCGTGCGCCGGCTTCAACCAGCATGTGCCGCTGAAGGACCGGAAGGTCGACGCCCTCTCGATGTTCGGCCGATACCGGCTCAAGCAGAAGATGCTGGTCGCGGTGGCTCCGCACCTGACGAAGGGCGCCATGCCGCGCGCCTTCGACGTGCTCCCTAAGGCCGAGCAGGCCGTCGCGATGAAGGGCATCATCCGCAGCCAGATGCCGCTGCACGATCCGGCGCACGAGAACCTGCCGGCGCTCGCCGGCGAGTGGCTGCGTCGCTACGACAGCGGCGTCGACTGCACGCGCTGGTACGCCTCGGACGCGGCGATCGGGGCCTGACCGATGGACCTGTGCACGACGACCTTCGACGCGCTCGCGCGCCGGATGGGCTTCACCTGCGACGACACCGGCGGGCTCGTCTCCGTCCGCAGCCCGTTCCAGCTGGAGAACTGGACGATGCCGGTCCTCGAGTTGCTCATCATCACCGGTTCGGTGCTCATGCTGGCGTACGCGATCCGACGGTGGCGGCGCGACGGCGACGCGACCAACCTGGCGGTGTGGTTCGGCGCAACCGCCTACCTGTTCGTCATCGAGCCGCCGCTCTACTTCCCCGGCGCCTTCGGCATCGACGGCTACGTGGACACGATGTTCGCGCACAATCTGTTCACGGTCGAGTTCCTCTGGGGCCGGCTCCCCCTCTACATCGTGGCGATCTACCCGATGATGGCGACGATGTCCTTCGAGATCGTCCGCATGCTCGGCGTCTTCCGGCGATGCGGGATCGTCCTCGGCGCGTGCACCGTCGGGCTGGTGCACGGCGCCTTCTACGAGATCTTCGACCACCTCGGTCCGCAGCTGCGCTGGTGGGAGTGGGCACCGGAGAATCCGATCAACCTGCCCTTCTTCGCCTCCGTGCCGATGGGCTCGGTGGTGGTCTTCGCGGCGCTGTGGCCGATGTCGCTGGCGCTGTGCGCGCAGTTCATGGTCGGGCGGCACGTGGACGCCGGCGCGCGGTTCACCGGCCCGCAGTTGGCGTGGCGCACCGTCGTCATCGGCCTCGCGGCGTCGGTGGGCACGTTCGTCCTGCCCCTGCCCGCGACGATCCTGGGCCTGGCCGGCGACACGGTGCGCGGCACCGTCTACGCCCTGGAACTGGCGCTCATGGCCGGGGCGGCCCTGTACGCGATCCGACGGTGCCTGGCCCCCGGGCCCGGCGCACCGTCGATACCGGCGCACCGCAACCGGCTCGTCCAGGCGTACGCCGCGGCGTATCTGGTGGTCTTCGCCCTGCTCTGGGCCACGGCCCTGCCCGCCTTCTTCGGCGCGGAGAACGGCGTGACGGAGGCCGGCGACCCCGTCGGGAACCTGCCCTTCACGCTGCTCTGTTTCGTGATCGCGATCGGGGCCGTGACCGCCGTCACACGCCCTGGAACAGGGGTGAACCGAACGGTTCGTGACGATCCCACAAGACACGGGGGCGAAGTTCTCACCTGAGAACAGCCGAATGTGCGTTTCGATCCTGTTTCATGGAGGTCATGGCAGACATCCGGAGTTTCAGCACGCTCGGCGGACAGTTCCCCAACGTCGTGGTCACCGCGATCGAGATGACCACCTCGATCGGCACCGACACCGAGTCCACGTGGGCGGGCCTCCTGGCCGGCAAGAGCGGCATTCGCGAGCTCAAGGGCGATTTCATCGGCGTCGACATCGCCGACCTCCCGGTCCGCTTCGGCGGCCAGCTCCTCGAGGACCCCACCTCCGAGGTCCCCGAGCGTCCCGACCGCAAGTACGCGGGCGACATCAGCAAGCAGCACGTCAGCAAGCGCCGCATGTCCTACGTGGAGCAGGCCGCGCACGTCATCACCAAGCGCCTCTGGGACAACGCGGGCCGCCCCGACGTCGACCACAACCGCCTCGCGGCGGTCGTCGGCACCGGTCTCGGCGGCGGCGAGTCGATGGTCGAGGCCGTCGACGCGCTGCGCGATCACGGCGTCCGCAAGGTCTCGCCGTTCACCGTGCAGATGGCCATGCCGAACGGCGCCTGCGCCGTCTCGGCCCTGGAGATCGGCGCCCGCGCCGGCGCCATCGCCCCCGTCTCGGCCTGCTCGACCGGCAACGAGGCCATCGCTCACGCCTGGCGCCAGATCGTCATGGGCGACGCCGACATCGCGGTCTGCGGCGGCATCGAGGGCAAGATCGACAGCCCCGTCATCGCCCCGTTCGCCATGATGCGCGCACTCTCGACCCGCAACGACGATCCGCTGGCCGCGTCGCGTCCGTTCGACAAGGACCGCGACGGCTTCGTCTTCGGCGAGGCGCAGACGCTGATGATCATCGAGACCGAGGAGCACGCCCTCGCCCGCGGCGCGAAGCCCATCGCGCGCCTGCTCGGCGCCGGCATCACCTCGGACGGCTACCACATGGTCTCCCCCGACGTGGAGGGCGGCGGCGCCGCTCGCGCCATGAAGCGCGCCATGGAGACCGCCGGCCTCAAGCGCGAGGACATCGACTACATCAACGCGCACGCCACCGCGACCCCGATCGGCGACACCGCCGAGGCCAAGGCCATCAACGCGGTCGTCGGCACCGACGCGGCGATCTACGCCCCGAAGGGCGCGCTCGGCCACTCGATCGGCGCCGTCGGCGCCCTCGAGGCCGCCCTGACGGTGCTGTCGCTGCGCGACGGCGTCATCCCGCCGACCCTCAACCTGGACAACCAGGACCCCGAGATCGAGCTCGACGTGGTGCACGGCGAGGCGCGCAAGGGCGACTACAAGTACGCGCTGAACAACTCGTTCGGCTTCGGCGGCCACGACGTGGCGCTCGCCTTCGGCAAGTACTGATCTTCGTCACCAGGACCGGCGGTCGGGATTCTTCCCGGCCGCCGGTTCTGTCGTTTCGCAACGCTATCCAACAAATGCTCTACTATATCCACATAGCAACGGAGCGGAACAAGCGAGACACGGGGGATCATGTCCATAATTAACCAAATTCGGGTAACAAATTTTCGCTCAATAAAAGACGCTCAGATATCACCCCTAAGCGGATACGAATCCATCGTAGGCCTAAACAGCGCCGGGAAATCCAACCTCCTGCGCGCTCTCAAGTTGTTCTTCACAGGATCCGTCGACGAAACCGGTTCTGGCCTCGATGTCGACCGGGACTATAGCGACTACGGACCTCAGAAGCCTCGACGGATCAAAGTCGGAGTTTCCTTCCCGATCAACAGCGGAATAAAGTTCCCCCGTCAAGCAGACTTCCTCGAACGCCAAGGCCTCGTTGACAATTTGGCAATATGCCAGACCTGGTATCGGGACAGCCAGACTCGCGGAATCACGAGGGAATTCTCGTACGGACAAGATCTTGACAACCTAGCACCAGCCACCGACCCGGCAGATATCTCAAGCCTCGAATCGTTTATCCGTTCGATCGAGTTCAGATACGTTCCCAACCACGCACAGCCATCCGAGCTAATACGACAATACGTTCAGCCACTCCGTAGTGCGCTGGTAACCAGGCTCCGAAACACGAAAGAGTATCGTTCGAGCGACGTCGGTGAACTTCTCCTGGCGATGTCCAGGCTCGCAGACACCCTATTTGAGGATGTCGCAACAGCGGTTTCCAAGGGAATCTCAGGACGTACCCTAAAGTCTGCGTTGCCGACCGATTTTGCCGACCTTGCATTCGACCTTGCAATCCGCTCGATAGATCCAGACGGACACGCCCGATCTCCCGAGCTGGAAGGCTCGGGGACGCAGCAGTTCATGTTTCTCCACCTCCTCAATCTCGCAGATCGAACCGCACGAGGTGCAGGGTTTGGATGGCTACAGGGGCACATTTGGGCCATCGAGGAACCGGAATCGTTTCTTCATGCTGGCCTGCGTCAAAGATACGCTACAGATTTGTTTGCGTACAGCGACGACCCGCGGCGACAAATATTCCTCACAACTCACCAAGATGAGTTTGTGCGAGTTGGAGATAGTGCGATCGTCGCAAGGACTTCTGCCAGCGGTACCATCTTCAATCGGCTTACTCCGAAGTTGGCAATTGAACAATCAAATAAGGAAGCGGTCACAGCATATCGACACCCTCTCCTTCAGTATTCCGATCAGCCACTCGTTTTAGTGGAGGGCAAGTTTGACGCACAATACATACGACAGGGACTAGATGCCGCAGGAATCAAGCCTCGCTGGCGCCTCGCCGATCCCGATGACCTAACAGGCGACGCCACTGGAGGGGATGCGTTTAAACAGTACCTGCGATATAACAGCGCAGCGATCAAGTCCCGACCAGACTCGGCGCCGATCCTGGTTGTGCGCGACTGGGAAACTAATGACGCGAATTCCTATCGGACATACCTCAAGGGTCACCGGTACTCGACGGTAGTAACAATGCCGTCAGACCTTTGCACTTCAGAGCTCGGCACCGGTTGGTCGGGAATTGAGCGCTACCTCCCGCTAGACTTCGTTGAATCAATGGTCCCGGAGGAAGACCTGCTGCGCCGCTCAAACGGCGTGATCGAACCGGAAAAATCTTCGCTCAACTCGCACAAGCAAGCAATGGCGAGGGCGTTCGACATTGCCGAGCACCCGGGCGCAAATTTAATTTCCTTGGCAAAATGGATTGATGAGCGCGTCTCAGAAATGCTGGCAGAAGTCCCCACTGAAGCGTTCTTCTAGCCAGCGGACCTCAGCGGCTTCCACGAGGATGTCCCCACAGAATCGAACACAGCAACGCCGGCCGCATCTGGGAGCCGCAGTTGCTAGTCGGCGCCATTCTGACGAAGTCAGCGAATCGAGGCCGCGCCGCCAGCCGAATTACCGTGAATGGGACCACGTTTACTCGGGCACCACGGCCGACGACACCCGTAGGATCAGCTGCCAAGTCAAAGCGAAACGTTTCGTCAGTCAAGCCGCAGAGCCGAATCTCCATACGCCGTTATTCGCGCGAATGAATAGCGAACCCGAACCAATTCCTGTCTTCCGTCACGACGACGACGCCAAGAGCTAAAACTGGATTCCCAGCCAGGACGGCGGCGCGCTCAACACGTTGCCCCGGCTCCCGTCACAGCGACCCCGGCGACCGAGGACGTCCAAGACCTCGCTCCGGTGATTCAGCTATTCGGGAGGTAGATGGCCGGGCTCGTCCGCATCAAACAAGTTACCGCTTGCCCTATAGCCCACGAAATCCTTGATAGGGGCTGCAATAACCTTACCGGAACCCTTTCTTCTGAATCTGACATACGCGGCCTCTCCCCGGATTACAAAGTCGACGAAGTAGCCGTCATCTGTCCGGCCATCGCTGCCGGTAAACTCCAGCGTAGCTCCCTCCCCAAGCCCCCTGAGAGCTCGGATCATTTCTCGCTCTCGTTCGGCGAGGCCTTCTAGGTCGAGCGGATCGGTGGGCCTCTCTTCGAAAAGACTGGGATGGTAGCCTCCCCCTCCTCGCCCGGCAATTTGCACAGCGAGCATTCTCAGCAGGTTGTGGTCTTCAGCCCTGGTTCGGTCAATTTCACGCACGCGCTCGACGATTTCGGCCAGAACGTCCTCGTCGGACCGAACGCGAGTCGCATCGTCTGCGAACACTCCGTCGCTTAACAAGCGTGCGTGCTCGACAACTTCCTCAATCTTGTTTTCCAAGTGCGGCCACTCACGTCCGAATGTCTCTTGAAGAAGCGACTCAGAGAGCGGCCTTTCACACTTGTTGTTCACACCCTGAATAAGCTGCCACATATCTTCATAACTAGCAGGATTTGTGTGCTGAAACTCGGACAGCGGGCCGGTGATATCTGAAGGAGAAACACCCAACAGCAAGGTTCTCGCCCGCGACTCTGAGCCGTTGGTGATAATCGCCCCTGCTTCGAAGTTCAACCACTCGGCCGATTGGTTCTCGCGCGTTACACACACAATCGCTTGCGTGGACGAGTCAAGGCGTCCTGCCAATTCCGCGCTCCATCGAGACCCCTTGTCGATATCTTTCTTGGACATGAAAGGGTCGAGCGCTTGGATCACTTTCGGCAGCCACCCGTGAAGAAATTCAGCCATCTCTCGTGCTGGTTCGCCGGACCAGCTAATGAAGATCTGCACGCGCGTTCTCCCCCTGGGACTCTGAGTCTGTCTGAGTTTCCCCAGATCTTTGCACATACCCCTGACGGGTTGGAGTGTTCGGCCTCCATGCTTCCAGGTGCCGCGCCACCCACACCCACCCCAGCTGGGTAGCACGGAGGTAGTACGGGCGAGGCTGAGAGCGTACGGAAGTTGGTAGGCAAGCCACCTACCTGCGGCGATGTGGTGCCCCCGGTGAGACTCGAACTCACACTGGACGGGTTTTGAATCCGTTGCCTCTGCCAATTGGGCTACGGGGGCGTCCGGCGGACCGTCGGAGACGGCCAGCCGAGCTAGCTTACCGGGCGGGGTCGGCGGCCTCGGACTCGGCGTCCACGGACGCGAGGAAGGCGTCGATCACGGGCCAGGTCTCGCGGACGGCGTCGGGGCCGGCGACGAGGCCGAGGTGGCTGGACTCGACGGTCGCGAACTCGACGCGCGGCGAGCCGGTGAACAGATCCACACCATGTCGCGCGGTCTCCCACGCGCACAGGGCGTCCCGGTGCGAGCCGAAGAGCTGAATGGGCACGTCGATGGAGTGCAGATCGATCGTCCGCTCCCCCAACTGCACCTCACCGGCGGCCAGCTCGCCGCGGAAGATCAGCCGCTCCCACAGCTGCGTCGCCAGCTTGCCGGGGTAGCCGGGGAAGGTGCGCTGGAAACGGTCGATGACCTCCATGCGCGCGAGCTTCTCGGGCTCGCCGAGGTTCTCCAGCACGAACTTCGGCTTCTTCAGTTCCCGATCCCACGAGGTGGCGCGGTAGGCCACCTGCACGATCGGCGCGGGGATGCCGCCCATGAGCGCGATCAGCGCGCCGGGGCCGAAACCGTCGACCGGCTTCATCAGCGAGGTCACGAGCGGGTAGGGCGGCTGCGCGGCGTACTTCAGCGGCGTCGCGATGGAGACGATCGAGCGGATGGACTCCGTCGACGCGCCGGCGGCGAGGAAGGACAGCGTGCCACCCAGGCTCCAGCCGTACAGGTCGATGCCGGCACCGTCGGGCACGTCCCCGCCCCAGAAGTCCTCCAGGGCGCGCGCGATGGCCTGCGGGATGATGTCGAGGGCGAAGTCCTCGAAGCCGAGACCGCGGTCGCCGTAGCCCATCTCGCCGAAGTCGATGACGTAGGGGACGCGCCCCGTCGACGCGAGGTGCGCGACGACGGACGTCTCGGGCGAGAGGTCGTAGCAGGTGGCGGGCGCGGCGATCGGCGGCACCAGCAGCACCGGTGCGGCGCCGGGCACGGCGGCCGCGGCACGGTCGGAATCCGAGGCGAACCGGCGGAGGGTGCGGTGGTCACCGTCGGCGACGACGACGTGCGGGGTGCGCTCGACGGGGCGGATGCCCTCCCCCAGAGTCAACGCCCAGAGGTTGCCGGCGCGCTCGCGCAATTGAGTCAGGCTCAATACGTTCATGGGCCTACGGTACCGCGCGCGGCGGGCCCGATTTCCGCCGCCCGGTAACGTACCCCCTGATGAAGGACACCGAGCCCACCCCGCACCGCGTGCTCGTCGCCGAGGACGAGGCGATCATTCGCATGGACCTCTCCGAGATGCTTCGGGAAGAGGGCTACGACGTGGTCGGCGAGGCCGAGAACGGCCAGGTCGCCCTGGAGATGGCCCGCGAACTCCAGCCCGACCTGGTGATCATGGACGTCAAGATGCCGGTGCTCAACGGCCTGGAGGCCGCGCAGGACATCGCCCGCGAGCGGATCGCCCCCGTCGTGATGCTGACCGCCTTCGGCCAGCGCGAGTTCGTCGAGAAGGCCCGCGAGGCGGGCGCGATGGCGTACCTGGTCAAGCCCTTCACGAAGGCCGACCTGGTGCCCGCGATCGAGATCGCCATCAGCCGGTTCGCCGAGCTCAAGGCGCTCGAGAAGGAAGTGACGACGCTCTCCGGCCAGCTCGAGACCCGCAAGCTGGTGGACCGGGCGAAGAGCATCCTGATGCAGGCGCACGGCGTCTCGGAACCGGAGGCATTCCGGTGGATTCAGCGGACCGCCATGGACCGCCGCACCGACATGCGCACCGTCGCGCACCTGGTGATCGACACGCTGGGCACCCCCACCACCCCCACCGACGCGGCGGGAGCGCCCTGACGGTCGGCTAGACCGCGCGGACGGACCGCGACGGCGGCAGCTGCTGGCCCCGGTAGTACCCGGTGCGCGGCATGTTCTGGAACGCGGGCTGCTCGCCCGAGGCCTTGTCGTTCTGGCGGTCGATGACCTTCTTGACGGCCTGCGGCGACGTGCCCGTGTAGCGGGCGATGTGCACGATCGGGATCCGCGCGGCGTAGGCGGCGAGGATCGTCTTGCGGTACTGCTCCTCCGCATTGGCCTTGAGGTGGGACCAGTGCGAGATGGGGCTGAGGAAGTCGCGGACCTCTTGAGGCGTGGGCTCGGGGACCTTCGGCATCTCTACTCCGTGCGTTCGAGCCCGGGGCGGGTACCCAGGCAATCTGACAGGGACGTTCGTCCCTTCATCGATCCTCCGCCGCGCTTTGTTACACGCCGGTTGGATTAGTTTGCCAGGGGTGGTACAACGGGCATCGATGTATCCCTCAGCAGTGGCGACGCAGTCGCCGGACGTGCTCCACACGTGGGTCTTCACCCCCGTGGTGACGGGCCTCATGGTCGTCGCTTCCATTCTCTACGTGTACGGCACCGTCCGGGCGCGGCGCGCCGGAGTCGCGTGGCCGATCGTCCGCGTTCTGTCGTGGTTCGTCGCGATGGCGCTGTTGGTGTTCTCCGTCAACAGCGTCATGGCCGAGCTGGCCAAGCACCTGTTCTGGGCGCACATGGTGGTGCACCTCGTGCTCATCACGGTGGTGCCGATGTTCCTCGTGCTCGCGGAGCCGATCCGGCTGCTCGCGACGGCGACGGGCGAGACCGGCGACCGCCGCGTGCGGGCGTTCCTCGGCAACCGGGTGGTCCGCCTCGTCACCAGCCCGATCGTCGGCCTGCCGCTGTACGCCTTCGCGCTGATCAGCACGCACCTCACGGGTTTCCAGGACCTGGCCCTCGACAATCCGTGGCTCAAGCAGCTCGAGTACGCCGGCTACTTCGTGATCGGCTGGATCTTCATGCTGCCGCTCATCGGCAACGAGCTGTGCGGGCCCACCAAGCTCTCGCACCCGCTGCGCTTCGCGTCGTTCCTGCTGGCCATGGGCCCCGACACCCTGGTGGGCGTCACCCTCATGATGACCACCACCGAGCTGGCGCCCGGATACTCCGCGTCGCGCCTGGGCTGGGGCCCCACGGGCCTCGAGGACCAGTCGGCGGCCGGCGCCATCATGTGGTTCGGCGGCGACGGCCTGATGATGATCCTGCTGCTCGTGGTGGCCTTCCAGTGGATCACCGCGGAGGCCACCGGCAAGCGCGGCGGCGGCATGGGCTCCTGGCTCGATTCCGCGCGCCGCGGCCAGCTCATGGGCGAGGGCGGCGAGGACGTGGACGTCGACGACGACGAGGCCGCCCTGGCCGCCTACAACGCACGCCTCCGGGAGATGAACCGGGGCCACTGACGGTCTGTCCGCCAGGGCGATCGCCCGCCCACGGCCCCGTCGGCTCCGCGTCAGCGCAGCGTGTACACGTCCGCGCCCGGGAAGGTGCCGAAACGGACGGCGATCGCCGCGACGACGACCGCGGCGATGACGCCCGCGCACGCCCAGCCGAGGCCCTCGACCTGCTGGCGCGTGCGCGTTCCCTTGGGGAGCAGCTCGGGCGCGTAGACGAAGCCCGCGGTCACGAGCGCCCCGGTGACGAAGCCGCCGAGGTGGCCCAGCCACGAGATGCCGGACAGGGTGAACGACGCGACGACGTTGACGCCGATGATCACCAGGAGCGACGTCGGGTTCAGCTTCAGCTTGAGGAAGAGCACCAGCTCCGCCCCGATGAGGCCGAAGATCGCGCCCGACGCGCCCACGGTGATCGTGTTCTCCAGCCCGAACCACAGCACCGCCGCGCTACCGCCGAGCAGCGAGATCCCGTAGATCGCGCCGAACCGCGCCCGCCCCAGCGCCTGCTCGACATTGCGCCCGAAGACGTACAGCGTGAACATGTTGACCAGCAGGTGGATCGGCCCGAAGTGCAGGAACCCCGACGTCACCGCCGTCCACCACCAGCCGTTGAGCGTGGCGGGCTCGGACAGGGCGAACCGCGCGACCTCGTACGAGGCCATGTTGTTCTCGATGCTGCCGGTCTGCTTCGCGCTGAACGCGAAGACGATCACGTTGACCGCGATCAGCGAATAGGTCACGACGGGCTGCCAGTCGCGGCGGACCGTCGTTCCGAGTGCGGTCACCGGCGGCTAGCCCGCGAGGGAGACCATGAGGGTGCCCGACGTGGAGGCGAGCTCGCTGCCCGCCACCGGGGTGGCCTGGGAGCCGCCGACGGTCACCGCGTAGTTCACGTCCGGGTCCGCGTGCACCGACGAGAGCCGGAACGGGAAAACGCACCGGCCCGAGCGCAGCACGCCCTCGCCGAGATCGGTGCCGAAGCTGTCGGACCCGCTCCGGAAGACGATGCGCGCCCCCTCCTTGACCTCCGCCGCGTCGCGGGCGCCGGAGCAGGTGGTGGTCGTCGCGACGTACTCCGACGGCGTCAGCACGACGACGCCCTCCCGCTCGAAGGCGGTGTTCGCGAAGCCGAATGAGACCGCGAAGATGCCGACGACCGCCATGATGACGAGCACGACCGCGGTGAGGACGCCGACCCAGGTGCGGGACCCGGGGCCGTGGCGGCGCCACGGCTGCTGCGGACCCTGCGGGAGCGCCGCCGGCAGCTCCGCGCGCCAATCGCGGCCGGGCGTGCCCTGCGGCACGTTCGGGATCGGACGCTGCTGCGTGTCCTGGCTGGTCACTTCGCCCCCTTCGACGGGAAGTACTTGAGCACACCCTCCTGGGTGGTGCTTGCTACCAGAATGCCCTTCGAATCGAAGAATTGCCCGTTGGACATACCGCGGCCGCCGTCGGCCACCGTCGAATGCGACGAGTACAGGTTGTACTGATCGAACCGGACCCGACGGTGGAACCACAGCGACTGGTTGAGCGTGACGGCCATGATCCGGTCGAATCCCCACGACAGTCCGTGCCGCGTGATGATCGAATCGAGGATCGTGGTGTCCGAAGCGTAGGCGAGCGCCGCGTCGTGGATGACCTGATCGTCGGGCAGCGGCCCGGCCGTCCGGATCCAGACGTTGTTGTCCTCCTGGATCAGGCCCTTGCCCTTGGCGATCCACGCCGGATCGTTGGTGAAGCGCATGTCCATCGGCTGCGGCGCGTCGACGAACATCGTGACGACGTCCTCGTAGCCCCGGAGCGTGTCCTGAATGTTCGGCAGGCCGTCGGGGCCCGGCACCGCGGGCGCGGGATCGCCGTGCACGAGCGGGTTCCGGCCGTCGGTCTGGTACGCGAGCTGCATCAGCGCGAGGACGGTGCCGCCCTGCTCCACCGAGACCAGCCGGTTCGCGACGTTGCGGGTGTCCCGCAGGCGCCGCACCACGAACTCCAGGTCGGCATTCGTCTCGCCGCCGTTGATGAAGTGCGTGTGCGCGGCGTGCAGGAACAGCGAATCCCGAGCCCCCGGAACGGTGTTGCCCGAGGCCACGATCGCCTGCGAGAGGATCTGCCCGCCGAACGTGCGGGACGCGGTCTTGGCGGGGTGACGACCGAGATACCGGTCCTCCCCCGCCTCCGCGAGATCCAGGGTGCCGAGGAACTCGTCGAAATCGGTGAGTGTCTCCGTCATGCGACGAGTATGGCAGCGCTGGATCGACGGCTCGCCGTCAGTGGTCGTCCTCGCCGATCCGGTGCACCTGGATCAGGTTGGTCGAGCCGATGGTCCCGGGGGGCGCGCCGGCGACGATGACGACCTGATCGCCCTTGGAGTAGCGGCCGATGCCCTCGAGTGAGTGGTCGACCTGCTTGATCATCGCGTCGGTGCTGTCCGCGCCGTCGACGAGGAAGGTCTCGGTGCCCCAGGACAGGGCGAGCTGGCTGCGGACCTCCGGCAGCGGGGTGAACGCCAGCAGCGGCAGGCGGGTGTGCAGCCGGGCCAGGCGACGCACGGTGTCACCGGACTGGGTGAACGCGACGAGGGCCTTGGCGTTGAGCCGCTCCCCGATGTCGCGGGCCGCGTAGGAGATGATGCCGCGCTTGGTGCGGGGCACGTGGTTCAGCGGCGGCACCGACGGTCCGCCGTCCTCGACGGCCTGCACGATCTTGGCCATGGTCCGGACGGTCTCGATCGGGTACTTGCCCACCGACACCTCACCGGAGAGCATCACCGCATCCGCGCCGTCGAGCACCGCGTTCGCCACATCGGAGGCCTCCGCCCGGGTCGGGCGGCTGTTCTCGATCATCGACTCCAGCATCTGCGTCGCCACGATCACCGGCTTCGCGTTCTCCCGCGCGATCTGAATCGCCCGCTTCTGCACCAGCGGCACCTCCTCCAGCGGCAACTCCACCCCCAGATCACCCCGGGCGACCATCACCGCATCGAACGCCAGGATCACCGCCTCCAGGTTCTCGATCGCCTCCGGCTTCTCCAGCTTCGCGATCACCGGAATCCGCCGGCCCACCCGGTCCATCACCGCGTGCACCCGCTCGATGTCCGCCGGCGACCGCACGAACGACAACGCGATGAAATCCACACCCAGCTCGAGCGCGAACTCCAGATCCTCGATGTCCTTCTCCGACAACGCCGGAACCGAGACGTTCATCCCCGGCAGCGACACGCCCTTGTTGTTCGACACCGGGCCACCCTCGGTGACCTCACACACCACGTCGTTGCCGTCGACCGAGACCACCTTCAGGCCGACCTTGCCGTCATCGACCAGCAGCCGGTCGCCGGGGCGGGCGTCCTGCGCCAGCTCCTTGTACGTGGTGGAGACCCGATCGTGGGTGCCGACCACGTCGTCGACGGTGATCCGGACCGTCTCGCCCGTCTCCCACACGGTGCGGCCGTCGCCGGCGAACCGGCCCAGCCGGATCTTCGGGCCCTGCAGATCCGCGAGGATCCCGACCGCGCGTCCGGTCTTATCCGAGGCGGAACGGACCCGCTCGTAGTTCACGCCGTGATCGGCGTGCTCACCATGGCTGAAATTCAGGCGCGCAACGTCCATGCCCTCCTCCACGAGAGCGAGAACCTTCTCCTCGGTTCCGACAGCGGGGCCCAGGGTGCAGACGATCTTGGTTCGACGAGTCACGGCGTCCACGTTAGTCCTCCTTATTCCGCGATGTGGAGTCTCCCGGCAACCCGCCGGTATCCATCTGGCGAACATCAGCCTCCGGTTCGGCACCGTCGTCCGCCTCGTCGAGTGCCACGGGTGCCTCGACGGCCGTCGATCCGTCCTGCTCGGGGTCGCTTTCCGACGGTGTCGAGGCCGCCTCGTCGAGGAAGACGGAGTCCTCGCGCCCCTTCGGGGCGAGGAGGAAGTAGGCGACCGCTCCGGCGAAGACGAGCGCCGCGGTGAAGACGTTGATGCGGACGCCGAAGATCAGGGTCGCGTGATCATCGCGCATGATCTCGATGAAGAACCGGCCCAGGCAGTAGCCCGCGACGTAGAGCGCGAAGAGGCGGCCGTGGCCGATGCGGAAGCGGCGGTCGACGATCACGAGGAAGGCCGCGACCAGCAGGTTCCAGATCAGCTCGTAGAGGAACGTGGGCTGCACGACGGCGAGGACGACGCCGGTGCTGTGCCCGTCGAGCACGTCGGGGCCGCGCTGGCCGACGTCGTTGGCGCGCTCGTAGATCTCCAGGCCCCACGGCAGCGTCGTGGGGGCCCCGTAGAGCTCCTGGTTGAACCAGTTGCCGAGGCGGCCGATGGCCTGGGCCACGATGATCGCGGGTGCGATCGCGTCGGCGAAGGGACCGAGCTTGATGCCCATCTTCCGGCAGCCGATCGCGGCGCCGACGCCGCCGAGGGCGACGGCGCCCCAGATGCCGAGGCCGCCGTCCCAGATGCGGAAGACGGCGCCGAGGCCGCGGCCGTTCGGGCCGAAGTAGGTGCTGAAGTCGGTCAGCACGTGGTAGAGCCGGCCGCCGATGAGGCCGAACGGGACGGCCCAGACCGCCACGTCGAGGACCTGGCCGGGCTTGCCGCCGCGGGCCACCCAGCGGCGGTCGCCCCACCAGCAGGCGACGACGATGCCGATGATGATGCACAGTGCGTAGGCGCGGATCGGGACGGGCCCGAGGTGCCAGACGCCCTGCGCGGGACTCGGGATGCTCGCGAGGATCACGCCCGTCACCCTACTGACCGCCCGCGCGGGCCGTCACTGCGAACGCAGCCGCTCCCACAACTCGGGCCAGGCGACGGTCCGTCCGGTGTAGAGCTGCACCACGGGATCGCCCGTCTCGCCGGGGGCCGGCACGGCCCGACGGTGCGCGAAGGCCCCGTCGAGCACGGGCGACGGGTCGCCGATCCAGAGCACCGCGCGGGCGTCCTCGGGCGGGCTGCCGAAGTAGTAGTACGCCCGGTGCCCGCTGTACGCGCGGGGAAGGCCCTCGTCGCGGCCGAAGAAGTCGACGGCCGCGGCGAACGGGTAGCTCTCGGCCACGATGACGGTGCCGTCGCGCTCCGCGGGCGGCAGCGTCCGGTACGCGGCGACGACGGTGTCGGACAGGCCGCGGAGCATCGTGTCCCCCTCGACGAGCATCGTCGCGGGCGCACGCAGCGGGGGCGTGCCGATCCGCTCCGCGACGGCCGGCGACCACACCGGCGAGGCCGCGATCCAACTGGCGGTGGAGCCGAGGAGCGCGAGGACCGCGACCGCGCGGAGCACCGCGCCGGCCCGCCGCCCGCGCCGCGCGAGCCATCGTTCGGCGACGACGGCTCCCACGGCCACCGGCAGCGCGTACACCGAGGCCAGGTAGTACGAACGGCCGTGCGTCAGCACGATCGCGGCCACGACCAACACCAGGGCGACGCCGAGGAAGCGGTAGGGGCGCAGGTCGCGCGAGCGCAGCAGCGCGACGACGCCGGCGAGCAGCAGCGGCAGCCCGATGAGCAGGCCCGCGCCGAACAGCCCGACGAGCGCGAACCCGGCACCACCGGGCCACTCCGCCCGCACGACGGCCCCCATCCGGGTGTACGCCCAGTCGTGGCCGGCCTGCCACCACAGCGTCGGGGCGATCGCGACGACGGCGAGGGCGCCGCCGGCCCAGAGCGCGGGCCGGGTGAGCAGCCGACGGGGCCCGCAGGCGAGGGCGCCGAGCGCCACCGCGATCCACAGCGCGGGCACGAGGAACTTCGTGAGCAGTGAGAGCGCCGTGACGGCTCCCGCGAGGAGCAGCAGGCGGTCGTCGCGGGTGCGCACCCACCGGACCAGCAGGTACAGGAGGATCGTCCACCACAGCGGGTCGAGCGAGTAGGTCGCGAGCCAGTGCCCGACGGAGCTGACCAGCGACATCGCGACCGCCGCCGCAGCGAAGGCCTGCGCGCCGGCGCGGCCGCCGAGCTCGCGGGCGAGGAGCCCCGCGAGCAGGGTGATCGCGACGACCGCAAGCGTCGCGGGCAGCCGCAGCACGACGAGGTTGCCGTGCGCCAGATGGTCGAGCCCAGCGGCGAGAAGCGGCACCAGCGGCGGCTGGTCGAAGTACCCGGCGGCGGGATGGTCCCGCCCGGCGACGACGAAGTAGGCCTCGTCGAAGAAGTAGCCGTAGTTGCGGCTGCCGAGCAGCATGACGGCGAGCACGACGGCGCCCACGAGGGCGAGCGGCAGCCGCGCGATCGACGGGAGCGCGCCGCGCGATCCGGCGGTCGGAGCGGTGTCGGGGGTGATGACCTGCGATGTCATGCCTTCGACCGTCGCCGATCGGACGCCACGCCGGTAGCGCCGTTCGGCGGCCCGTCGACCGACGAAAGGAGGTACCGGCACCGTCCGGCCCCTCCCTACGATGGCTGCATGCCCGTCGCACCCGACACCCGTTCGCGCGCCGCCCACGCGGCGCTGCTCGTGGTGTCGGCGGTGGGCACCGTCGCGCTGGTGATGGCGCTGTTCCCCGCGCTCCGGGGCGCCGGATTGTGGCTGGGCGCGGCCGCGATGCTCGCGGCGTCCGCGGCGGTCGGGCTGCTGCGCCCCGTGCTCGCGGCGCCCGTCGTCGCGGTCGCCTGCTGCTACCTCGTGCTCGGGCCCTGGGCCGAGGCGACGGCGTCCGGCGCGGCGATCTGGGTCGCGGTGGCGGCCTCGCTCGTCTCCTCGGCCGCGGCGCAGACGGCGCGGAACCGGCGCGAGGCGCTGATCGCCTTCGCCCCGTTCGTGGTTTTCGCGGCCGCGGTGGCGGCGTCCTCGCAGTCGGTGTGGGGCGCGCTCGGCTCGCTGGCCCCGGTGTTCGGCGGCACGACCTTCGGGCTGGGGCTGCGGCTGCGCGACGCCCAGCGGGAGCGTCGGGCACTCGCCGCGCGGCAGGCCCGCGCCGACGAGCGGCTCGCGCTGGCAGCCCAGCTGCACGACCTCGCGACGGCGCGGCTCACCCGGATCGTGCTCGCGGCGCGCGCCACGGGTCAGCCCGGGATCGAGGAGGACGCGCAGGCCGCGCTCGCCGACCTGCGCCGTGTGGTGGTCGGGCTGCAGACCGCGGACGCCCCGGCCGCCCCGCTGGCGGTGGGCGGACTCGTCGACCCGGCCGATCTCGACGGCACCATCACGGAGGCGGTGGCCCGGGCCCGGGACACCGGTCAGCGCGTCGACCTGAGCGGGGGCGTCACGGCGCCGCTCCCCCGCGCGAGCGCCGACTGCCTGGCCCGCGTCCTCGAAGAGGGCCTGGCGAACGCGCGCAAGCACGCGGCCGGCGCCCCGGTCGACGTCGAGGTCACGGACCGCGGTGTCCGCGTGCACAATCCGTCGGCCGCCCCCGATGCCGCGCTCGCCGCGACCGGGAGCGGCACGGGACTGCGGGGCCTGGCGGCCCGCACCGCGCTCGTCGGCGGCACGCTCCGGCACGGCCCCTCGCCCGACGGTGGCTGGACCCTGCAGGCCGACTTCCCGGCGGCCGCCCGATGACGACGGTGCGCGTCCTGGTGGCCGACGACGACCCGCTCGTGCGGGAGTACCTGCGCTCGACGCTGTCGGCGGAACCGGACCTCGACGTGGTCGCGACCGCGGCCGACGGCGCCGCCGCGGTGGAGGCGGGCATCGCGCACGCGCCGCAGGTCGCGCTGCTCGACGTGCGGATGCCCGGCGTCGACGGGATCGTCGCGACCCGGGCGCTGCGGGACCTCGATCCGCCGATCGCGGTCGTGCTCATCACCACCCTCGACACCGACGCGGTGCTGGTCGACGGTCTGGCCGCGGGCGCGGCGGGCTTCGTGGTGAAGACCGCCGAGCCGGCGCTGCTGGCGTCGGCGGTGCGGACCGCCGCGGCGGGCGGCTCGCTGCTCTCCCCCGACGCCCTGGCGCGCCTCGTGCGCCTCGCCGGCGACCGGCCGCGCCGCGACCCGCGCATCGACGCGCTCGGCGAGCGGGACCGCGACGTGCTGCGCGAGCTGGCGACGGGCGCGTCGAACGCGGAGATCGCGGCGCGCCTGTTCCTCGCCGAGTCCACGGTGAAGGGCTACGTCTCCGCGCTGATGACGCGCCTGGACTGCGCGAACCGCACGCAGCTCGCGCTGCTCGGGGCGGCGCTGTGAGCGCGCCCGACCTGGTGGTGCTGGGCCTCGGGCCGGCGGGGCGCGCGGTCGCGCACCGCGCCGCGGCGGCGGGCCTGCGGGTGCGGGCCTTCGATCCCGCGCCGGACGCGCGCTGGCGGCGCACCTTCGGGCTGTGGGCCGACGAGCTGCCGGCGTGGCTGCCCGCCGACGTGGTCGCGGCGGTGTCGTCGCCGCAGGTGATCGCGCGGACCCGGCACGCCCTGGGGCGCGAGTACGCGATGCTCGACGTGGACGCACTGCAGGGCGCGCTGCCGCTGGACGGGGTGGACGTCCGCGCCGAGCGCGCGGGCCGCGACGGGCACGGCGCGGCGTTCGTGATCGACGCGCGGGGGCCGGCACCGTCGACCTCCGCGGACGTGCCCCGGCAGACCGCGGCCGGAGTGCTCGTCCCGACAGGCGCGCACGAGGAGCTGTGGATGGACTGGCGGCCGGCGCCCGGCGTGCCCGACGACGCGCCGGCGTCGTTCCTCTACGCGGTCCGGGTCTCGCCCGATGCGGTGCTGGTCGAGGAGACCTGCCTCGCGGGCGCGCCGGCGGTCACCGTCGGCGAACTGGAGGAACGGCTGCGGGCGCGGCTGGCGGCGCGCGGCGTCGCGGCGGGCGCGTTGCACGAGCGGGTGGACTTCCCGCTGCTGCACGCCGGGCCGCGGCGCGGGCGGGGGTGGTGCGGGACCGGGGTGCGCGGAACCACGCTGCACCCGGCGACGGGGTATTCGGTGGCGGGGTCGCTGGCGTTCGCGGAGGACGCCGTCACGGCGCTGGGTACGGGCCGGAATCCGGTGACCGCCGACGCGATCGCCGCGCATCGCTTGCGCACGGCGGCGCTGCGCGCCCTCCTGGGGATGTCGCCGGCGGAACAGCGGGGCTTCTTCGAGGTCTTCTTCGGGCTCCCGGACCGGCACGTGCGCACGTTCCTCGCGCCGGGATCCGGAACGACGGCGAACGCCGCAGCAATGGCTGCGGCGTTCGCGGCGGCACCGTGGGGGCTGCGCCGGCGCCTGGCGCGGGTGGTTACTCCGCCGGCTTCTCGCCGGCGCCGTTGATGTCGGCCTGCTCGATGTCGAGCGCGCGCGCCTGCCCGATGAGGTCCTCGAGCGCGGCGGGCGGGAGCGCGCCGGCCTCGTTGTAGACGAGGTTGCCCTTCTTGAACACCATCAGCGTGGGGATCGAGCGGATGTTCGCGGCGGCGGCGAGGCTCTGCTCGGCCTCGGTGTCCACCTTGGCGAAAACCACATCGGGGTGGGTCTCGGATGCCTTCTCAAAGGTGGGCGCGAACGCGCGGCAGGGGCCGCACCACGACGCCCAGAAGTCGACCAGCACGATATCGTTGCCGGTCACGGTCTGATCGAACTTGTCTGCGGTCAATTCAACTGTCGCCATACCCCCTCCAACGATTTTGCCGACTCCATGATTCCCATTCGCCAAAATGTCGGATGGGATCGCTATTGTCTACTCGGGCGCGCACCCGCGCGCCGCATGTACACCGAGTACATCTACTAAGGGGATACACATGACCGACGTGCTTCGCGCAGGTAACCAGCTCGGCCTCGGGGAGACCCTGGACTCCCTCAACGGCGGCTACACGCTGACCCTGCAGAGCGATGGCAACCTCGTGCTCACCGAGGGCGCCGGCACCGTGGTGTGGGCCAGCGGCACCGACGGCAAGGGCGTCGAGCGCGCCAACTTCCAGACCGACGGCAACTTCGTTCTCTACAACGGTGCCGGCGAGGGCGTCTGGTCCACCCAGACCGAGGGCTCCGGCGCCGACCGCATCGTCCTGCAGGACGACCGCAACCTCGTCGTCTACGCCGGCGACGCCGACAAGTGGGCCTCCAACACCGCCACCGACCAGCCGGCCCCGGCCCGCGAGGCCGCCGCCGCTCCCGAGCCCGAGCCCGTCGCCGCCGAGGCGCCGGCCGCTCCCGCGCCGCGCACCCACACCGTCGCCTCCGGTGACACCCTGTGGGCCATCGCCGAGCAGTACCTGGGCGACGGCAACCGCTACACCGAGATCGCGCAGCTCAACGGCATCGCGAACCCGGACCTGATCAACGTGGGCCAGGTCATCACCATCCCCTGATCGCCGAAGATCACGCTCTGAATCACGAAACCGGCCTGCACTCGCTCAGCGAGGGCAGGCCGGTTTCGTCGTACGGGGGTCGGCGACGGCGAGGTCAGCGGTGCCGGGGATGGCAGCCGAGGGACGCCGAGACGACGGCGAGCGGCGTGCTCGCCAGCCGGAGGTTGTGGCGCTCCTGCGGCGTCATCGTCCAGCGGGCGTGCAGACGACTGGCGAATGCGTACATGGTGCGGTTCCTTCTCGGCGGATCGGTGAAGCGTGATCCATCGAGTATCGAACCGAACGATTCAGCCGCGCAACGCTTATCGCGTTAAGACCACGTATCGGTCGCGCTAACCGTCATTCGCCGCGCAACAGCCCCTTCGCCACGTGCGTCACCTGGATCTCGTTGCTGCCGGCGTAGATCATGAGCGACTTCGCGTCGCGCGCGAGCTGTTCCACCCGGTACTCCGCCATGTAGCCGTTGCCGCCGAAGAGCTGCACGGCCTCCATCGCCACCTCGGTCGCGGCGCGCGAGCTGTACAGCTTCATCGCCGAGGCCTGCGCCAGCGTCGGCGGCTTGCCCGCGCGCGAGGCCTCGATGGCGGTGAACAGCATGTTCTGCACGTTGATCCGCGCGATCTCCATCTCCGCCAGCTTGAGCTGGATGAGCTGGAACTTCCCGATCTCCTGACCCCACAGGGTGCGCGAGCGCGCGTAGTCGATCGACAGGCGCTGCGCCTCGTTGATGATGCCCAGGCTCAGCGCCGCGATGCCGATCCGCTCGGCGGTGAAGCCCGCCTTCGCGGAGGCCCCGCCGCCGCCCGGCGTCTCCTCCGTCTCGCCGAGCAGCCGGTCGGGGCCGAGGCGCACGTCGTCGAAGAACAGCTCGCCGGTGGGCGAGCTCATCATGCCCATCTTCTTGAAGGCCTTGCCCTGCGTGAGCCCCTCCATGCCCGTGTCCAGCACGAAGGTGAGCACCTTGCGGTCGCGGATCGGCGTGCCGTCGCCCTCGTCGAGCTTGGCGAAGACGACGATGGTGTCGGCGTGCGGGCCGTTGGTGATGAAGGTCTTCTGCCCCTTGAGGATGTAGCCGCCCGCGCCGTCGCGGCGCACCGTCGTCTTCATGCCGCCGAGGGCGTCGGAGCCGCTGTCGGGCTCGGTGATCGCCCACGCGCCGACCTTCTCCATCGTGACCAGCTCGGGCAGCCAGCGCTTCTTCTGCGCGAGCGTGCCGCGCGACTTGATCGTGGACACCGTCAGGCCCATGGAGACGCCCATCGAGCCGATGAGGCCCAGGCTCACGCCCGCCATCTCGACGTTGAGGATGAGGAACATCGACGAGCCCAGCGTGCTGGAGCCGCCGGCCTTGGGCTTCTCCCCCGCCTCCTCGGCGGCCAACTCGGCCTCGAGGTTCTCGCGGTTGACCTGGTCGATCCCGAAGGTCCGGAGCATCGTGCGGGTGATGTCGTACGGCGGCAGCGCGCCGGTCTCCAGCTCGTCGACGTGCGGGCGCACCTCCTTGTCGATGAACGCCCGCAGGGCGTCCCGCACCATCAGGTCTTCGTCGGACCACTCGAACACCGCAACCTCCATCAATAGAACGTGTTCTACATATTGGGGTCCATCCTCGCACCTCGCGCCGCCCGACGGTGCGCGAACCCCCGGGAAGGCCTTGACCTCAACCATCGTCGAGGAAATACCGTCGAGGTATGGAGAGCTACACGGACGACCGCATCCTGGGACAACCGATCGGCTACTGGGCCAGCATGACCGGACGGTCCGCCGTCACGTTCATCCGCGCCACGCTCGAACGCCACGGGCTCACCCAGCCGCAGTGGTGGGCGCTGAACTACATCGCCGACCGCCCCGACGGCGTCGGCATGGACGAGGTGGTCGAGTACCACCGCGGCTTCGTCGACACCGACGACGCGCTGCGCCCCGACGTCGCCTGTCTGGTGGCGACGGGCCTGCTCGACGACGCCGGCGGCGCGCTCACCGTCAGCCCGGCCGGCCGGCGGCGGCGCGAGGAGACCTGGCCCGACATCCGTGCCGCCCTCGCGCAGATCCGCGCGGGCGTCTCCGACGAGGACTTCATCACCACGATCCGCACCCTGCAGCGGATGATCGACAACATCGGCGACCGCGCCTGGCACGCCTGAGTCAGTTCACCTTGCGCTCCAAGGCGTCCCAGAACGGGGCGCGGAGCACGAACTTCTGGATCTTGCCGGTGGCGGTCCGCGGGAGGGACTCGACGAAGTCGATCCGCTTGGGGCACTTGTAGCCGGCGAGGTGCTCGCGGGTGTGCGCGATGAGTTCCTCCGCGGACACCCCGTCGGCCACGACGATCGCCGTGACCAGCTCGCCCCACTTCTCGTCGGGGATGCCGATCACCGCGACCTCGCGCACCGCGGGGTGCAGCGCAAGCGCGTCCTCGACCTCGATCGACGTGACGTTCTCGCCACCCGAGATGATCACGTCCTTCTTCCGGTCGGCGATGGTGAGGTAGCCGTCCTCGAACGTCCCGCGGTCCCCGGTGTGGAACCAGTCGCCCTCGAGCGCCGCGGCGGTCTCGACCGGCTTGTTCCAGTACGCCGTGAGCGCGTGATTGGTCCGGGTGAGGATCTCGCCGTCCTCGTCGATCCGCAGCTCCACGCCGAGCGCGGGTGCGCCGGCGCGACCGAGCCTGCGAGCGACCTCCATCGGGTCGTCGCCCGCCCACTCGGCGCGCTCGCGGTTCACGGTGATCAGCGGCGACGTCTCGGTGAGGCCGTAGATCTGGATGAACTCCCAGCCCAGTTCGAAGCGCACCCGGTGGATCACCCGCGTGGGCGGCGGCGCGCCCGCGCAGATCACGCGGACGGTGCCCGCCCCCGGAATGGGGCCGTCCCACTCGGCGGCGGCGTCCAACGCCGCTGTCACCACGGCGGGCGCGGCGCACATGATCGTCACGCCCTGGTCTCGGACGCGGCGGAGGATCTCGGCACCGTCGACCTTGCGGAGGACCACGTGCCTGATCCCGACCCCCGTGGCGGCGAAGGGCATGCCCCAGCCGTTGGCGTGGAACATCGGCAGGGTGTGCAGCAGCACGTCGTTGTCCGTGAGGGCGACGTGCAGGCCGAAGACCGTGGCGTTGAGCCACAGGTTGCGGTGCGTGAGCTGCACGCCCTTGGGCCGGGCGGTGGTGCCGGAGGTGTAGTTGATGGTGGCGGTGGCGGTCTCGTCGCCGGCCCACGGCCTCGGCTCCGACGGTGCGCCCGCCGGCCCGAAGATCTGCTCGTCGTCGCGGCCGAGGACGAAGACGTGCTTCGCCGTGACGGTCTCCGCGAGGTGCTCGACCTCGGGGTCGAGCAGCAGCACCTCGGCGCCGGAGTCCTCCACGATGTACTCGACCTCCGCGGGCGCGAGCCGGAAGTTGACCGGGACGAGGATCCGGCCCCACCCGGAGACGCCGAAGAACGAGGTCAGCAGCCGCGCGGCGTTCTGGGAGACGATCGCGACGCGGCCGCCCACGGGGACGCCCAGCTCGTCGAGCCGCGCGGCCTGCCCGCGGGCCAGGGCAGCCATCTCGGCGTAGGACTTCTCGCCCCACGACGGTGCCGGCTGGTCCGGCTCGTCGACCATGCCGATGCGGTCGGGATAGACGATCTCGGCCCGGTTCAGGAAGTCGCGTACACCCAGATTGACGAACATGCCGTCAGGCTACGTGCGGGCCCGACGACGAGGGGTCAGAACGCGAAGGTGGTGTACCCGGTGGGGCGGGCGGCGACGATCTCGTCGATCGCGGCGAGATCCTCGATCGTCGGTTCCCACTCGGAGGCCGCGACGTTGGCGGCGATCTGCTCGGCGCGGCTGACTCCGGAGATCACTGATCCGACGGCGGGCTGCGCCGCGAGGCCGCCGATCGCGACGTCGAGCAGCGAGACGCCGCGGTCGTCCGCGAACGCCTGCAGGCCCTCGATGATGTCGAAGTCGGCGCCCTCGAGCCGGTGCTGCTCCTGCGCGAGGCGCGTCCCTTCGGGGGCGGCCTGGTCGCGCTTGTACTTGCCCGTGAGCAGGCCGTAGGCGAGGGGGAAGTAGGGCAACAGGCTCATGCCCAGGCTGTCGAGCGCGGGCACGAGCTCCGTCTCGGCGCTGCGGTTGTAGAGCGAGTACTCGTTCTGGGCGGTGATGAAGTGGGGCGTGCCCAGCGTCTCGGCCAGCCAGTCGGCGCCCACGACCTCCCAGGCGGTGAAGTTCGAGCAGCCGATGTAGCGGACCTTGCCGGACGCCACGAGGCCGGAGAGCGTCTCGAGGGTCTCCTCGAGCGGCGTGACCCGGTCGGGCGTGTGCAGCTGGTAGAGGTCGATGTAGTCGGTGCCGAGGCGCCGGAGGCTGCCCTCAACCGCCTTGTGGATGTAGTTGCGGCTCGCGCGGACGCCGTGGTCCTCGCCGTAGAGGCCCTGGGTGTCCATCCCGAACTTCGTCGCGACGACCACCTGGTCGCGGCGCGATCCGAGGGCCCGCCCGAGCAGTTCCTCGCTCGCGCCGGAGCCGTAGCTGTCGGCGGTGTCGAACAGGGTGATGCCGGCGTCGATGGCCGCGTTCACCACCTCGTCGGTGGCACGCTGGTCGATCCGGCGGCCGAAGGCGTTGCAGCCCACGCCGAGCGTCGAGACGATGAGGCCGCTGGTTCCGAGGGGTCGATAGCGCACGCCGTCCACGGTACGCAGTCCTCGCACGGCCGTTGCCGCCCCGTCATATCTCTGACTAGAGTCAGAGATATGACGGAGGACGTGGCGCAGGTACGACGGTTCAACCGGGCGGTCACGCAGCGGCTCGGCGTGCTGCAGGACCAGTACCTCGCGCGGGACCGGCCGCTGGGGCAGGCACGGCTGCTCTGGGAGATCGGCCGTTCCGACGGCGGCGTCGACATCCGGGACCTGCGCACCCGCCTCGATCTCGACTCGGGGTACCTCAGCCGCCTCCTGCGCGCACTCGAGGCGGACGGGCTGGTCACCGTCGCGCAGGACGACGGTGACGGCCGGGTCCGGACCGCGCGGGTCACCCCCGCGGGCGCGGCGGAGTACGCCGAGCTCGAATCCCGCTCCGAGGACGCCGCGCACGCGCTGCTCGATCCGCTCTCGGCCGGCCAGCGGGGGCGGCTCGTCGCGGCGATGGCCGAGGTGGAGCGGCTGCTCGTCGCCTCGCTGGTGCGGGTCGACGAGGCGGACGCGATGTCGGCGGCGGCGCGGTTCGCGGCCCGGGCGTACTACGCCGAGCTCGGCGAGCGGCTGCAGGACGGCTTCGATCCGGGCGTCGGCGGCGCGGTCCGGGACGCGGCGATCACGCCGCCCGCGGGGCTGCTGCTCGTCGCCACGCTGCGCGAGGAGACCGTCGGCTGCGGGGCCCTCGCCTTCCAGGACGGCGGCTTCGCCGAGGTCAAGCGGGTGTGGGCGGCGCCGTCGGTGCGCGGCCTCGGGCTCGGCCGGCGGATCATGGCCGACCTGGAGGACCGGGCGCGCGTCGCGGGCGTGCGGACCCTGCGGCTGGACACCAACAGCAACCTCACCGAGGCGATCGGGCTGTACCGGAAACTCGGATACCGCGAGGTCGAACGGTACAACGACAACCCGTACGCGCACCACTGGTTCGCCAAGGACCTGTGACGACGCACGGGGCGACCGCGATGGCCGTCCGGAAACCAGTCGATCACCGAGATTCAAATCCGCGGCGTCCCCCGGCGGGTGGCGCAATACCCGCTCGGTGAGCCGAAAGGCCAGGTGAGAGCTGCCGCTCGAGGTATCGGACCGGCGGATTGCGGCACCGGCGCCGATCCTTCGCCGAGGCACTTTTCCCGGCCGGCCCGGACTCGGCCGACCTGTTCCTATCGTTGCCGCATGCCAGCGACCGAACGCCCGATCCGCGCCGACTCCGCGCGCATCGTCGCCGACGTCCTGCGCCAGGCGATCCACGACGGCACGTACCGCGGGACCCTGCCCGGCGAGGACGACCTCGGCGCCCAGTTCTCCGTCTCCCGCGGCACGGTGCGCGAGGCCCTGTCGGTCCTGCGCGCCGAGGGGTGGATCCGCCGCGGCCCGCGCGTGGGCACCGAGGTGATCGCCCGGACCGTCGACCACGGGCTCGACAGCCTCCGCGGCCTGCGCGAGACCCTCGCCCTCCACGGCGAGGTGCGCAACCGGGTGCGGACCGCCACCCGGCTCGTACCGCCGCCGATCGTGGCGGAGAAGCTCGACATCCCGGCGGGCGAGGAGGCCGTGTACCTGGAGCGGCTGCGCTACCTGGACGACGAACCCATCAGCCTCGACCTCACCTACCTGGTCTCCGACGTCGGTGATCTGCTCCTGGAGCAGGACCTCGAGAACGAGGACGTCTTTCCGCTCATCGAGGCCGTCACGGGGCACCGCCTGGGTAGCAGCGACTTCAGCCTCAGCGCGGCCGCGGCCGACCCGCACACCGCGGCGAACCTGGAGATCGCCACCGGCTCCCCGCTCCTGCTCTACGAGCGCCTCACCGGACTCGACACCGGGCGCCCGGTGGACCTCGAGTACATCCGCATGCGATCCGACCGGATCACCCTGCGCGGCACCCTGCACCGCGACTGACCGCCCCCGACACGGAGGAGAACACCCATGGCACAGGTCGAACAGCGCGTCGACGTTCCCGTCACCATCGACGCCTCCCTCTGCATCGAGGGCTGCAACATCTGCATCGAGGCCTGCCCCCTCGACTCGCTCGCGCTCGACCCGAGCACCAACCGCGCCCACATGTACGTCGACGAGTGCTGGTACTGCGGGCCCTGCGCCGCGCGCTGCCCGACCGGCGCCGTCACCGTCAACATGCCCTACCTCCTGCGATAGCCCCGTCCCCAGCCCGGAGAACCCCGTCATGACACCCACCTTGCGCGCGATCGCCGTCGTCGCCGCCACCGCCGCCGCCCTCGCGTCCTGCTCCCTCGAGCCCGCGGCCGACGAGTCCACCCAGACCCTCGTGGTGGGCTACCAGTCCAAGACCATCAACACCGTGACCGCCGGAACCCTGCTGCGCGCCAAGGGCTTCCTCGAGAAGCGCCTCGCCGGGGTCGGGAAGTTCCGCGTGGACTGGCAGGACTTCGACACCGGCGCCCCGATCACGAGCGGGATGCTGGCGGGCAAGATCCAGATCGGCTCGATGGGCGACTACCCGTTGCTCATCAACGGATCCCGAGCGCAGTCGAGCCCCGACACCGAGACCGCGATGCTCTCGGTGACCGGGTCGAGCGCGCGGGGCGCCCTCAACTCGGTGGTGGTCTCCCCCGGCTCGCCGCTGCGCTCGCTGGCGGACCTGCGGGGCAAGCAGGTCTCCGCGTCGGTCGGCTCCGCCGGGCACGGCACCCTCGTCGCCGCGCTGAGCCGCGCGGGCATCGCCGTCGGCGACGTCACCGTCGTGAACCAGCAGCCGCAGGTCGGGGCGAGCGCGCTCGAATCCGGCCAGGTCCAGGCGCTGGCGCAGTTCGTCGCCTGGCCCGGACTCCTCGTTCGCCAGGGCAAGGCCCGCCTCCTCTACGACGGCGGCGAGCTGAACACGCCCACGCTGCACGGGGTCGTCGCCAACCGGAAGTACGCGGCGTCGCACCCGGACGTGGTGCGCGCCTTCCTCGAGGCGCAGCTCGACGCCACCGACTTCCAGCGCGAGCACCCCCTGCAGGCCGCGCAGGACGTCGCGCAGGCCAGCGGCCTCCCGGCCGAGGTCGTCTACCAGTACAACGGCCCGGGCGGCACAGACCCCAACCCGACGCTCGCCGCCCCGCTCCTCGGAGCGCTCAAGGGCGACATCGGGTACCTGCAGTCGATCGGCCAATTCGGCACACCGCTCGACGTCGACCGGTTCGTCGACCCGAAGCCCCTGGCCGCGGCGCAGGCGGCGCGCGGCGGGTTCCAGTACGACGCGGGCACTCCCGCGCCGAGGCCCACCGCGGAGATCTGGTTCGACGGCGCCGACGCCACCGAGGCGGTCCCCGACGCGACGGCGCTGATCCGCACGCTCGCCACGACCGACCGGAAGGTCCGCGCCGCGTACGTCTCCGACGCGCTGACCGGAACCCGCTGGTACGCCGACCACTCGCTGTGGCTGCGCGACGGCGCGACGCTCGTGCCCTTCGCCGGCCCCGACGCCCGTGACCGCTACCGCGCGGAGCACCCCGGCGCGGTCCCCGTCGAGTATCGCGCCCTCCTCGAGGAGGCCCGACGGTGACCGCCTTCGACTCGCTCCCCGCCGCGGCGCTCCGGCGGCCCGCCGCCGCTCCCGCCCGCCGCGCCGTGCTCCCGGCCTGGCCGGTGCGGGTGGCCGTCGTCGCCGCGGCGATCGGCGTCTGGCAACTGCTCACCACGCAGCACGTGGCGCTCGGCTGGATCCGGTTCGACACGCTCCCGTCGGCGATCGCCGTCGCCGAGCGGTTCGCGCAGTCGGTCCGCACCGGCGAGTACTGGCTGGACCTCGCCCAGTCCCTGATCCGGATCGGCACCGGCTTCGCGGTCGCCGCGGCGCTCGGGATCGCCGCGGGCGTCGCGCTGGGCCGCTCCCGCGCCGCCGAGCTGACCTTCGGCACCCTCATCGAGCTCGTCCGGCCCATCCCCGCGATCGCCCTGGTCCCGGTGATGATCCTGCTGCTCCCGTCGTCCGAGGCGGGCATGGTCGCGATCACCGCGACGGCCGCGTTCTTCCCCATCGCGGTGAGCGTGCGGCACGCCGTCCGCGCCCTGCCGACCGTGTGGGAGGACTCCGTTCGCACCCAGGGCGGCGGCGACCTCGCGGTGCTGTGGCGGGTCGTGCTCCCCGGCTCGCTGCCCGGCGTCTTCTCCGGGCTCTCGGTCGGCGTGGGCGTCGCGTGGATCTGCCTCGTCTCCGCCGAGATGATCTCCGGGCGCCTCGGCGTCGGCTACCGCACGTGGCAGTCGTACACGCTCGTCGACTACCCCGCGGTCTTCGTCGGCATGCTGACGATCGGCGTGCTCGGCTTCCTCACCTCCGCCGTCATCGAGCTGGCCGGCCGCCGGGTCACCCGCTGGCTGCCGCGGGGCGACCGATGAGCGCCCCGGCGGTCAGCCCGCCCGCACAGCGCGACGGGCTGCGCCTGAGGCTCGACGCCGTCGACCTCGGCTACCGCGGCGCGACCGCCGTGCGCGCGCTCGACCTCACCGTCGAGCCCGGCGAACGCCTGGTCCTGACGGGCCCGTCGGGCTGCGGCAAGTCGACGGTGCTGCGCGCGCTCGCCGGTTTGCTCCGCGCCGACGCCGGCGTCGTCCTCGCCGACGGTGCCCCCGTGACCGGCCCGGATCGCGACCGCGCCATGGTCTTCCAGGAGGATGCCCTGCTGCCGTGGCGCACCGTCGAGAACAACGTGCGGCTCGCGCTCGCGCTGCGGGGCGTGGCGCGGCACCGTCGCGCCGACGAGGCCCGGCGGTGGCTCGCCGAGGTCGGGCTGACCGCCTACGCGAAGCACCTGCCCCGCGAGCTGTCCGGCGGCATGCGGCAACGGGTCCAGCTCGCCCGCGGCCTGGCCGGCGCGCCCCGCGCCGTGCTCATGGACGAGCCCTTCGGCGCCCTCGACGCGCAGACCCGCGGCGACATGCAGCGGCTGCTGCTGCGCACCCTCGACGCGCACCCCGCCACCGTCGTCTTCGTCACCCACGACGTGGACGAGGCGATCCTGCTCGGCGACCGCATCGTCGTCCTCGGCCGCCGCGGCGAAACCGTCCGCGCGTCCTTCGACGTGCGCCGCGCACCGTCGGCCTCCGCCCTGCGCGCGGGCGTCGTCGACGCCCTCACCGACCGCTGACCAGTATCAGGAGTTCCATGGACATCCCCGAGATCGCCGACCGCACCCGCCTGGACTGCGACGTGCTCGTGATCGGCGGCGGGACCGCCGGCACGATGGCGGCACTCACCGCGGCCGAGGCCGGCGCCGACGTGCTGCTGCTCGACAAGTCGCACGTGCGGCACTCCGGCGCGCTGGCGATGGGCATGGACGGCGTGAACAACGCCGTCATTCCCGGCAAGGCCGAGCCCGAGGACTACGTCGCCGAGATCACCCGCGCCAACGACGGCATCGTCAACCAGAGCACCGTCTACCAGACGGCGACCCGCGGCTTCGCGATGATCCAGCGCCTCGAGCGGTACGGCGTGAAGTTCGAGAAGGACGAGTACGGCGAGTACGCCGTCCGCCGCGTGCACCGCTCCGGCTCGTACGTGCTGCCGATGCCCGAGGGCAAGGACGTGAAGAAGGCGCTGTACCGGGTGCTGCGGCAGAAGAAGATGCGCGAGCGCATCCGGATCGAGAACCGCGTGATGCCGGTGCGGGTGCTGACCACCGGCAGCGGGACCGAGCGGCGGGCCGTGGGCGCGGTCGCCTTCAACACGCGGACGGGTGAATTCGTCGAGATCCGTGCCGGCGCCGTGGTGCTGGCGACGGGGCCGTGCGGCCGGCTGGGCCTGCCCGCGTCGGGCTACCTCTACGGCACCTACGAGAACCCGGCGAACGCCGGCGACGGCTACGCGATGGCGCTCCACGCGGGCGCCGAGCTCAGCGGCATCGAGTGCTTCCAGATCAACCCGCTGATCAAGGACTACAACGGGCCCGCGTGCGCGTACGTGGCGAACCCGTTCGGCGGCTACCAGGTGAACGCCCGGGGCGAGCGCTTCGTGGATTCGGACTACTGGTCCGGGCAGATGATCGCCGAGGTGAAGTCCGAGATCGACTCCGCCCGGGGGCCGATCTACCTCAAGGTCTCGCACCTGCCGGAGGAGACGCTCGGCGAGCTGGAGTCGATCCTGCACACCACCGAGCGACCGACGCGCGGCACCTTCCACGCCAACCGCGGCCACGACTACCGCACGCACGACATCGAGATGCACGTCTCCGAGATCGGGCTGTGCGGTGGGCATTCCGCGTCCGGCGTGTGGGTCGACGAGAACGCCCGTACCACCGTGCCGGGGCTGTACGCGGCGGGCGACCTGGCGTGCGTCCCGCACAACTACATGATCGGCGCCTTCGTCTTCGGCGAGCTCGCCGGGGCGGACGCGGTGCGGCATGCGCGCACGACGACACCCGTGGCGGACGGCCTGGAGTCGCAGGTCGCCGCCGCGCACGAGCTGATCTACGGCCCGGCGCGCAGGCCCGACGGTCCGCCACAGCCCCAGGTCGAGTACAAGCTGCGCCGCTTCGTCAACGACTACATCGCACCGCCCAAGACGGCGCCGAAGCTGACCATCGCGATCGAGACCTTCGAGCGGATGCGCGGCGAGGTGGACGGCCTCGGCGCGCGGACGCCGCACGAGCTGATGCGCTGTGTGGAGGTCTCGTTCATCCGGGACTGCGCGGAGATGGCGGCGAAGGCGTCGCTGGCGCGCACCGAATCCCGGTGGGGGCTCTACCACGACCGCCCGGACCTGCCGGAGCGCGACGACGAGCGGTGGGGCCGGCACCTGAACCTGCGGTTGGGCGCCGACGGCGAGATGGAGTTCCTGACCCGCCCGGTGGCGCCGTACGTGGTGGCGGTGGACGAGTTCGACCACATCCCGGGGTCATCGGCCTCCGTCGAGGTGCTGGGGCCGCTGGCGGTGGCGCCGATCGGTGCGATCCCCGCCGCGGCCGAACGGCCGGCCTCGGTGCCCGCGGTGTCGCCACGGCTGCGCGAACTGCTCGTGTTGGACGGCCCCTCCGTCGCGGAACTCTCTCCGTTCCTGTCCGATCCGGACACGACGGTGCGGCGCAGCGCGGTGTCCTTCCTCGTCGAGGGCGCGCCCGACGGCTTCCTCGCTCCCCTCGTCGCCGCGCTCGGCGACGCGGACGCCGCGGTCCGGCGTACGGCCGCCGCGGGTCTGATCGAGCTGGTGGAGGTGCTGCCGTCGGCGGATGGGCTCGTCGAGTTCCTCGGCTCGGCGGACGCCGTGGTGCGGGCGGCCGTCGGCAACCTCCTGCGCTCGCTCAAGGCCGGGACGGCGGAGCAGTTCGCCGCCCTGCTCGGCGACGGCGACCATCGCGTGCGCGTGGTGGGCGTGAGCGGGCTGGTCTCCCACGACGATTGGGCCGCGCTGGCGCCCGCGACCGACGACGCCAACCGGGAGGTGCGGATCGCCGTGGCCGCGGGCCTGGCGACCGTGGGTCGCGGCGGTGTCGATGCGGTGCGCGGCCTCGCCGGTGACCACGACCCGCTGGTCCGGGCCGCGGCTTTCGAGGCCCTGGGCGTGCTCGGCGATGCCACTGACCTCGACCTGCTCGGTGCCGGCCTCGCCGATCGGGCGTGGCAGGTGCGGCAGGGGGCGGCGCGGGGCGCCGTCGCGCTGGGACCCGACGGTGCCGTCGCGGCGCTCGAGTCCGCCCTCGGCGACCCGCACCTCGATGTGCGGAAGGCGGCCGTGCTGACGCTGCGGACGTGGCCGGAGGTGCCGGCGGTCGCCGCCGCGCTCACCGCCGCGCTGGAGGACTCCGACGCCGACGTCCGCGCGCACGCGCGGCTGGCGCTCGCGGCAGTGTGACGCGCGCTCAGCCCGCAGAGGGGTGCGCGGTCACCGGCAGGCCGATCTCCAGCATGCGGACGATCGACGGCGGGGTGAGCAGGCGAAGTTCACCCGCCGGTGCGGCCGGGGTGTAGCCCTGGAAGCTCCAGCGCAGCCAGGCGCCGTGCCGGCGGAGGAAGGCGTGCGTGCCGTCGGCGACCACGGCACCGTCGGGCGGCGGCGCGGTGACGGGCTCGTTCCCGGTCCGGCGCTCGGCGCGCAGCGCCCGGTCCATCGCCTTCGGCGTGTTCTCGACGTCGGGGTTCGCGAGGGCCCAGAGCCGCTTGAACGCGCGGTAGTCGGCGTTGCGGCACTCGCCGCACGGGCGGTGCCCGGCGGCATAGGCGGTGGCCTCGTCGAAGAGGAAGAGCTGGGTGTACTTGCGGGGCTCGGGGGCTCGCGGCGAGCGGTAGCGGCCGTTGAAGTCGAGCCGGCACGCGATCCACATGGCGTTCGCGTGCTCGCGGACGATGGTGCCGGTCTCGTCGTGCAGGATCCCGCGGTTGCCCAGGAAAGCACCGCGGGCCGGATCGGCGACGATCCGGCCCCACGGGTCGATCCTGTTGCGCAGCGGCATCGCCGGCGGTTTCTAGACGGTGAAGCCCAGGGCGCGCAGCTGCTCGCGGCCGTCGTCGGTGATCTTGTCCGGGCCCCACGGGGGCATCCAGACCCAGTTGATCTTGGCGTCGGTGGCTAGGCCGGACGAGACCAGCGCGGCGCGGGTCTGGTCCTCGATGACGTCGGTCAGCGGGCAGGCCGCCGAGGTCAGGGTCATGTCGATGGTGACCGCGGCGTCGTCGTCGACCCGCAGGTCGTAGACGAGGCCCAGGTCGACCACGTTGATGCCCAGCTCGGGGTCGACCACGTCACGCATGGCCTCCTCGACGTCGAACAGGGTGGGCAGGTTCAGCGGGTTGTCGCCGGCCTGCGCCGGGTCGGCCGCGGTGCCGGCGGCCTCAGCAGTGTTCTCGCTCATGCCGTCTTCTCCTCCGAGTCGATGATCTGGGACAGCGCGTCCTTGAACGCCATCCAGCCGAGCAGTGCGCACTTGACGCGCGCGGGGTACTTCGAGACGCCGGCGAAGGCGATGCCGTCGCCGATGAGGTCCTCGTCGCCCTCGATCTGGCCCCGGGACTGCAGCATCTCCGTGTAGGACTGCAGCATCTTCAGCGCCTCGCCGACGGGCTCGCCGATCACCTGGTCGGTGAGGACCGAGGTGGAGGCCTGCGAGATCGAGCAGCCCTGGCCGTCGTAGGAGACGTCGACGACAGCCTCGTGATCGTCGGACAGGTGCACCCGCAGGGTCACCTCGTCGCCGCAGGTGGGGTTGACGTGGTGGACCTCGGCCTCGAAGGGCTCACGCAGCCCGCGGCCGTGCGGGTGCTTGTAGTGGTCCAGGATCACGTCCTGGTACATCTGCTCCATGCGCATCAGATCACCCCGAAGAACTTCTGGGCCTTGACGATCGCGTCGGCCAACACGTCCACCTCGGCGGGCGTGTTGTAGACGCCGAAGGACGCGCGGGCCGTGGCGGCCACGCCGAACCGGCGGTGCAGCGGCCACGCGCAGTGGTGGCCGACGCGGATGGCGACGCCCTCGTCGTCGAGCACCTGCCCGAGATCGTGCGCGTGGATGCCGTCGACCACGAAGGAGACGGCGCTCCCCCGGTCCCGGTTCTCGGTCGGGCCGACGATCCGCAGCCCCTCGATGGCGTCGAGGCGATCGAGCGCGGCGCCCACGAGCGCGTGCTCGTGCGCGGCGACGTCGGCCATGCCGAGGCCGCCGAGGTACTTCACGGCGGCACCGAGGCCCACGACCTGCGAGGTCATCGGCACGCCCGCCTCGAAGCGCTGCGGCGGCGCGGCGTAGGTCGAGCCCTCCATGGTGACGGTCTCGATCATCGAGCCGCCGGTGATGAAGGGCGGCAGCTGCGCGAGCAGCTCGCGCTTGCCGTAGAGCACGCCGACGCCGGACGGGCCGTACATCTTGTGGCCCGAGAAGGCCGCGAAGTCCACGTCGAGGTCCGCGAAGTCGACGGGGCTGTGCGGCACCGACTGGCACGCGTCGAGCACCACGAGGGCGCCGACGGCGCGGGCGCGCGCCACGAGCTCCGGCACCGGCGCGATCGCGCCGGTCACGTTGGAGGCGTGCGTGAACGCGACGATCTTCACCGACTCGTCGAGTTCCAGCGAGTCCAGGTCGATGCGACCCTCGTCGGTGACGCCGTACCACTTGAGCGTGGCGCCGGTGCGGCGGCACAGCTCCTGCCAGGGCACGAGGTTCGCGTGGTGCTCCAGCTCGGTGACGACGACGGTGTCGCCCTCGCGCAGGCGGTGCCCACCGAGGACGGCGGCCGAGCGGTCGTCACCCAGCGTGTACGCCACCAGGTTCAGCGACTCGGTCGCGTTCTTGGTGAACACCAGCTCGTCCGGCGAGACCCGCACGAACTCCGCGATCGCGGCGCGCGCGTCCTCGTAGGCGTCGGTGGCCTCCTCCGCCAGCTGGTGCGCGCCGCGGTGCACGGCGGCGTTGTGCGTGGTGAGGAACTCCCACTCGGCGTCGAGCACCGGGCGCGGGCGCTGCGAGGTGGCGCCGGAATCCAGGTAGACCAGCGGTTTCTCGTCGCGGACCGTGCGGGCAAGGATCGGGAAGTCGGCGCGGATCGCGTCGATGTCCAGGGCGGACTTCACCGAGGCGGTCATGCTCCGACGGCCTCGGTGAACTTCACGTAGCCGTTCTCCTCCAGCTCGTCGGCCAGCTCGGAGCCGCCCGACTCCACGATCCGGCCGTTCACGAAGACGTGGACGAACTCGGGGTGGATGTACCGCAGGATGCGGGTGTAGTGCGTGATGAGCAGGACGCCGCCGTGCTCGCGCTCGGCGTAGCGGTTCACGCCCTCGGAGACGACGCGCAGGGCGTCGACGTCGAGACCGGAGTCGGTCTCGTCGAGGATGGCGAACTTCGGCTTGAGCAGGCCCAGCTGCAGGATCTCGTGGCGCTTCTTCTCGCCGCCCGAGAAGCCCTCGTTGACCGAGCGCTCGCCGAACTGCGCGTCGATGGACAGCTCGCCCATCGCCTCCTTGACCTCCTTGACCCAGTGCCGCAGCTTGGGGGCCTCGCCGCGGACCGCGGTGGCGGCCGAGCGGAGGAAGTTCGACATGGAGACGCCGGGCACCTCGACGGGGTACTGCATAGCCAGGAACAGGCCGGCGCGGGCGCGCTCGTCGACGGTCATCGCGAGGACGTCCTCGCCGTCGAGGGTGATGGAGCCCTTGGTCACCTCGTACTTCGGGTGGCCGGCGATGGCGTAGCTCAGCGTGGACTTGCCGGAGCCGTTGGGGCCCATGATCGCGTGGGTCTCGCCCGAGTTGATCGTCAGGTCGACGCCCTTGAGGATCTGGATCGGCTCGGCGTTCTCGTCCGCCTGCACGACGTTGACGTGCAGATCACGGATTTCCAGAGTGGACACAATGATTCCCTATCAGTCTTAGACGCCGGCGGTGGCGAGTTCGTTCTCGATGGCTGCGGAGAGCCGCTCACGCAGCTCGGGGACGGAGATCCGGTCGATCAGCTCCTGGAAGAAGCCGCGCACGACCAGGCGGCGGGCCTCGTCCTCGGGGATGCCGCGCGAGCGCAGGTAGAACAGCTGCTCGTCGTCGAACCGGCCGGTGGCGCTGGCGTGGCCCGCGCCCTCGATCTCGCCGGTCTCGATCTCCAGGTTCGGCACCGAGTCGGCGCGGGCACCGTCGGTGAGGACCAGGTTGCGGTTGAGCTCGAAGGTGTCGGTGCCCTCGGCCTCGGCGCGGATCAGCACGTCGCCGACCCACACCGTGTGCGCGTCGGGCAGCTTCGAGGACGGATCGCCCTGCAGCGCGCCCTTGTAGACCACGTTCGACTTGCAGTTCGGCACCGAGTGATCGACCAGCAGGCGCTGCTCGAGGTGCTGCCCGTCGTCGGCGAAGTAGAGGCCGAACAGCTCGGCGTTGCCGCCGGGGGCGTCGAACTGCACGCGCGGGGTCATGCGAACGAGCTCGCCGCCGAGCTGCACCGCGAAGTGCCGGACGTGGGCGTCGCGGTCCACGCGCACGTGGTGCTGGGTGACCCACACGGCGTCGTCGGCGAAGTCCTGCGCGTCGATGATCTGCAGCGCGGCACCGTCGCCGAGGATGATCTCGATGTTCTCGGCGACCGTGCCCGAGCCGGTGTGATCGAGCACGACCACGGCGCGGGCGTGCCGCTCGAGCCGCACCTGGACGTGGGTGAAGGCCGTCTTGCCCTCGCCCGGTCCGGCGATCCGCACGAAGACGGGCTCCGCGACCTCGGCCTCCTTGGCGACGGTCAGCACGAACGCCTCCGTCATGGAGGTGAAGGCCTGCGCCGCGACGCGGTCGAACGGCGTGCCGCCCTGGCCGAGGCGCTCGTCGCCCTTGGCGACGGTCTCGAAGGTCACGCCCTCGGGCGTCGCGTCGACGGTGGCGGTCACGGCACCGTCGGCCTGCGCGGAACCGTCGTGCAGCCCCCTGAGGCGGCGCAGCGGCGTGAACCGCCAGGCCTCGTCGCGGTGGCTGGGGATCTCGAAGGCGGCCGCGTCGAAGGACGTGAACAGCTCGCCCTTGTTGGCGACGGGGTGGGCCTCGACGGCCTCGTTGAGAGTGTTGCTCACTAGCCCACGGACCCTTCCATCTGCAGTTCGATCAGGCGGTTCAGCTCGAGCGCGTACTCCATCGGCAGCTCCTTGGCGATGGGCTCGACGAAGCCGCGCACCACCATGGCCATGGCCTCGTCCTCGGTGAGGCCGCGGCTCATCAGGTAGAAGAGCTGGTCGTCGGAGACCTTCGAGACGGTGGCCTCGTGGCCCATCGTCACGTCGTCCTCGCGGATGTCGACGTACGGGTAGGTGTCCGAGCGGGAGATCGTGTCGACCAGCAGCGCGTCGCACTTCACCGTGGACTTGCTGCCGTGCGCGCCCTTGTTGATCTGGATCAGGCCGCGGTAGCTCGCCCGGCCGCCGCCGCGGGCGACCGACTTGCTGACGATGTTGCTCGACGTGTTCGGCGCGAAGTGCACCATCTTGGAGCCGGTGTCCTGGTGCTGGCCCTCGCCGGCGAAGGCCACGGAGAGCACCTCGCCCTTGGCGTGCTCGCCCATCATCCACACGGCCGGGTACTTCATGGTGACCTTGGAGCCGATGTTGCCGTCGATCCACTCCATGGTGGCGCCGGCCTCGGCCTTGGCCCGCTTGGTGACCAGGTTGTAGACGTTGTTCGACCAGTTCTGGATGGTCGTGTAGCGGCAGCGGCCCCCCTTCTTGACGATTATCTCGACGACCGCGGAGTGCAGCGAATCCGACTTGTAGATCGGCGCGGTGCAGCCCTCGACGTAGTGCACGTAGGCGTCCTCGTCGACGATGATCAGGGTGCGCTCGAACTGGCCCATGTTCTCGGTGTTGATCCGGAAGTAGGCCTGCAGCGGGATGTCCACGTGGACGCCCTTGGGCACGTAGATGAACGAGCCGCCCGACCACACGGCGGTGTTCAGCGCGGAGAACTTGTTGTCGCCCGCGGGGATCACCGAGCCGAAGTACTCCTCGAAGAGCTCCGGGTGCTCACGCAGACCGGTGTCGGTGTCCATGAAGATGACACCCTTCTCCTCCAGGTCGGCGCGGATCGAGTGGTAGACGACCTCGGACTCGTACTGGGCGGCGACGCCGGCGACGAGGCGCTGCTTCTCCGCCTCGGGGATGCCGAGCTTGTCGTAGGTGTTCTTGATGTCCTCGGGCAGGTCCTCCCAGGACTCGGCCTGCTTCTCCGAGGAGCGCACGAAGTACTTGATGTTGTCGAAGTCGATGCCGTCGAGGTCGCTGCCCCAGGAGGGCATCGGCTTCTTCTCGAAGATGCTCAGGGCCTTGAGGCGCTGCTGCAGCATCCACTCGGACTCGTTTTTCTTCGCAGAGATGTCGGCGACCACGGCCTCGGAGAGGCCGCGCTGCGCCGAGGCGCCGGCGGCGTCGGAATCGTGCCAGCCGTAGCCGTAGGTGCCCAGGGACGCAATGGTCTCCTCCTGGGACAGCGGGCCGTTCTCGACCGTTGTCATCGAAGCTCCTTAGCGGGTTGCTCGCGGACCACGCGCTCGAGGGGCACGTGGGTGGTGCATGCGCGGTCACCATTGGCGATGGTGGCCAAACGCTGTACATGAGTTCCCAACGCCTGTTCGATCGCCGAAATTTCGGCCTCGCACAGTTCGGGGAATTCGGATGCGACCTCCGACACCGGGCAGTGGTGTTGGCAGATCTGGACGCCGTTGCCCACTTCTCGGGCATCGGCGGAGAATCCGGCGTCCGAGAGCGACGCCGCGATCCTACGGGCACCGTCCACCGGGTCCGCGGACTCGGTGGGGCTGATGGTGCCGATGGCCTGCTCGGCCCGGCGCCGCGCGAAGGTGCGCACCGCCTCCTCGCCGCCGACCTCGCGCAGAGCGCGGAGGGCGTCGACCGCCAGGGCGTCGTAGCCCTGACCGAGGCGCCGCCGCCCGGAGGGCGTGAGCAGGAACTCCTTCGCGGGACGTCCCCGCCCCCGGCCGCCCAGGCCCGACGGTGGCGCGACCGTCACGTCGCCCGCCTCGAGCAGATTGTCGAGATGGCGGCGCACGGCGGTGGTCGTGATACCCAGGGCCTCGCCGATATCGGCCGCGGTGGCCTGGCCCCGGTTCATGAGCAGCCCGACCACGGCGTCACGGGTGTCCCCGTCGCGCTGCGTCTCGTGCTGGTCGTATTTCACAACACGATTGTTTCTTAATTCGTCCAGCACTTCCAGCAAGGTCAGGCTAAGCTCAGCCCCTACCGGCCGCGCCGGAGGAGGGGCACCGTCTACTCTTGCGGACGTGCGCGCTACCCCCTCTCTCCCGGCTCCCGTGCGCACGTTCGCGGACTACCTCGGCCTGACCAAGCCCGGAGGGGCACCGTCGGGCATCGCGGCGAGCGGTCCCGGCGGCACGGTGAACCGCCTGCACTCCGACGAGCAGCAGTACCCGGACCTCAACGCCCAGGAGAAGCGGACGGTCCGCACGATCGCGACCTTCGGCGGCGTGGGCGCCGTGCTCATCGCCTTCGGCGCGCTGGGCGTCGGGTCCTTCCCCGTGGTGCAGAACCCGATCGCCGGACGCCGACTCATCGGCCTCATGTTCCGGATGCAGTCGACGGCGCTGACGGTGACGATGGTCGGCACGGCCATGCTGATGATCGCGTGGGTGCTGCTGCGCAGGTACACCATCGGTTATCTCAACCCGAACGCGCACGCCGAGCCCGCGCCGCCCCGCCGGCTGACCCGCCGCGGCTTCGACCGGATCCTCGCGCTGTGGGTGCTGCCCTTCCTGTTCGCGCCCCCGATGTTCAGCAAGGACGTCTACTCCTATCTGGCGCAGTCGGAGATCACCGCGCGCGGGCTGGACCCGTACAAGATCGGCCCCGCCGCGGCGCTGGGCATCGACCACGTCTTCACCCGCTCGGTGCCGAACATCTGGCGCGACACCCCCGCCCCGTACGGGCCGCTGTTCCTCTACCTCGGCCGCGGCATCACGTGGCTGACCGGCGAGAACGTGGTCGCCGGGGTGGTGCTGCACCGCGTGCTGGCCCTGGCCGGCGTGGCGATGATCGTGTGGGCGCTCCCCCGGCTCGCGCGCCGCTGCGGCGTGAACGAGGTGGCCGCGCTGTGGCTCGGCGCCGCGAATCCGCTGGTCATCTTCCATCTCATCGCGGGCATCCACAACGAGGCGCTCATGCTCGGCATGATGCTCGTCGGCATGGAGTGGGCGCTGCGCGCGATCGACTCCGGACTTCAGTTCCTGAACGGCTTCAGCCCCACCCGAGCGGGCGGCCTGCTCACGGCGGGCGCCGCGATGATCGCCCTGTCCGGGCTGATCAAGATCACCTCCGTGCTCGCACTCGGCTTCATCGGCATGGCCCTCGCGCGGCGGCTCGGCGGCAGCTTCCCGAACATCGGCGGCCGGCTGCGCGACTGGCGCACCGCCCTGGCGGAGTGGAGACCGAACGCCGGCCGCACCCTCGTCGCGCTCGCGACGTCCGCGGTCTTCTTGGTGGTCGTACTGGTGATCGTGGTCGTCGCGGTCTGCCAGACGACGGGCCTGGGCTACGGCTGGCTCGACGCCGGCACCCTCGGCACCGCCAACAAGGTCCGCTCCTGGCTCTCCATCCCGACGGTGCTGGGCCTCGGGACCGGGCAGGTCGGGGTGCTGTTGGGCCTCGGCGACCACACCACGGCCATCCTCGCCATCACCCGGCCGATCGCCGCCGCGCTCGCCGCCGTGATCGTGCTGCGAATGCTCATCGCCACCCTGTCCGGCCGGATCCACCCCGTCGGCTCGCTCGGCATCTCGATGGCGGCGCTGGTGCTGCTGTTCCCCGTCGTGCAGCCCTGGTACCTGCTGTGGGCGATCGTGCCGCTCGCCGCGTGGGCCACCGCGCCCGGCTTCCGCCTGGCCGCTGTGATCGTCTCCAGCGTGATCTCGGTGATGCTCATGCCCAACGGCGGCGAGATCGAGCCCTACGTCATCGCCAAGGCGGGCATGTCGACGGTCGTCATCGTCGCGCTGGCCGTCTACCTGGCGTTCGAGCTGCCCCGCCACCGCGAACGGCGCCGCCGCACCGGCCCGGTAGTCTGACTTCCCGTGCCCGCACTGTCCGCGACCTCCGTCACCAAGCGATTCGGCGACGTCGTCGCCGTCGACGGACTCGACCTCGCCGTGGAGCGCGGCAGCGTCCTCGCCCTGCTCGGGCCCAACGGCGCCGGGAAGACCACCACCGTCGAGATGTGCGAGGGCTTCGGCTCGCCCGACTCCGGCAGCATCGAGGTCCTCGGCCTCGACCCGGTGGCCGACGCCGCACGCCTCAAGCCCCGGATCGGCGTCATGCTGCAGGGCGGAGGCGCCTACCCCGGCGCGAAGACCGGCGAGATGCTGCGGCTCGTGGCCGCGTACGCCGCCAATCCCCTCGATCCCGACTGGCTGCTCTCCACGCTGGGGCTCACCGACGTGGTGAACGTCAGCTACCGCCGGCTCTCCGGCGGCCAGCAGCAGCGGCTGTCCCTCGCGTGCGCGCTCGTCGGACGCCCCGAGCTGGTCTTCCTCGACGAGCCCACCGCCGGCCTCGACGCGCAGGCGCGGCTGCTCGTGTGGGACCTCGTCTCCGCGCTGCGCCGCGACGGCGTCACCGTCCTGCTCACGACGCACCTGCTCGACGAGGCGGAGGCCCTCGCCGACCGGGTCGTCATCATGGACCGCGGCCGCGCGGTGGCCGACGGTACGCCCGAGGAGCTCACGCGCCACGGCGCGGAGCACGAGCTGCGGGTGACGGCACCGTCGGGCCTGGACCCCGCGGCCCTGGCCGCCCGGCTGGGCACGGACTTCACCGCGACGGTGGACAGCACCGACGCGCACGGCTCCGTCTACGTGGTGCGCGGCGCCGAGGTGACCCCCTCGGTGATCGCCGACGCGGCGGCGCACTTCGCGGCGCAGGGCGCCCTGCTGACGGACCTGCGGGTGGGCACGCGGACCCTGCAGGACGTCTTCCTGGACCTGACCGGCCGCGACCTGAGGGGATGACGTGACCCGAACCGAGCCCCGATTCGCCCCCGGCACCTTCCTGCCGAACCCCGAGGCCGCGCGCCCAACCGCGATGCTCGCGGCGCAGACGCGCATGGAGCTCACGCTGCTGCTGCGCAACGGCGAGCAGCTGTTGCTCACCATGTTCATCCCGATCGCGCTGCTCGTCGGCTTCGCCGTGCTGCCGATCGGCGGGGACGCCACCCGCATCGACTCCCTGGTCCCGGCCGTGATGGCCGTGGCGGTGATGTCGACGGCGTTCACCGGCCAGGCCATCGCCGTGGGCTTCGACCGGCGCTACGGCGCACTCAAACGGCTCGGCGCGACGCCGCTGCCGCGGTGGGGCGTCATCGGCGGCAAGACCCTCGCCGTGGTGATCGTGGTGATCCTGCAGGCCGTGGTCCTGGGTGGGATCGGCCTCGCGCTGGGGTGGCGGCCGGAGCCCGTCGGGCTGGCGCTGTGGGTGCCGATCCTCGCGCTGGGCGTCTTCGCCTTCGCCTCGCTGGGCCTGCTGCTGGGCGGCACGCTCAAGGCCGAGGTCGTGCTCGCGCTGGCGAACCTGCTGTGGTTCGTGATGGGCGCGATCGCCTCGCTCGTCGTCGTGCGCGAGCACGTCCCGGACGCCGTGGTGCTCCTCGCGCGACTGTCCCCGTCCGGCGCGCTGACCGAGGCGCTGACCCGGGCGGCGACGCTCGGCGCCGTCGACTGGCTCGGCCTGGCGGTGCTCGCCGCGTGGGGCGTCGTCGGTTCCGCTCTGGCCGTCCGCCTGTTCCGCTTCACCGGTTAACCACTACAGGTCGTAGTAGCCGCGCGGCGCCCACGTACGATGATCGGCGTGTACCAGCTCTTCCTGCGCCTCGTCGACCGCCTGCCGCTCCCCAGCGTGAAGGCACAGCAGCGGATCGCGCTCGCCGCGCTGCTCGCCCAGGCGCTGATCGCCGTCACCGGATCGGTGGTGCGCGTGACCGGCTCCGGGCTGGGCTGCCCCACGTGGCCCAAGTGCTTCGACGATTCCCTGCTGCCGATTCCTCAGGACGAGGTCCCGTGGTGGCACCAGGCCATCGAGTTCGGCAACCGGCAGATCGCGGTGTGGATCGTGGTCACCACGTCGATCGCGATCGTGCTGGCCGTAACCCGCGCGCGGCGGCGCCGGGAGATCCTGGTCTACGCCTGGATCCTGCCGTTCTCGACCTTCGCCCAGGGCATCCTCGGCGGCGTCACCGTGCTCACCGGGCTGCGCTGGTGGGTCGTGGGCGCCCACATGCTGGTCTCCTGCGCCATGGTGTGGATCGCCGCCACGCTGTACGCCAAGGTCGGCGAACCCGACGACGGCGTCGAGATCGAGGCGGCGCCCGCCGGCGCCCGCCGGCTGGTCGCCGCCTCCGCGGTGGTCATGTCGTTCGTCCTCGCGGCGGGCGTCGTGGTCACGGCCGCGGGCCCGCACGCGGGCGACCGCACCAATCCGAAGGCCATCGACCGGCTCGACGTGTCGATCCCCGCGCTGTCGCTGACGCACGGCCTGCTGGTGGCGCTGTACGTCGCGATCCTGGTGTGGGTCGCCGTGCTCGTCGCGCGCGGGCCGTCGAGCGAGGCCGTCCGGCGACGCCTGAAGATCGTCTTCGCGGTGGTCGCGGCGCAGTCGCTCATCGGCGTGGTCCAGTACTTCACCGGCGTCCCCGCGCTGCTCGTGGTGCTGCACGTGGCGGGCGCGATGTCGGTGATCACCGAGACCGCCATCCTCTACCGGCTGATGCGGGCGCGGGTGCTGCGCGCCTCCGACGGCACGCCCGATAAGGTGGCGGCATGACTGACCAGGCACCCGGCAACGTCGTCTCCCGCCTGAAGCGCTTCGCCGCCCAGCACGACGGGGCGACCGCCGTGCTGCAGAACATGGGCGAGGAGGGCGTGCGCATCACGCTCGTCGGCGGCGACGGGATCATGGGCGACCAGATCGTCGCGAACCCGGCGCAGGCGAAGGACGCGGCCGAGAAGGCCGGCCTCGACACCTCCGAGTGGGACCGCGAGCTGGTCAGCAAGGCCACCACGGAGCCCGGCCACCATGAGCGGATGGCCGGGTACCGGGCGTCGTCCCGCTAGAACCCTCCGGGCCGAACGCCGGCTAGACGCGCTCGTACTGCGCCAGGATCACGCCGATGTCGAACGCGCGGTGCGAGACGAGCTTCCACTGCTGCGGGGCGAAGCCGCCCGCGAACAGCGGGATGCCGTCGCCCGCGGTCACCGGGTAGATCTTCAGCGCCAGCCGGTCGACCTCGGGTGCGAGCGTCGCGGCCAGCTTTCCGCCGCCGCACAGCCAGATGTCGCCGCCGTCCTCCTGCTTGAGCGCCCGCATGTGCGCGACGGGGTCGTCGGCGACGACCTCGACCTCCGGGAAGTCCGCGGCGTCCAGCGACCGCGAGTAGACGATCGTGCGCAGGTGCGAATACGGGTCGTTCACGCCCATGTCGGTGCCCAGCGCGTACGTCGCGCGCCCCATCACCACGGTGTCCCACTTGGTGAGCGGCGGCGTGATGCCCAGTGCCTCGTGCAGGCCCGTCGGCAGCCCGTCGCCCCACTCCTCGTTCATCTGCCGCGAGTACTCCTCGTCGACGGGGTAGAAGTCGTACTGGCCTGCGGGACCGGCGATCCGGCCGTCGAGGGAGACGGCGACGTAGTAGACGAGTGAGCGCATGCGTCTCACCCTACGGACACCGCGGGAATAGCCCAGCGCCCCGGGGGTTGGAACGTCACATGCGTGCGATCACTGTGAGCGAACACGGCGGCCCGGAAGTCCTGACCTACGGCGAGGTTCCGGACCCGGTGCCCGGACCGGGCCAGGTGCTGGTCCGCACCAGCGCCATCGGCGTGAACTTCATCGACACCTACTTCCGCGAGGGCATGTACCCCACCGCGCTGCCGTACGTCCCGGGCAGTGAGGGCTCCGGCACCGTCGTCGCGCTCGGCGAGGGCGTCACGAACCGCGCGGTGGGCGACGTCGTCGCGTGGTGCGACGGGCCCGGCTCCTACGCGGAGCTCGTGACCGTGCCGGCGGAGCGCACCGTCGCGGTGCCCGACGGGGTCGCGCCCGAGGTCGCGGCGTCGGTCCTGTTGCAGGGCATGACGGCCCACTACCTGACCCACGACTCGCACCCCGTGCAGGCGGGCGACACCGTGCTGGTGCACGCCGGCGCGGGCGGCACCGGCCTGCTCGTGACCCAGATGGCGACCGCGCTGGGCGCCCGCGTGATCACGACGGTCTCGACCGACGAGAAGGAGCGCCTCTCGCGCGAGGCGGGCGCCTGGCAGGTGCTGCGCTACGACGAGGACGTCGCCGCCCGGGTGCGCGAGCTGACGGACGGCGTGGGCGTCGCCGCGGTGTACGACGGCGTGGGCAAGGACACCTTCGAGGCCTCGCTGCTCGCCACCCGGCACAAGGGCATCGTCGTGCTGTTCGGCGCGGCGTCGGGCCCCGTGCCGCCCTTCGACCTGCAGCGCCTCAACCCGCTGGGCTCGCTGTTCGTCCAGCGCCCCACCCTGGCCCATCACGTCGCGACGGCCGAGGACTTCGCCCGGCGCAGCGGCGCGGTGCTCGACGGCCTGCGCGACGGCTCGCTGCGGTTCACCGTCGGCGCGACGTACCCGCTGGCCGAGGCCGGACGCGCCCACACGGACCTGCAGGCGCGCCGGACTACCGGCTCGGTGGCGCTACTCCCCTGACATCGCGGCCGCGGTGAGCGCGGCACCGTCGGCCGGACGCGCGGCGACCCAGCGGCGGTACCGCCCGAGGGCCCGCCGCACGACGGCGAGGTCGCGGACCAGCGCGAGCGCCGGCAGGACGGCGGGGCGCGGGTCCCTCCCGGCGGCCATGCGCCGCAGCTGGTAGCGGACCTGCGCCATCGAGGCCATGGACGCGAGGGGCTTGTTCTTCCACGTCACGGGACGCAGGGCACCGACGGTGCCGTCGCCCGCGCGCCACCGGGCGGGCAGGTCCGGGGTCACGGACAGCGCGGTCCCGATGCCCACGACGGCGACGTTCTCCGCGAGGACGGCCTCGGCGGTCTCGCGGCGGGTGATGCCGCCGGTGAGCATGAGCGGGATCTCGCTGGTGACCGCGAGGTCGGCGGCGAGCTCGAGGAAGTAGGCCTCGCGCGCGACACTGCGGGCGTCGCCGGGGCGGCCGTCGGCCGCGGGGCCGGTCGCGCGGCCGGTCATGGCGGGGCTCTCGTAGCTGCCGCCCGACACCTCGACGAGGTCGACGCCGAGCGGCGCGAGCATCGCGATCACGGCCTGAGCGTCGGTGGCGTCGAAGCCTCCGCGCTGGAAGTCGGCGGAGTTGAGCTTCACGGCGACGGCGAAGCCGGGCGAGACCTCGGCCCGGATCGCGCGAACGACGTCGAGCAGGAGACGGGCGCGGTTCTCGAGCGAACCGCCCCACTGGTCGGTGCGGGTGTTGACCAGCGGCGAGAGGAACTGGGAGAGCAGGTAGCCGTGCGCGGCATGAACCTCGACCCCGTCGAATCCGGCCTCCTCCGCCCGACGGGCGGTCGTGGCGAAGCGGGCGACGGTGGCGCGGATCTGGTCCTCGCTCATCGCCGTCGGCGTGGCGAACCGACTCGAGAGGGCGCTGCCCAGATCGACGGACTTCGCGGACGGCCCCCAGACGACGCCGGGCATGTCCTTCTGGATCTGCCGGCCCGGGTGGCTGATCTGCATCCAGACGCTCGCCCCGTTCTCCGTGGCGGCCGCCGCCCAGGCGCGGAAGGGCTGCAGCGGCGAGCGGGCGTCGAGGACGATCGCGCCCGGCCCGGTCAGCGCCTCGGCGTGGACCATGACGTTGCCGGTGATGAGCAGGCCGGTGCCGCCGGCGCCCCAGCGGCGGTACAGCTCGACGGTGCGCCCGTCGGGCGCCTGCTCCGCGCCCGCGAGGCCCTCCTCCATCGCGGCCTTCGCGATGCGGTTGGGCAGGACGGCGCCGGAGCGGAGCGTGAGCGGGGAGAACAGGTCGGACATCGGGCGCCTTTCGCGACAGTGTAAGCATCGCTCACATCGTGTGAGCGGTGCTAACACTAGATCCACATGTAAGCGGTGTCAACACTGGGGTAGATTGATCAGCATGAGCACCACCTACCACCACGGCGACCTGCCCGGCGCGCTCGTCGGCGCCGCCGTCGAGATCCTCGACGAGGAGGGCGGTGCCACCGACCTGTCGCTGCGCGCCGTCGCCCGGCGGGCGGGGGTCTCGACCGCCGCGCCCTACCGCCACTTCCCCGACCGCGGCGCCCTGATCTCGGCCGTCGCGGCCGTCGGTTACCGCGAGCTCGCGGCCGCCCTGACCGCCGCGTCGCCGGCACCGTCGGGCCCGGACGACCTGGCCGACATCGCGATCGCCTACGTCGACTTCGCGCTGCAGCGCACCGGGCTCTTCCGCGCGATGTTCGCCGAGCCCTGCGGCACGGACCCGGACCGCGTCGAGGCGGTGGACATGATCAAGGCCTACCTGACGGGGCTGATCGGGCGGACCCTGCAGGGCGCCGCGTCGGATTCCGAGGACACCGCGACGGCAGTGTGGGCACTGGTGCACGGGCTGGCGTTCCTGCACCTCGACGGCAAGTTCGACGCCTCGTCGCCGGAGGAGGTGCACCGGCGCGTCCGCGCGACGGTGACCGCGGCGCTGGGGATCGCGCAGGCCTGATCGCCGGGCGGCTCAGCGGGAGGCGAATTCCGCCAGGCCCGGGCCGGTCAGCTCGGCGAGGTAGTCGTCGCGCCCGGTCAGCGCCATGACCAGCGCGACGGTGGGCCCGGCGACCTCCGGGCCCTCGCCGGCGGCGAAGGCGCCGTCGGTCGCGCGCAGCCGCAGGCCGCGGGCCCGGGTCGCCGACGGCAGCATGAGGTCCGATCCGGCGTAGAACGCCGCGACGCGCTCGAGCACGCCCGCCGGGTACGCGCGCACGATGCCGAGCGGGCGACGGATGTCCTCGCCGTGCACCACGATCTCCCCGAGCATCGCGGCGACGGGAATGGGCGCCTTCGTCCGGCTGGTGCGCACACCGCGGAACTGCCGCAGCGTGTCCGCCGGGGCGTCGCCCAGTCGCTTGGCGAGCCGCTGCGCGACGTTGGCGTCGAAGTCGAAGCGGTTGCGCAGGACGCCCGCGAACCAGACGACGGGATTGTCGGACGCCCCGGCGGTGAGGTGGGCCAGGACCTCCCGCACCGTCAGCCCCGCGCAGAGCGACGGGGTGGACCACTGCTCGTCGGTGAGGGCGCCGAGGTCCTCCGCCAGCGCGGCGCGCTCGGCGAAGATCAGCGGCCAGAGGTCGCGCGAGGAGGCGGCCATCAGTGACCGAGCAGCTGCCAGACGGTGCTGTAGTTGAGGATCGAATCCACCGAGAGCGCGCAGAACAGCACCGCGAGGTAGTTGTTCGACTGGAGGAAGACCTTGAGCGGCTTGATCTCCTGGCCCGCCTTGGTCTGCGAGTACAGCTTGTGCACCGCGTAGAGGAACCAGGCGCCGCAGAGCGCCGCCGCGACCGCGTAGACCAGGCCGGCGGCGGGGATGAGCACGAGCGTCGTGATGACGGTGGCCCAGGTGTACCAGACCATCTGTCGCGCGACGGTGGTCTCCGGCGCGACGACGGGCAGCATCGGGACGCCGGCGGCCTTGTAGTCCTCCTTGTAGCGCATCGCGAGCGCCCAGGTGTGCGGCGGCGTCCAGAAGAAGATCACCAGGAACAGCACGATCGCCGGCCACTCGATGGTGCCGGTGGCGGCAGCCCAGCCGACGAGCGTGGGCATGCAGCCCGCGGCCCCGCCCCAGACCACGTTCTGGGAGGTGCGCCGCTTGAGCAGCATCGTGTACACGAACAGGTAGAACGCGATCGTGACCAGCACCAGCACGGCGGCCAGCAGGTTGGCGCGCCACCACAGCCAGGCGAAGGAGGCCACCGCCAGCACGATGCCGAAGATCAGGGCGTGCCGGACGGGCACCGCGTGCCGCGCGAGCGGGCGGCGCTCCGTGCGCTTCATCTTCTGATCGATGTCGGCGTCCGCGACCATGTTGAGCGTGTTCGCCGACGCGGCGCCGAGCCAGCCGCCGAACAGCGTCGACAGGATGAGCGGCAGGTTCACGTGGCCGCGGTCGGCCAGCAGCATCACGGGAATGGTGGCGACGAGCAGGAGCTCGATCACCTTCGGCTTGGTCAGCGCGATGTAGGCGAGGACCGTCTGGCCGGCGCGGCCGGCGAACGACGCGGGGACCGGCGCGGCCGCCGAGCGAGCGTCTGGGGTGTTCGTCCCGTGCCCGCCCTTGAAAACCATCTGTGCCGCACTCTCTCCTGACGGGTCCGGGCGCAGCCGGACTGACATTCCTCCCCGATCGGGGCTGACCGACCGCGGGCGGTGGGGCACCTGCCCCGCCGCGGGTCCGCGACCGGCGCCGACCCCATCTACTACGAGCCATGGTAGTCCTCCGGCCCCGCGTCACCGAATCGGGTTCGCCGCCACCGAGCGGGGCGACGCCCGCCCGTCGACCTACCCGGTAGTTTCCGCAGACCGTGCGTCGCCGCCGAGTAGGGTTCACACTTGAGCACGCACGCACCCACGACCAGGAGAGTCCGCCAGCCGTGACCAGCACCGCCGAGATCCACACCCTCACCACTCCGCATCACCCCGCCGACTGGACCGATCTCGACACGCGCGCGGTGGATACCGCCCGGGTGCTGGCGGCCGACGCGGTGCAGAAGGTCGGCAACGGCCACCCCGGCACCGCCATGAGCCTCGCTCCCCTGGCCTACACGCTGTTCCAGAAGCTCATGGTGCACGACCCGTCCGACACCCACTGGATCGGCCGCGACCGGTTCGTCTTGTCCTGCGGCCACTCGAGCCTCACGCTCTACACGCAGCTGTACCTGGGCGGCTTCGGCCTGGAGCTGGGCGACCTCGAGGCGCTGCGCACCGAGGGCTCGCTGACCCCCGGCCACCCCGAGTACGGCCACACCAAGGGCGTCGAGATCACCACCGGCCCGCTGGGCCAGGGCCTCGCGTCCGCGGTGGGCATGGCGATGGCCTCGCGCTACGAGCGCGGCCTGTTCGACCCGGACGCCGCGCCCGGGCAGAGCCCGTTCGACCACTTCATCTACGTCATCGCCTCCGACGGCGACATCGAGGAGGGCGTCACCTCCGAGGCCTCGTCACTGGCGGGCACCCAGCAGCTGGGCAACCTCGTTCTCTTCTACGACGACAACAAGATCTCCATCGAGCACAACACCGACATCGCCCTCTCCGAGGACGTGGCGAAGCGGTACGAGGCGTACGGCTGGCACGTGCAGTACGTCGAGGGCGGCGAGAACGTCACGGCGATCGAGGAGGCCACCGCGGCCGCCAAGGCCGTCACCGACAAGCCGTCGATCATCATCGTGCGCACGGTCATCGGCTTCCCCGCTCCGAACAAGATGAACACGGGCGGCGTGCACGGCTCGGCGCTCGGCGCCGACGAGGTGGCCGCGGTCAAGGAGATCCTGGGCTTCGACCCGGCGAAGAGCTTCGACGTCGCCCCCGAGGTCATCGCGCACTCGCGCGAGCTGGTGAAGCGAGGCCAGGCCGCGCACGAGGCGTGGAACGTGCGCTTCGACGCGTGGGCCGCCGCCAACCCGGAGCGCAAGGCGCTGCTCGACCGGCTCGAGGCCGGGACCCTGCCCGCGGGCTGGGACGCCGAGCTGCCGACCTGGTCGGTCGACGACAAGGCCATCGCGACCCGCGCCGCCTCCGGCGCCTTCCTCGCGGCCGCCGGGCAGACCCTGCCCGAGCTGTGGGGCGGCTCCGCCGACCTCGCGGGCTCGAACAACACCACGATCAAGGGCGCCGACTCCTTCGGCCCCACGTCGATCTCGACCGAGGACTGGAACGCGCAGCCCTACGGCCGCACGCTGCACTTCGGCATCCGTGAGCACGCGATGGGCTCGATCCTCAACGGCATCGTGCTGCACGGGAAGACTCGCCCGTACGCCGGCACCTTCCTGCAGTTCGCGGACTACATGCGCCCCGCTGTCCGCCTCGCTGCGCTCATGGACATCGACCCGATCTACGTGTGGACGCACGACTCGGTCGGCCTCGGCGAGGACGGACCCACGCACCAGCCGGTCGAGCACCTCGCCGCGCTGCGCGCCATCCCGGGCCTGAACGTGGTCCGCCCCGCCGACGCGAACGAGACCGTCGCGGCGTGGAAGGCCACCCTCGAGCGCACGGGCGGCAACGGCCCCACCGGCCTGATCCTCACCCGCCAGGGCGTGCCGATCCTGCCCGGCACGTCCGCCGAGGGCGTCGCCCGCGGCGGTTACGTCCTCAAGGAGGCCGACGGTGCCGCCCCCGACGTGATCATCATCGGCACCGGCTCCGAGGTGCAGCTGGCACTGCAGGCCGCCGACCTGCTCGCCGCGAAGGACATCAAGGCGCGCGTCGTCTCCATGCCCTCGGTCGAGTGGTTCCACGCCCAAGACCAGGCGTACCAGGACAGCGTCCTGCCGCCGTCGGTGAAGGCGCGCGTCGCCGTCGAGGCCGGCATCGCCCAGTCCTGGTGGCGCATCGTCGGCGGCTTCGGCGAGGTCGTCTCGCTCGAGCACTTCGGCGAGTCCGCCTCCGACAAGGTCCTGTTCGCTAAGTACGGATTCACCGGCGAGAACGTGGCCCAGAAGGCCGAGCAGTCCCTCGCCAACCTGAAGGGATAACCACACCATGGCTCAGAACCCGAATCTCGCCGCTCTCTACGAGGCCGGCGTCTCCGTCTGGCTCGACGACCTCTCGCGCGGCCTGATCCAGTCCGGCAAGCTCGCGGAACTCCCGGAGACGGACTCCGTCACCGGCGTCACCACGAACCCGGCGATCTTCCAGGCGGCGCTGTCCAAGGGCACCGAGTACGACGAGCAGGTGCGCGAGCTCGCGGCCCGCGGCGCCGACGTCGACCAGACGATCCGCACCGTCACCACCGACGACGTCCGCGCGGCGTGCGACGTGCTGGCCCCCGTCTTCGAGAAGACCGGCGGCGTCGACGGCCGCGTCTCGATCGAGGTCGACCCGCGCCTCGCGCACGACACCGAGGGCACCGTCGCCCAGGCGATCGAGCTACACAAGATCGTCGACCGGCCGAACGTGCTCATCAAGATCCCCGCCACGCTCGCCGGGCTGCCCGCGATCACCCGCGTCATCGCCGAGGGCATCTCGGTGAACGTGACGCTGATCTTCTCAGTGGAGCGCCACCGCCAGGTCATGGACGCCTACCTCGACGGCATCGAGGCGGCGGCCGCCGCCGGCCGGAACGTGGCCGACATCTACTCGGTCGCCTCGTTCTTCGTCTCCCGCGTGGACACCGAGATCGACAAGCGGCTCGACGCGATCGGCACCGACGCGGCGCTCGCGCTGCGCGGCAAGGCCGGCCTCGCCAACGCGCGCCTCGCCTACGCCGCCTACGAGGAGATCTTCGGCGCCGCCCGGTTCGCCGCCATCGAGGGCGCGAACGTGCAGCGCCCGCTCTGGGCGTCGACGGGCGTGAAGAACCCGGCGTACAAGGACACCCTGTACGTCGCCGAGTTGATCGCCCCGAACACCGTCAACACCATGCCCGGCGCCACGATGGCGGCGTTCGCCGACCACGGCACGGTCACCGACGGCACGATCATCGGCCGCGCGGAGGAATCGGCCCAGGTCTTCGCCGACCTGCAGGGCGCGGGCGTCGATCTGCCCTCCGTCTTCGAACTCCTCGAGACCGAGGGCGTGGAGAAGTTCGAGCAGGCCTGGCAGCAGCTGCTCGACGCGACCGCCGAGCAGCTCAAGACCGGGGCCTAAGCCCCGGTGACCTGGACCAACCCGCTCCGGGACCCCCGCGATCGTCGACTGCCGAGGATCGCGGGGCCCTCGTCCCTGGTGATCTTCGGCGTCACGGGCGATCTGTCCCGGCGCAAGCTGATGCCCGCCGTGTACGACCTCGCCAACCGCGGCCTGCTGCCGCCCGGCTTCTCGCTGGTGGGCTTCGGCCGCCGCCCGTGGACCGACGAGGACTTCGCGGCGACGGTGCGGGAGGCCGCGAAGGCCCACTCGCGCACCGAGTTCCGCGACGACGTGTGGGAGCGGCTGGCCGAGGGCATCCGGTTCGTCCAGGGCGCCTTCGATGACGACGACTCCTTCGACCGGCTCTCGGCGGCGCTGGCGGACCTGGATGCCGAGCGGGGCACGGGCGGCAACACCGCGTTCTACCTCTCCATCCCCCCGGACGCCTTCCCCACCGTGTGCGAGCAGCTCAAGCGCTCCGGCCTGGCCGACCAGTCCGAGGGCTGGCGGCGCGTGGTGATCGAGAAGCCCTTCGGGCACGATCTCGAGTCCGCGCAGAAGCTCAACGCGGTGGTCAACGACGTCTTCGCCGAGCAGTCGGTCTTCCGGATCGACCATTACCTGGGCAAGGAGACGGTGCAGAACATCCTGGCGCTGCGCTTCGCGAACCAGCTGTTCGAGCCGACGTGGAACAGCCACTACGTGGACAGTGTCCAGATCACCATGGCCGAGGACATCGGCCTCGGCGGCCGCGCCGGCTACTACGACGGCATCGGCGCCGCCCGCGACGTGATCCAGAACCATCTGCTGCAGCTGATGGCGCTCATCGCGATGGAGGAGCCCACCAGCTTCCACCCGGCGGAGCTGCAGGCCGAGAAGATCAAGGTGCTCTCGGCCACCTCGCCCGTCGAGCCGCTCGCGGAGACCTCCGCGCGCGGCCAGTACGGGCCCGGCTGGCAGGGCAGTGAGAAGGTCGTGGGCCTGCTCCAGGAGGAGGGTTTCAGCGAGACCTCCACCACCGAGACGTACGCCGCGATCACCGTCGAGATCGCCTCCCGGCGGTGGGCGGGCGTGCCCTTCTACCTGCGCACCGGCAAGCGGCTCGGGCGCCGCGTCACGGAGATCGCGCTGATGTTCAAGCGCGCGCCGCACCTGCCCTTCGACGACACCATGACCGAGGAACTGGGCCAGAACGCGCTCGTCATCCGGGTGCAGCCCGACGAGGGCGTGACCCTCCGGTTCGGTTCCAAGGTGCCGGGCAGCTCCATGGAGGTCCGCGACGTCAACATGGACTTCAGCTACGGCGAGGCCTTCACGGTGAGCTCCCCCGAGGCCTACGAGCGGCTGATCCTCGACGTCCTGCTCGGCGAGCCCTCGCTGTTCCCCGTGAACGCCGAGGTCGAGCTGTCCTGGAAGATCCTCGACCCGGTGCTCGCGCTGTGGGCCGAGGGCGGCCGGCCCGAGGAGTACGAGTCCGGGACGTGGGGCCCGGACTCGGCCGAGAAGATGCTGGCCCGGACCGGAAGGACGTGGCGGCGCCCATGATTCTCGATCTGCCGGACACCTCCACCCAGGACGTCTCGAAGAAGCTCGTGCGCCTGCGCGAATCGGGCGGCGCGGTCACCCTGGGCCGCGTGCTCACGCTCATCATCTCCGCCGAGGAGGGCGAGCCCACCGAGAGCGCCATCGAGGCCACCAACGCCGCGTCGCGCGAGCATCCGTGCCGCGTCATCGTCGTGGCCCGCGGCCCCCGCGCGGAGCGGACCCGGCTCGACGCGCAGATCCGCGTCGGCGGCGACGCCGGCGCGTCGGAGGTCGTGGTGCTGCGCCTGTTCGGCGAGCTGGCCGACCACGGCGCCTCGGTCATCGTGCCCTTCCTGCTCCCGGACACGCCCGTCGTCGCCTGGTGGCCCGGCGCCGCACCCGCGGTGCCCTCCGCCGACAAGGTGGGCGCGCTCGCGACCCGCCGCATCACCGATGCCACCGCGTCCGACGATTCCGTCGCCGTGCTCGCGCGGCGCCGCGACGGCTTCGCGCCGGGCGATTCGGACCTCGCGTGGTCGCGGATCACCCCGTGGCGCGCGCTCCTGGCGTCGGCGCTGGACCAGCCGCCGTTCGAGCCGATCACGTCCGCGGTGGTGACGGGACCGTCGAACAGCCCCGGCATCGACCTGCTCGCGGGCTGGCTACGAGCACAGCTCGGCGTGCCCGTGCGGCGCCGCGCCGGCAGTTTCGAAGTGCAGCTCGACCGCGCGAGCGGTCCGCTGCGCCTGGAGTTCGACCAGAACTCCACCGCCGTCCTCGTGCGGCCGGGTCAGCCCGACGGGCGCGTCGCGATCCGCCGGCGCGACGTGGCGGACTGCCTCGCGGAGGAGCTGCGCCGCCTCGACGACGACGACATCTACTACACGGCGTTGGGCGGCGTGTCCGACGTGGACCGATCGGAGATGCCCTGATGACCGAGCCCACCGTTCGCACGTTCGACGATGCCGACGCCCTCGTCGCGGCGGCCGCCGACGACCTGGTCGCGGTGATCGAGCAGGCGCAGGCCGAGCGGGGCTTCGCCTCGATCGTGCTGACCGGCGGCACCAACGGCAACGCCCTCTCGGCGGCGCTGCGGGAGCGGGTGATCGATTGGTCGCGGATCGACGTCTTCTTCGGCGACGAGCGCTTCGTCGCGGGCGACGACCCCGACCGCAACGTGCTGCAGGCCGAGGACGCGCTCCTCGGGCACGTGCCGATCCCCGACGCGAACGTCTACCGCTTCCCCGCCTCGGACGAGTTCAGCGGCGACGGCGAGCTGGCCGCCCGCGTGTACGCGAAGCGCTTGGCGGACAACGCCGCCGCCCGCGGCAACGCCGTGGCGGCGGGCGAGGGTACGGTCCCCCGCTTCGACGTGCACCTGCTCGGCATGGGCGGAGAGGGCCACATCAACTCGCTCTTCCCCGACACCGACGCGGTCCGCGAGACGGAGGCCGTGGTGGTCTCGGTGCGCGACTCCCCCAAGCCGCCGCCGCGGCGCCTCACGCTGACCCTGCCGGCGGTCGCCGCCGCGCGCCGCGTGTGGCTGCTCGTCTCCGGCGCCGAGAAGGCCGAGGCGGTGGCCGAGGGGGTCGGCGGGGCGTCGCCCGAGGACTGGCCCTGCGCCGGTGCGCACGGCTCCGAGGAGACCGTCTGGTACCTCGACGGTGCCGCCGCGTCCCGGCTCGGCTAGGACTGCTCCAGCACGATCGTCGGGACGCCCAGTGCGGGGTCCTTGATCGTCGCGACCCGCGTGCCCGGCTTGGCGCCGCGGCGCACATCGCTCACGGTGATGCCGTGGTCGGTCAGACGGGCGTGCGTCGCGTCCGCGTCGACGGTGCGCCAGGCGAGTCCCCACAGCGCGTCCGGGCCGGCGGGGTCGACGCCCTCGCCCTCCTGCAGGACCACCTCCACGAGCAGGTCGCCGCGGCGGAAGAACAGCTGGTGCACGCCCCACGACTGCACCCGGTCGAGGCGCAGGTCGAAGTCGAGCCGGCCGCACAGCGTCGCGATGATCCGGTCGCGATTCGGCGAGGTGAGCACGACGTGGTCGACGCCCGTGATCTCGGCGTCGGGCGCGGCGCCGGGCACCGTCGGGCCGGCGTAACCGAGGGCGAGTCCGTCTGCGGGACCGGCGAATCCGGTGCCGACGTCCGTCAGGGTCAATCCTCGGCGTTCGGCGAGCTTCGCGGCGACGGCAGCGTCGTCCGCCGCGACGAGGAGACCCGACGCGCTCGCCCACGACGGTGCGCCGACCGCGACGTCGATGGCACCCGCGGTGAGGATCTCGGCCGGCTCGGCGCCCAGGAGCCGCGCGTGGGCGGCTTGCGCCTCGGCCGGGACGTCGAGGATGACCAGATCACGTGCAGCTGCGGAAGTCACCCCGCTATCCTGCACCATCACGACTGTTTCGGCGTCGTGGCCGCTGTCGCCTTCCAGTTGTCGCCGGCCACCTTCAGCGCGCTGACGACTGCTGTCGAGCCCCACTCGGTCGCCGACGTTGTCACCGGGCCCGAATCGAGGATGGACAGCGCCGTCCGGACCGTGGCGCCGTCGGATACGGCGGACGTGACCGTCGTCCCGACACCGTCGATGCTCGTGCTCGCGCGGCGCAGCGCCTGTGCGGCGGTACCCAACGCGGAGAACTTGTCCGCGAGGGATTCGAGCTTCGTCGTCAGCCGCTGCAGCAGCGCGGCGAACCTCTGTGCCAGCATCCCGGCCCGCATCAGGATCGTGTTCATCGCGGTGACCACGGATCCTCCCCCGGTGGGCACCGATGCCGCCGATGCCACGACCATGGTGGCCGCGGCCCACGCTCCCAGCTTCGCCAGTTCATCACGGATCGTGTTGCGCACCTCAACGACGAGCGCCCCGGCTGTCGCCAACCCACTGGCGCTTCGAGTGGCCGCCTTGCCGAGCACGTCACTGATGGTGGACAGCGACGTGGTGGCCTTGCGATACGCATCGGCATCGGTGCCGGTCCAGCCCGACGTCGTCGCCGACGCAGCGGCGCTCACCTTTTCCGCGACGGCAGCCATCGGCTTTCCGACGGTCTCCGTCCACGCCTCGCTGGTCTGCTTGATGGTCTCCGGATTGCCGGAGACAGCGTCCAACGACGATTTGAGTGGCGGAACGTGCTCGATGACCCATCCCACGCCAGCTGCAGCGAAATATCCGATCGGATCTTCTACCACCGCCTTGCCCTCGACAGCAAGGCCCACAACGCCTGCGAGGCCGCTGGCTCCGCTCGCCTCCCCATCCAAGGCATCAGCGGCTGCGCTGACGACATCGACCGCTGATTCCGCGATCGGGATCCCCGCGACGCCGCGCTCGACGGTCTTGAGCGCGCCGTCATCGTCGCTCATCGTTCCGCCGTCTCGGTCAGTGCCGTCGCACCGCTCTGATCGGTTCGCCTTGTCGCACTGATGTTCTTGCGGAACTCCTCCAGGTGCGTTTCGATCTCGCCGCCGTGGCGCTTGATGACGTCCTCGGTGCTGGCTAGTTGCTTGTTGACGATGGACGCGAACCACCCGAATGCGGCACCGTAGTCGCCGTCGCCCACGCGGAGCGATGCTGCGGAGCCCACTGCATTCACCGCGCTCGCGATATCGGCGAGCGCCTTGGACTGTGCTTCGACCGTCACGGGATCGACCACGCAGTCGTCCGTCATCGCTCCGCCTCCCCCGTGTATTCGGCCCAGATCTCCAGGTCCGGATAGAACTCAGTGGCGATCGAGTGGACCTCCCTGGCCGCTGCTTTCTCGGCCAGGGAGGCCGCCGTCATGATCTCCGCGCTCAGAGCCTCCCCCGAGTACTCCATCGCGCGTCCCGCGATCACCACCCCCGTGAGC